>DATNGI010000095.1:0-12069 GCA_035605955.1 Rhizomicrobium sp.
CGTTCATTGTCATGTTGCCTGACGGCCGGGTGATGATGGACTTGACCGGCTGGATGAAATTGAACTGGCGCGCTTTGCCGTCCTTCAGCGACTGGCTGTATTTGGAGGTCTCATCCTTGGTCATGGTGGGACCTTCGGTGACCTTGATCCGGTGCAGCCACTTGATGTTGAGGTTGCCCTCCCAGCCCGGCATCAACAACCGTACGGGATAACCCTGCTCGGGACGGATGCGCTCGCCATTCTGGAACAGGGCCAGGACGCCCTGCTCATGCGCTTCAGCGAGCGGAATGGAGCGCGACAGGCTGGCGGCGTCGCCGCTTTCAGCAAGGATCCATTTGCCTTGGGGCTGGACACCCGCTTCATCTAATAGTGCGCCCAGCTTCACGCCGGTCCATTCGGCACAAGAAAGAAGGCCATGGATGGTGCCGACGCTCGCCTGTACGGGCTCGGGCCCGGCAAGGGCGCCGCTGTTGCCGCCGCATTCCAGGAAATGGATGGCGCTGTAACGCGGATACCGGAGCAGGGCATCCACCGAGAATTCCAGGGGCTTGTTCACCAGGCCGTGGATCAGAAGCTTATGGGTGGCGGGATCGATATCGGGCACGCCGTTATGGTGGCGCTCATAATGCAGCCCGTTGGGCGTGATGATGCCTTCCAGATGTTCCAGAGGCGAATCCGACGCGCCGGTGCCCGGCGAAATCCCCGGCGGCCTGGTGATGCGCTTGACGTCGGCCTCATGCGGCGACGGCATGCCATAGCCGGAGAAGGGCTTGCCCGGCGTGGTCATGGCGGGCGTGATGTAGTCGTCGGCGCGGGCGGGAACAGCGGCGGCGGCGACGCCGGCGCTTCCGGCCAGGGCGGTTTTGAGGAATTTGCGGCGCGTTGTCTTGGTCATGTGCGGGACTTTGGGATTGCCGCCCGGCTTTTTCAAGCCGCGTTCACTTTACACCGAGGCATGTTCCATTTCATGACGCAATGATAAGGGAAAGCTGCCTTGCCGTGATATTCTGCGATACATAGCGCCGGGGGTTCCTTTTAGCGCTTGATCGCAGAATCGAGACATATCAAAAGGCCCCGATGGCGCCCCTGCTTTTCCTCAAAGACATCCATATCCGCTTCGGTAACACGCTGCTTCTGGACGGGGCCGAGCTGAGCGTGGGCGAAGGCGCGCGGCTTTGCCTGGTGGGGCGCAATGGCTCGGGCAAATCCACCTTGCTCAAGATCGCCGCGGGTTTGATCGAAGCGGATTCCGGCGAACGCTTTGCCCAGCCCGGCGCCACCATCCGCTATCTGCCGCAGGAGCCCAACCTTTCCGGTTATGCCACCACCCGCGATTATGTCGAGGCCGGGCTTCAGCCGGGCGACGATCCCAATCGCGCTTTCTATCTGTTGGGGAATCTGGGATTGGCGGGGACGGAATCGCCCACCACCCTGTCCGGGGGAGAAGCGCGCCGTGCGGCGCTGGCACGGGTGCTGGCGCCGCGTCCCGATATTCTTCTACTGGATGAGCCCACCAATCATCTGGATCTACCTGCGATCGAGTGGCTGGAAAGCGAACTAAAAGCCATGCGGGCGGCGCTGGTCCTGATCAGCCATGACCGGCGTTTCCTGGAAAATCTTTCCCGCGCCGTGGTGTGGCTGGACCGCGGCCAGACCAAAAGGCTGGACCGTGGTTTTGCCGCCTTCGAGGACTGGCGCGACGCCGTGCTGGAGCAGGAGGAGATCGAACGCCACAAGCGCGATCGCAAAATCGCCAATGAACTGGATTGGCTCACCCACGGCCGCAGCGGCCGGCGCAAGCGCAATCAAGGACGATTGGCGCGCCTTAACGCCTTGCGGGAAGGGCGGCGCCAGGAATTGACGCAGATGGGCAGCGTGAAGATGGAAGCGATCGAAGGCGCGCAATCGGGCACCAAGATCATTGACGCCAAATGCGTGGCGAAAAGCTTTGGCGACAAACAGGTGATCCGCGATTTCACCTTGCGCATTCATCGCGGCGACCGGGTGGGCATCGTGGGCCCCAATGGCGCGGGCAAGACCACCTTGCTCAATCTTTTGACGGGAGTGGTGACGGCGGACGCCGGCAATGTGAAAATGGGCGTTGGCTTGGAACTGGCCCGGCTGGACCAGAACCGGACCGAGCTTCATCCCGAGGACAATCTGGCCAATGCGCTCACCGGCGGCGGCAGCGATACCGTCTTTGTCGGCGGCAAGCCGCGCCATGTGGTGAGCTACATGCAGGATTTCCTCTTCACGCCCGCCCAGGCGCGTACGCCCGTCAAAGTTCTCTCGGGGGGCGAGCGGGCGCGGCTGCTGCTGGCCCGTTTGTTCGCGCTGCCGTCAAACCTTCTGGTGTTGGACGAGCCCACCAACGATCTGGATCTGGAGACGCTGGACCTCTTGGAAGAAACCGTGGGCGAATATCCAGGCACGGTGCTGGTGGTGAGCCATGATCGCGATTTCCTGGATCGGGTCGCCACCATGACGGTGATGGCGGAAGGCGGTGGGCGCTTCGCCGCCTATGCCGGCGGTTATTCCGACATGTTGGCACAGCGGGGTGAAGGCGTGGTCAAGACCGCGCCCAAGACCGAGCCCAGGCCTAAGCCCGAGCGAAGGACAACCACACCGAAATCCAGGTCCGTTCGCGACAGCGCCCTGAAACTGTCATTTTCCGACCAGCATGCCCTCGATACCTTGCCGGCCCGGATCGAAAGCCTGAACCGTGAAATCGCCGCCTTGCAAAAGGCGCTTTCCGATCCCGCCCTTTACGGCAGTGACCCCAAGAAATTCGCCCATCTGTCGGAGGAGTTGGCGGAGCGCACCGCCGTTCGCGATGCCGACGAGGAACTCTGGCTGGTCCTGGAAATGAAGCGCGAGGCGCTGGAGCAACAGGCCGGCAAATCGTAACAGAAGTTGGAACCGGCCTCCCAGCCGCCCGTTTCCGGATCAGGCAGGGATCGGGTGTTCCATGAGCTATTTCTCCATTGCCGGATATGCCGCCGCCGCCGCGATGACCGTGGGCGGCGCGCTGGGCGTGGCGTCCAACGGCACCACTCCGGATCAACCCAAGCCGATCGTGGATCAGGCGGGCGGGGTGATGAATCCCATGATCGCCGGTCAGGCGATGCTGCCCAACCACTCGCTGATGGAAAATATTGCCGCTTCGCCGGAACACACAATGCTCGCCGCCGAGATGAAAGCATCGGGGATTGCCGGTGCGCTGGCGGGCGATGGCGAGTTCACCGTTTTCGCGCCTACCAATGCGGCCCTGGCCAATACAGCCCTGGCCAACACCGCCCCAGCAGGCGCGCCCGCCGGGCAAGCGAGCAAGGCCGAGCTCGCCCGCGTGATGGGCTATCTGGTGGTGCCGGGCCGCTATGATTCCCAGACGTTGCTCAAAGTGATTGGCGAAGGCGGCGGCCACGCCAAATTGCGAACCATCGAAGGCGGTGTGCTGGTGGCACGGCTGAACGGACCCACCAATGTCGTCTTGATGGACGAGAAGGGCGAAACCGCCGACATCTCCATCTATGACGTCTATGAGCGCAACGGCGTGATCCAGGTGGTGGATCACGCGCTGGCGCCGGGCGCGGCTTCGGGCCAAATGGCCTCGCGCTGAAGCCGGCTTGAATCAAAAAAAGCCGCGAAAATTTCTTTCCGCGGCTTTTGTTCAGTGTCACCGAATTTCAGTTCTGGGAAAGCTGCGACTGCTGTGGGTCGGTCCAGCGCGCCAGGTAATCGGCCAGGTCCTGCGGCGTCTGATGGCCGGCGTTGGACAGAGCGAACACCTCTTCGCTGTTGATCACCTTGTTGGTCGCGGGGTTCACCACCAGGATGGTGGGGACCCCCTTGAGCCTTTCGTTGTAGCCATAGCGGGCGGCGATCTGCGGATTGCGGTCGAATTTGCCCACATCCACCATCGCGACGACGTAGTGCGCTTCCATGAATTTCTTCATCGCCGGCACCAGCATCAGATTGTGCAGCACCACGCAGTCGGGACACCAATTGCCGCCTTCGTCGATCAAGAGCAGCTTGTGGGCCTTCCTGGCCTTGGCCATGGCGTCGTCCACCACCTGGTCGGCGTTGGCCTTCTCGTCATAGACCTGCATGCTTACGATTGGGAGGTCGGCCATCTTGGTATAAGGCAGTTTGGGCGCCGGGTCGGCGAAGGCGGCCCCAGCCATTGCGATCGCACCGGCGGCGATCAAGAGCGGCAGTTTGCGCATCATTCACTCTCCAATCCGCGGCCCTTCAACAGGGCCGTTATCTCAGGGTCACGACCGCGGAAATCACGATACGCGGTCGCGAAGTCCCGGGTTCCGCCACTGGAATAAATATGTTCGTAAAGCCGTTTTGCAACCTCTGGAGCGAAAGGGTCTTTGGCCTCCTTGAAAGCGCCAAAGCCGTCCGCGTCCAGCACTTCGGACCATAAATAAGAATAATAGCCCGCGCTATAGCCTTCCCCGGCGAAGACATGCCCGAAATGGGTGACAGCGTGGCGCGGAACGATCTCATCCGGCATGCCGATGCCCGCCAAAGAGGCCTTTTGCATGGTTACCGGGTCGGAATTCTCCAAAGCTTGAGTGTGGAAATCCATGTCGATGATCGCCGAGGCCAGGAATTCCACGGTGGCGAAGCCCTGGTTGAAGTGGCGCGCGGCGGAAAGCTTGTCGCGCAGCGATTGCGGCATCGGTTCGCCGCTTTTGTAGTGACGCGCGAACCGCGCCAGCACGTCGGATTCTTCCAGCCAATGTTCGAAGAGTTGCGATGGCAGTTCAACGAAATCCTGTGCCACATTGGTGCCGGAGAGACGGGGGTAACGCGCATTCGATAGCAGACCGTGCAGCGCGTGGCCGAACTCGTGAAAGACGGTCTTGGCATCGTCGAACGAGATCAGCGCCGGCTCGGCCTTTGCGAAATTGCAGGTGTTGACGATCAGGGGCAGCACGTCGCCGTCGAGCTTCTCCTGATCGCGCAAGGACGACATCCAAGCGCCTTCCTGCTTGCCGGGCCTGGCGAAATAATCGCCATAGAACAGCCCGACCGGCTTTCCCTGGCGTGTGACCTCCCAGACCCGCACATCGGGATGATAGACGGGAACGTCGCGGCGCGCGCGGAAGGTCAGATCGAACAGGCGCGAAGCCGTGTCGAAGGCGGCGGCAATCATGCCGTCAAGGCTGAGATAGGGCTTGAGCGCCTCCTCATCGAAATCGTAGCGACGCTGGCGGAGCTTTTCCACGTAATAGCGCCAGTCCCAGGGCGCGAGCTTGAAATTGCCGCCTTCCTCGGCCACCAGGGCCTGGAGCGCGTCGCGCTCTTCGCCGGCCCGCCTGAGCGCCGGCGCCCACACCTTGTCCAGCAGCGCGCGGGCCCGCTCGGGCGTTTTCGCCATCGTGTCGGCCAGCTTGTAGGCGGCATAGCTGTCATAGCCCAGAAGCCGCGCTTTCTCGGCCCGCAGGGTTAGAATTTCACCGATGATGGCGCGGTTGTTGTGGGGATTGGAATTATCGCCCCGGGCCACCCAGGCCTTGAACAGTTTCTCGCGCAAATCCCGATCGGAGGACGATTGCAGAAATGGCTCGATGGTCGAGCGCGCCAAGGTCACCGCATAAGGCGCGTCCACGTTCTTCTCTCTGGCCGTGGCGGCCAGCGCCTCGCGCAGGGACGGCGAAAGGCCGCCGAGATGCGCTTCGTTCAGCGGTTCGACATAGGCCTCTTCGTCGGCCAGTACATTCTGGGAAAAATCCGTGGTCAGGATGGCCAGGCGCTGGTTGATCTCGTCCATGCGGACGCGCGCCTGCTGTGACAGGCCGGCGCCGGCGCGTACGAAATCCAGATGGATGCGTTCCAGGACCTTGAAAGATTCAGAATCAAGGCCCAGGGCCACGCGATCCCGCCAAACGGCGTCGATGCGCGCGAACAATGCGGCATTCAGATGAATGGCATTGTGATGCGCGGAAACCTGCGGCGCCAATTCGCGCTCGATCTTCTGCAGCTTTTCGTCGGTGGCGGCGCCCGAGAGCACAAAGAAAACCGCGTCTATTCTGGCCAAGAGCTTGCCGCTTTTCTCGTAGGCGACGATGGTGTTGGCGAAACCGGGCGGGGCGGGATCTTGAGCGATGCGGGCGATCTCGGCGTCATGCCGCGCGAAGGCCTGCGTATAGGCATGCGGGAAATGCTCGGGGTGGATTTGATCCAGCGGCGGCGCTCCGTATGGCGCGGTCCATTCTTCCAGAAGTGGATTCACTTGATCTCCCAGGTGATGGTGACGTCGGCGCTGATGGTTTCTTCGCCCAGCGCGACCGGCACGGACGCGGTGGTCGCCTTGGCCGCGGCGAAGAATACCGGGCGTGGGCCGCTATTGCCATTTTCAATGATCGAAAGAATCGGGCCCAGTGTCACGCCCGCAGCGGTAGCGAAAGTTTGAGCCTTGGCGCGCGCTTCCGCAACGGCGGCTGTGCGGGCCCGAAACAAGAGGTCAGTGTCATTGCGGATCAAGAAGCTCACGCCGTGCATTTGGTTGGCGCCCGCTGTGACCAGCCCATCCAAGACAATGCCAAGTTTGTTTACATCCTCCAGCCGGACTTCGACCTGATTGCCGGCCTGATAGCCTGTAACGCGCGGTGGCTCGTTGTTGGAATTCGCATATTGGGGCGAAACTGAAAAATTGGACGTGCGAATGTCTTTGTCGGGGACGCCAAGCTTCCGGATCGCCGCTATCACCGCCTCCATGCGCTTGTTGTTGGTGGACAAAGCTGCGGCGGCGGTGGGGGCATCCACGCTCACGCCAGCCGACAATGTTGCCGTGTCGGGTTGACCCTGCGCTTCGCCATGGCCGCTCATGGTTATAACATGTTGCTGCATCTGAGCGGACGCGACGCCGGGCGCGCAAAGAGCAAGCGCAACCGCGGTGACAAGCCAGATCTTCATGATATCCTCTTTTTATCGGGCCCATATGGTCTGGCCTCAAGGCGGCGGAACTGGGGCATTTTAACCCGCTGGCAGGGGTGAAAAAGCCGCCCTGCCAAGCCAGGTGGCTCGCCAACTCGCCGATTGATGATTTCATCCGGCTGCTATATCCGGGGGGCAAGGGCCTGTAGCTCAGTTGGTTAGAGCTGACCGCTCATAACGGTTAGGTCCCAGGTTCGAGTCCTGGCGGGCCCACCATCCAGCTATCGAGGCGAAAACGCGTCGCCCTATTTCGGCAGAGCGAAAACAGTGAGTTCGTCTGCCGTCACCGGTGCGGCGGCGTCGCCGCCGCCCGCTGCGACCATCGCTACGTACTGGCGGCCGTCTTTGCCCAGGTAGGTGCTCGGAACAGATTCAGCGGACGCGCTCAATTTGACGGTCCACAATTCCTTGCCCGTTTTGGCATCGAAGGCGCGGAAGCGAGAATCATCGGAAGCGCCAATGAATACCAATCCTGAAGCCGTGGCGATTGAGCCGCCTTCCCCGGGACGGCCCGTATTCTGCTTATCGGCCGGCAGGCTGTCGGTTACACCAAGCGGCACGCGCCACCCAATATCCCCAGTATTGACGTTCACCGCTATCAACTCGCCCCATGGCGGCTGGTTGCAGAACATGTGTGTGGCGGGATCGCGGAAGCGGCCGCTGGGTGTCATGTCTATATAGGGACCGGTGCGGCCACCGCGAAGATTCGTGCCGGCGATCTTGGCGGGATCGACTGGGCCTGCCTCCGGATCCTTGACGCCGTTGAACTGACCCAAATCATTCACATTAATGAAGAGATAGCCCAACGTCGGATTGAATGACGCCCCGCCCCAATCGGCACCCCCGATCTCACTGGGAAAGATCACCCGCACGCGATTGTAGGTGGGCGGTGCGAACGGGCCGGTGTTGGTCAAGACATTGTTGTCGTCAATGATCTTGCGGCAATTGGCTTCCAGTTCCGGTGTTACGGTGGCGATATCGGCCATGTTGAAGCCCACCCGCGCCAATGGTCCCGGTTTGGCGGGGAAGGGCTGCGTGGGTGAGAGCTTTTCGCCAGGCACGTCGCTTTGCGCTACCGGCTTTTCAGTCACGTCATAGATCGGCTTGCCGCTTACGCGGTCGAGCAGAAACAGAAAAGAACTTTTGCCGAACACAGCCACAGCGGGAATGGTGCGGCCACCCTTTTTCACATCGATCAACGTCGGCGGTGTTTCCAGGTCAAAATCCCAGATATCGTGATGCACGGCCTGGAAATGCCAGAGATATTTTCCGGTTTTTGCATCCACTGCGACCAGGCTGCTGTCGTAAAGGTCGTTGCCTTCACGATCTCCCCCGAACAGGTCGCCCGAGGGCGCACCGAATGGCATGTAGACAATGCCGCGTTTGGCATCCACTGTCATGAAGCCCCAAACATTCACTCCGGTACGCTGGAACGCGCTGTTGCCTGCCCAAGTGCCGTAATTGGGTTCGCCCTGTTGCGGTATCGAATGGAAGGTCCAAGCCAACTTGCCAGTATCGATATCGAAAGCCTGCACGTCGCCCGCGGGCCCCGGTCCACTGCGTTCGGGAAGACTGCTGCCGACGATGACGAGGTTTTTGTAAACGATCGGCGGCGTCGTGACCCGAATACCCACACCTCCATGGGTGATCTCCGCTGTGTCTAAGTCCACTATTCCATTGACGCCGAATTTCGTGTTCAGGGCGCCAGTCTTGGCATCCAGCGTGAACATCTTGCCTTCGGAGGTAGGCACGACGATCTGGGGCGGCGTTTGCGTGTCGCCTGGGAAATATTCCACCCCGCGGAAGGCAGGCTCGCCGGAAGGAAGCTTGTAAACCCAGATTTCTTTACCGGTGGTCGCATCGAGCGCCACGACCCGGCCATAAGGCGAGGGGACATACATGATCCCATCGATCACCAATGGAGTAGCTTCCGTCTGTCTAAACCCGCCCGTGTCGTCTTGCGGCTTCAGGTGATAGGTCCAGGCTGGCTGAAGGCTGGCTACATTCGCCGGCGTGATCTGGGTAAGGGGCGAGAAGCGCATGCCGCCGGCATCGTGGCCATAGGTGGGCCATTCCTTGGCATCGCCAATTGTCTGGGCTCCCGCGTCCCCCGCTGCGAGTACGGCACTTGCCATGAGCGCGAGCATAAGCTGTTTCATATCGTCTCAATCCCTCCGAATAGCAATATTTGCCAACCTATATTGTACGAACTAGTTCGTGAAGAGTGCTTGCAGCAAGCCGGCATGGTTCTTTGTGTGTCGAAGTTTCAGGGGCTGGCCTGGGCCGGACCGGTGGTGACAGTGAACCGGGCAAGCTGTTCCGCGGCCGGTGCGAATTTCGGATTAATCTCCGCCGCTTTTTTGTAATCGAAATAAGCACCCTTGATGTCGCCCAGATGTTCACGAGCGATGCCGCGATTGTAATAGGCCAGTTCCAGTTTATCGCCCCTGCTCAAGGTCACCGCCCTTTCAAGTGACGGTAGAGCTTCGCGATACCTGCCCAAGCCTATCAGGCCTGCCCCCCGGTTGAGATTCGCGGCCGCCAGGTCGGGGGCAAGTGAAAGGCTGGCATCGGCATCCGCAACTGTCCCCGCATAATCCGCCATACGCAGGTGGATAAAGGCGCGATTGGCGAATAGCCCGGCCTTCGTGCCGTTATCGGCGGCATTTTCCAATGCCGCGGTGCATGCCAGAAGACAGAGTTGGCTGCTCAAGGATTGATTTAGTGTCGCGAGATAACATTCTTGCGCACTGTCACGGTCCATCACCGCCGCTGAAAGTTGGCTGGAGATCGCGACGGTGCACAGACCGGTCAGAAGCGGCGCCCATGTTTTCATGAGATAGCTCCTAATGCGATAGACTGGCGAACTAAACTCGCATTCACCCATTCACCTCAAGCATGCCGCCGCTGGTGGACCGCATAAACCTCAGCCCGCGGCGGTACGTACGGCCGGGGGCACAGATTGCAGCTTCGGCAGCGGCAACCAAAGCAAGATTACCGCAATTACCAACGACACCCCCATCAGCAAAAAGGACGATGATGGGGAGCCGGAAATTCCTGTGACCAGTCCGACCAAATAAGAACCAACGAAGCCGCCCAACGCACCTATCGCATTGATGACGGCACTGGCACCCCCCGCGACGTTCTTGGGAAGGATGTCCGCGGGAATGGCGAAAAATGGCGCGATCGCCGAGATCAGTCCTATGCCGGCGATCGAAAGGAGTGCGTATGCGGGCCAGAACCCCATGGTAGGAGCGAAATAGAGCGCCAGGAATGATGCCCCTGCGGCGGCCAGACAAAGCCACACGACTAACTTGCGCTCCTGTGTACGGTCAGCTACCGCCGATATGAGCGGCATCAGCAAGGTTGTGGCAAGATAGGGGCCGGCCGACAGCCAACCGATGTTCACGATATTGGCGGAGCCGCTCTGCCTGATGATGGTCGGCAGCCAGAGGATAAAGCCGAACAGGCTGAGGCCCCAGAAGAAATACAGAACGGACAGGCGAATAACTACTAAAGAACGGAACGCCTCGGCGTAACCGCGCGCCGGTCTCATCCCACCCTGCTCGGCGTCAATTTTGATTTCGATCGCGTCCTGTTCTGCCGGCGTGAGCCAGGGCACTTGGGTCGGCCGGTCTTCCACCAGAAACCACCATGCGATGGCCCAAAGGCTGGCCGGCAAACCCTCGGCAATGAACATGGCGCGCCAGCCCCAAAGGTGGACCAGATAGCCCGAAAGGACAGACATCCAAAGCACCGTGACCGGCGTCGCGAGAACAGTCGTGGCGTTGGCAACCGAGCGTTCGCTTTTGGAGAACCAGTGATTGATGAAAATAAGCAGCGACGGGAAAACCGCCGCTTCGACCACGCCCAACAGAAAGCGCACGATCATTAGTGCCGTGACATTAGAAACAAGGCCGGTCAGCGTGGAGAAAAAGCCCCACAATATCAGGCAGGCGAATATCAGCCTTTTTGGGCTGTTACGCTCGGCATAAATGGCGCCAGGAATCTGGCCCGCGAAGTAGCCGAAGAAGAAGAGTGCGCCGATCAAGGCCTCGGTGCTGGCTGAAATATGGAGATCGCGCCCAATTCCTCCCACTGCAGCGAAGGAATAATTCACCCGGTCCAAATAGGCGAAACTGTAAGTGACGAAGAGCACCGGCGTGATGCGCCACCATCTTGCACGCGAAAGGGCCATGTGCTCTCCGAACTAAGCTACTTTGCGTAATGCACTCATCTGATACGCGTTACTTTGAAGACGTTATTGGCCGTGTTCAGCTTCAGATCGTAGCTTCCCCAGAAGCCTTTCGAGATTTGCACGACGTTACCGCCCGAGTGTTTGAAGCGGGCAATGCCATCATCGGAATCGAGCTGTCGCCAGATTTCTCCATTCTCCAGCACAACGGTGAACTGACCGTGTGGTGAAAAGGAAAATTGGGCCACACTGGAGATAAGTTTGCCCGCCAGGGGAGATGGTTCAGGGGTTCGCGTCGCGACAGATGGTGTTGAATGAGACGGCGCGGTACTAAATTCGGGCCAATGCGTTGCCTTACTCTGCTCGCGCGCTGCGTCGTAGCAGGCAAGGCGCGCGCGGGCATCGGCAATTGTGCCGCATTGTCCAAAAGCCCGATCGGCGGCGGTCTGAGCCTCGGCCGGGGCCGCTAGAGCCACTAAGCAGAGAAGGGTCCAGATGGCCCGATTCATGGCGTTGTGTCCTCCTCAAATTCTTCTTGTTTAGTTCGCGAACTAGCCAACTAGATAGTTCAACAGCGCTCCGTGGCTGGACAAGTGGCATCAGCTAACCCTTTAGCATCATGGACTTTTCTGAAATACGCCCCTTGAGTGAAAAACTTCCTTATCCGGCAGCACCATCCCAGTTCCGCATTTCAGTTGACGGCCCTCCAAACTCTGTGTCAAATTTCGACTGTACCATCTAGTTAGTTATAAGTCGGTTCGCGACAATACAAATGGTACGGGGAGGCAATTCTGGTCATTCGGCTCAGTGAAAAATCGCGCGCGCGGATACGTTCGCGCTGCCCGCTGGTTGTTTGACCCGCCGCAAATTCTGCTCAGAGGGGAAGTTCATGGCGAATTTCAATCACTCCAAAACCTTGGCAA
>DATNGI010000096.1:0-17939 GCA_035605955.1 Rhizomicrobium sp.
ATCGCCCAGGCGACCCGCGCCCTGATCGCCAATCCCGATTTCACCAAGGAGGATTTCGCCCGCGCCGTTACAGGCGATGGCACGCCCGAAGTCGATCTCCTCATCCGCACCAGCGGCGAGCAACGCTTGTCGGATTTCCTCTTGTGGGAATCGGCTTACGCCGAACTCTATTTCACCGAACGCACCTGGCCCGATTTCACCGAGGCCGATCTCGCCCAGGCCGTGAAGACTTTCCACAGCCGCCAGCGCAATTTCGGCGGCCTGCCCGCCGCCCGGAGTGCCGCTTAGCCATCAGGCGTAAAAAGCGCCTCGGCCCGCGCTGACCTATTTTTCGTCGCTGTCGGCGGTCGCTGCCACGACACGTGGCGCCGGGGGCGGCGCCATCTGCTTCAGGCGCCGCACGATATCGCCCAGACGGCCCAGCGGCTCACGCATCGGCAATAGCGGTCGCGAGGTCGCATCCGCATTCTGCGTCTTCTCATTTTCCGGTGGCGTGTTCATGCTATCAATTCTGAGTGAGCGGCGGTTTCTATCGCAACTGGCAATGGATGCAACCACGGAAATTTCTTTTATGCGATTATCCGCAACGGTGATGAGTTTCGCGCGTTGCGTTAAGGTGTAGGTAGGATTCGGCGCCATGTGCTCGACACTTACTTCATTTGCACGCAAATATTTTGCATTTGGTTCGTTTACGGCAGCCTTGTTGCTGCTGTTGGCGTCAGGCACGCCCGCAATGGCACAACAACAACCGCAACAACCGGTCGTGCCCGGTCCGTTTCAGGGATTGGCCAATATATTACGCAACCCCAATGCGCCGCAGCCGCGTCCGCCCGTCAATCCTCAGCCACAGCCCGCGCCGCCACCCACCATCATTCCGCCCGGCACACTCGACAATGGGGCGCGTTGAGGAATTGTCGTCCACAATTTTCTCCAATGTGTCCGACGGACGAAGCAATTTGAAACAAATTCAGAGCTGCACCCATACGCCGCCATGCCAATAGCCGCGGCCGTCATGGAATTCGCGCCAATGGTGAAAGCCGTCGCCGCGCCAATCGTGATGGAAATACCAGTCGTCGGAATGATATTCGAATGTCACACTCGGCACCGTTTCGCGACGGTCGGTATGCCAGCAATCGCCTTCCGGATTGCACGCGATCAAGGCCGAAGCCGGCAACAGCATCGTTAGATAGAGCCCCGCGCCTAGCGCCAGCATCCGCCCCATCATTCGCGCCACCATCACGCACTCCCACAGCCTTACGCACGCCAGTCTGCCTGGGCGACCGCATGCGGCGCCACTTTTTCAAGCGCGCCTTGCCGAAAATTAAGGCCGCGGACGACTTTGCGCTGGCGTCAGGATTTCTTGCGCTGGGCGCGTTTGGGTTTTTCCGCCGGCTTGGGATTGGCGGCCGCCTTGGCCCGCTCTTCTTCCTCATACGCCAAGCGCAAGGCGCGCAGTTTCGCGGTCTTGGCGTCCAGCGCCGCGCGCTCCTTTTCGATTTCCGCCTTCACCGTACGGTCGCGCAACTCCGACGCCGTGAACGGTGCTCTTGTATGCGGATCGCCCCTGTCAGATGGTCCAGCCATGGCGGGACACTATCATATAAGTGTCGGTGCCGCTCGCCTTCTCCGGCCCGGCTCGGGCATGGTGGCTTCCGAGAAATAAGCTAGCGCGACCAGCACCTTAGCACAGGACAGCACCCGCTCCGCCGCGCCGCCGACACATGCTATGGTGGCTCCATGCCGCACCATCGCATTTGGCCTGCCATCGGCATTGCTGGACTGTTTGCGGGTCTCGCTCTGTTTTTCACAATGCCTGGCACGCCGCTTTCGCATTTGGGCCTGGTGCTCGCCGTCGCGGCGCCAATGGTCGTTTTCTATCGGCTGATGAAACCCGCCATCGGCCACCGCCAGTGTCCAACCCGGCCGGACTGGACGGCGCGATGAGACGCTTGGCCTTGCTACTTCTCTCTTGCGTGGCGCTCAGCGGCTGCTGGCAATCCAAAGGCGCCCTCTATGCCGGCGTCAAACCCGTGACACCTTTTGCCACGGGCCGCGTGACTGAAACCGGCACCGATGAGCTGGGCAAGCCGCTGATCCAGCACTTCGCACTGACCAAAAGCGCCGACGGCTCTTATCGCATGATCTCCACCAGCACCGACAAGGACGATGCCGGTCACGGCTTTCTGCTGCGTTTCTATGCGCTGAAAGATCTTCCCGCCGGCACTTATGTCTATGAAGCCGCCCCGCTCGACCATTGCGACACAAGCGCGGGCTGCGATCCCGTCAAGCGTGGCGACGACCGCTGGTATGGCCTGGCGCGCGCCACCGCCGGCGGCGCCGACGAGATCCGTCCCGATTGCACCAGGGATGTGCTCGCCATCGCACCCGCCCGCATCAAGGATGCGGAAGGCGCCTGCAATTTCACCGGCCGCGCCACGCTGGAACTGGCGCTTGTCGCGCTTGCCCGGAAAAATCCGCCCGCCTCTTTCTCCTACAGGTTCGCCCCATGAAGTGCTTCGCCGCCACGGTTTTCTTCGCGCTTGCGTCCGTCCCAGCCCGGGCCGAGATCGTCAATCTCTCCTGCGACGATGGCGGCATGCTGCTCACCGCCGACACCAGCGCCAAGACCATCACCGACAAGAATCCCTTCCAGCACACATCGGTGACCGCTCCGCTCAATATCACCGCCACCCAATGGCGCTGGCATGAAGGCCCGGAGAATGGGGAAATGAGCGCCGACTACGCGGTCGATCTTGCCAGCCGCAAAGTCAGCGGCACCTCTGGCGGCCCCACCCATCCCGAAGCGATCCAATTCTCCAACCCACAATGCGGCAGGAGCGCCACGCCCCGCGCCAGACCTTCGGGGCAATAGGCAACCCGGTCGGTGATCGTCAGGCCAGCGACCGTCAAGCTTTCTTGGCCACCATCACGTCGCCTGTCTCAAGCAGCGATTTCAGATTCGACAGGATCATCGGCCAGCCGCCCGACACCGCTTCAATGAATTTGGAATTGTCCTTCGGGATGGAATGGCTGATGCTGAGCTTGGCCACATCCTCCATCTTCTCGATCTCGATCACGCAGCGCGAATAACCTTCCTCCTTCAGCTCGGGACGGAATTCGTTGCGCCATTTGATCACCATGCGCCGCGGCGGATCGCTCTCCACGATCTCGCCCGTGTCGGCCACCCGTCCGTCCTCGAACACCATCTTCCAAGCCGATCCCGGCTTCCACTCGCTTTCAGTGGTGACGCCATACCAGTAGCGGCGCGTGAACTCCGGCGTTGTCAGCGCCTTCCAGAGCTCTTCCGGCGTGGTCTTGATATAGGTCACATAGACAAAACTGCTATTCGCCATTTCTGTCTCCTTTAAGTTCCAAAAATCCTAGCGCCTCTTCTCCAACGCCTGTTTGAGGTCCGCCAGCGCGCTCACGCGCGGCAGGTCGAATTTCCCGATCCAGCGCTCGGCGATCTCGTTGATCGGCACCGGGTTGAGAAAATGCAACTTCTCGCGACCGTCCCATTTGACCGCGACCAGATTGGCTTCCTCCAGCAGCAGCAGATGCTTGGCCACCGCCTGGCGGCTCATCTCCATCCCTCGGCAGAGCGCGTTCAAAGTCTGGCCGTTCTTCTTGCGCAGCCGGTCCAGAAGCCGGCGGCGCGAGGCATCCGCCAGCGCCTTGAAAACAGGATCGTCATCCATCGCTCCAATATGCAACTCTTTGGTTGCATGTCAAGTTCCCGCTTGATTAGACTTTCCGAAGCGGAACGGAACGTCTCGGCCCGCGTTTCGCTTCTTTTCTGGCGAAATATGGATACTGACGAGGGCGGAACCCCATGCCTGCCGCGCGGCCACCGCGCAGACGCCAGGATTCTGCTCTTTTCATCCTTGGCGCGGGCCGATTGGTTGCGCATCCGGGTTCGCCGCCGCGTGCTCTGCACTTTCCCCTTTTCCCGGTTGCGCGCCCACGATTACCGCAAAAGATTGGCGGCCTTCTCCACGCCGGCGGAAAGGTTTCGCGGGGAACCGGATATTCGCTCGCGCTTTGCCCATACCGGCGCCGTGATGCTGGCCGGCAACGATCTTGCAGCGTTTTTCGGCGACAGCAGCGCGTTCTTTGCGCTGTGCAACGAGACCCGCGCGCTCGTTGCAGCGAGCTGCGACTGCATTTTGGAAAATGAAGGGGCCTTGAATCTCTGTCCCGAATTCTATCGCCTGGGATTGACGCCGGCGATCCTTGATCTGGCGGAAGACTGTCTTGGCCTCGATTGCTATTATCTCGGCGCCACACTCAAGCGCGAAAAGGCGGACCGCCGCGTGGCAGGTACGCGGCAATGGCACATGGATGTGGAAGACGAGAAACTGTTCCGCGTTCTGGTCTATCTTGCGCCCGTGACCGCCGATGGCGGACCTTTCGAATTCTTCGCGCGCGCCACGTCGCAAACCATCAAAGCCAAGCTGCATTACCACGCCGGCTATGTGGAAGACGCGCGGATGGCAGCGGCCGCCTCAGTGCCGCCCTGCCAATGCACCGGCAACACGGGCGATGCCGTGATTTTCGATGGTGCGGGGGTTTTTCATCGCGGCCTGGCGCCATTTGCCCAAGACCGTTATTCCATCACCTTCGCCTATTCCTCGCGCCGTCCCCTGGAACTCAGGCAGAGCGCGCGTCTGCCCGCCTCCTTGCATGAACGCTTTCTTTCCACGCTTTCCGCGCGCCAGCGCGCCACAGTTCCGCCGCCGCGCCTGTTCTGATCGCAGTGCGGGGCAACACAAGCAGCATGCGGGCGTTTCCTTTCAAGCAAAGGAGAAACCCGATGACCCATCGCACGCTAAAATACCTTCTCGCCGCCGGCCTTGCCGTCGCAGCGGTTCCAGCTCTGGCGCAAAGCAATTCCGCGAATGAGGGTGCCGCCGCCACGCCGGATGGAACATATGCAAAGCCCGTGACGCCGCCGCCCGTTCAGGATCAAGACCAAGCACAGCGTCAGGCGAATTCGGATCCTTACAACATGCCGCAGAACCGCGATGCTTATTCCGCCAAGGCACCGGATCCGAGCGCGGCTGAAAGCGACGAAGCTACCGGCAACGGCCAGGCTCGCACGGATGCGGACAGCACCACACCCAGCGAGCAGCCGGCATCACCGCCATCCCGCTGAGCAGGCGGACTGACACTCGGACCGATATCAAAGACATAGCTGCTTCCAGGCGCCGCACCAGGGTGTATCTGCCTCTCCGCGCGCGGGAAAGGTCGAAAACCATGCCACCGCGCCGACAGCCGCCAAGACACCGCCGCATAGGATGGATATCGAGCGCCACTGTCCATGCGGCCGCCCCAAATGTCCGGCGGCTCATGTCACCGCGACCGGGGCCCCCGCAAATCGCGCTGACACAAACTTTACATTCGCTTTGCGAAGACCTGACACCGTTTCCGCCGCCAAAGCGCTAGGCTCGCTTCGTCTCGAATGAGGGATGCCTCGCATGTCCTTTTCGCCCGCGCTCGACGCCTTCTGCTTCAAGCCTTTGGACATTCCCGGCCGCCGCTTTCCCCGGCGTGAACTTCCCCGCCGGACGCGCGGCTCCATGCCGCCTGCTCGCGCGGCCGCCCGGTCCGATCATCCTGTCTTGTTCATGAGCGGATTGCTTCTCGCCACCAGCCTGGCCGTGATCGGCCTGTGGCAGGGCCTCGGTTTGCTGTTGCCGCACTAGAGTCTCCCCAACCGCTGCGGCGGCAATGGCAGGGAGCGGCGGTAACCCCGCCGCTCCCTCTTATTTTATGCTAAGATTTGTCTGGAACGGGGAAAAGCCTTTACCCTGATCCTCTATATTCCGGTGTCACCCATATTTCACGGCACGATTTTGAGCCTCAGGCAGGAGCGGCCCATGAGAAAATCCGTATACGGATTGCTTGCCATGTCCCTGCTGGCGCCCCACGCCGCTTTGGCCCAACCCTGCACGCTCGAAAGCCTCAAATGGCTGAAGGGGGTATGGACGGAGAAAAGCGCGGAGACCGCAGGCGAGGAACGCTGGACCATCGCGCCCTCGGGCCAGATGGTGGGTGCATCCTGGTTCCTGCATCCGGGCCGCGACGGCGGCCTGATCGAGAGCATGACCATCCTTCCCGACAAGGATCTGTCCGGCAACGACCGCATCGTGCTGCGCATCCGGCACTTCAACGCCACGCTGACCCAGGCGGAAGAAGAGAAGGACGCGCCCATGCAATTCGTGGCCGCGTCCTGCGAACGCAACATGGTCGTGTTCGACGGCCAGGGCGCCCGGGCGGGCGAGCATATGACCTATCGCCGTTCCTTCAGCCGCCTCAGCTTCACCGGCGACTTCCTGCAGGAGGGCAAGACGGTCAAGGACGAAGAGATCTTCACCCGCGCCGGTGAGTAGCGCAGCGGCGCGCTCGTCAGCCGGTCATTGTCACGGATTCAGGGCGATGTGCCGGTCGTGGTGGTGGTGACGACATTGTTGCCATTGCCGCCGGTGGTGGCGATGGCGATGCCCGCGGCCAGAAGACCCGCGCCGAACGCGATGCTCAGCGTTTCATTCTCCATCTGCGCCTGCTTGACACCCGCGGGCTTGCCCGGCTGCAGCGGCTGGCTGCTGTCTGCCGCGATGCTGCCGGATGCGGTGACGGCGGCAAGACCGGCCGCCAGGAACGCAGATATGAGAACGCGCATACAAAAAACTCCTCGGACTCTTCTTGGGGCTTTTGCGTAACGCCTGGGCTCGATCCCGGTTGCACGAAAACGGCGCTCATCTTTGTCAGCAGCAGAATAATTCCGTCCAAGCTGCAACTATTCGTGCGATTGCGCACTTCCGCCTGGATCACCGCTTAGCATCAAAGGGTTCCCTCATGCAGGAGTTGCAATTCGGCCAGCGTGCCATCTCGGCACAAACCCGCCGCGCGCCGCAGTCCCCTTCCTGGTTTGCGCGGAACCTGGAGCAAATGGAACTTCTTGGCCAGAATTTGCGCCGCGGCATGCTGAGGACCTTCCCCTTCTCCCATTTCCGCGGTCGCGATTATCGCGCCAGGCTGGCGGCGCTGCCCAAGGTCTCAACCGGCAACGACAGGGTCGAGGAGCATATCCTCGCCGATCTCAGGGGCGATGGCGCCTCCTTCGCGATGCGCCAGGATCTTATCCCGCTTCTGGGTTCGGGCGGAGGCGAGCTGATTCATTCCCTGGCTGAAAGCGTGCAATCGGGGATCTTTGGCCGCGACCGGCAATTTCTGGGCAACGAGTCCACGCTCGCCGCCTTTCCCGGCACATGGCGGCTGGGGCTCTCCCCTCGCATGCTCGAGTTGGCGGAAGCCTATCTGGGTCTGTCCTGCTTCTATCTGGGCGCGACGGTGAAGCGCGCCATGCCGGGCTTGCGGGCTCAGCCCCGGCAATGGCACCTGGACCTGGAAGACGAACGCGTTTTCCGCGTCCTCATCTATCTCACGCCGGTGGACGCCCATGAGGGTCCGTTCGAGTTCGTGCCCCGCCTTGCCTCGCAAAGCGTGGAGATGCGCGCCCATTATCGCAGCGGCCAGATCGCGGATGCGCGCATGACAAAGATGGTCGCCCGCTCCACCCGCAAGGTCGCTTATGGCGAGGCGGGCGACGGCGTGCTTTTCGATGGCGCGCAGGTTTTTCATCGCAATCGCCAGCCGCTGAAAGGCGAGCGCTATTCCATCACCTTTGCTTATTGCTCGCGCCACCCGCTGGCGCTCGATCCCCGCCGCAGGCTTTCCCACGCCGCCAGTGAGCGGGTGGCCCTGACGCTCTCCGCACGCCAGCGCGATTGCCTGCCGCCGCCAAGACGTTCGTGAGTCCCGCGCACGCCACTTTTTTCCACACATATTTGGTTGGGTGAGGCCGCCAAAAGCAAGGTAAACAGGCGTTTTCGCTGCTTTTTGGCAAGACCGTGTTAAGGGCTCGGTCCTTACCGTCGCGCCTCGACTGGGGCACATCAGTTCATGACAATCACGGTCAGTCCTTACCTTACCCAGACACTGGGCCAGGCGAACGCGCCGGCGCCGGATTCCGCTTCGGTGCCCACGAAATCCCTATCGGAGTCCAATCCGCAAATTCCGAAAAGCGATTCCGTCACCTTGTCGCCGGAAGCACAGACCAAGCTCAACAAGACGCTGATCGAATCCGCAATGGAACGCATTCTGGACGGCGTGAAGAATTCCGCCGGCCCCAAGCTGGTCTTCCAGCCCGCCATCGGCACCAAATTGGACGAGAGCTGCTAGCTTATTGAATTGTCGCGCGATCTGCGGAGTTGCCTCAGAACGGCAATTGCGCGCGAACTTTTCCCGTCACGGAAAAATTCGCCAGGAATCCCGTCTCGGTCCAAGTGAAGAACGGCGCGCCGAAGGACTTCACTTCAGCCGACAGAACCAGATCGCGCCCCCTGGGTTCGGCCAGCGCCAGGGTCACCTGTTCCTTCAGCCGCGCAATCTCCCGGCTTTCGTTGAACACCAGATGGCTCTGCAGCGCATCCGCCAAACGCGCACCCATCATCATCCTGACCAGCCGCAGCATCAGACCCGCGCCCCCGCCGTCATAATGCAGGCCGACAATGCGGATGGTCTGGTCCGCCGGATCGAAACGCGGCGCGCCGCGCAGCCAGGTCATGCCGCAGGCCTTCAGCAAGCCCCAGCGATCCCAATCGGGATCGGCGCAGATCTTCGCGCCCACCACCACATCCTGGCCCGACGGCAGGATGCGCAAGCCGTCGAACGCCAGCCTGAATCCGGCAAGGTGCGGCGGTTTCCTCTTCAATGAAGCCATTGCCAGTTCCGCCGCGCGGCCATAGGCCAAGGTCACCGGCACGGCCACCGCAAACTCATCCAAATGCTGCGCAAGCCTGCCCGCGGGCGGCAAGGGCACGGGCCGATTTTCGGGCGGCTTGTCCTGGACCACCACCTGCCCGCGCGCCGCGATGGCCAGCGCCAATTCGATTTTACCGTCGGCGATGTGCGGCTCCGCCACGTCCAGGCTCTCGGGCCGCAAGACCAGCCAGGATAGCGGCGCCTTCCCCACTCGGATCGGCGTAAAGCCTGTCGCCCACAGATCCGCCACCCGGTCCCGCAAAGGCAGCGCCGAAATCTGCTTGTCCAGGCTCTTCCACAGGGGCTTGGCCAGCTTCTCCTGATTGTCGTTCCACAATTGCGCGATGTTGGCGACGATGGGTCCCAGCCTCAAATGTCCATTGTCCAGACTGACGCGGCCATCCGTCCTCGCCTGCAATGCCAACTCCGGCGTCAGCGACAGGCTGGCGCGCGCGTCGGCCACGCCTTCGCCTTCACCCCTGGCGCGCAGGAAGGAGAAAGACCCCGGCGCGTTCATCTCCGCCCTGATCGCAAAAGGCATATGCAGCATCAGCACACCGTCTTCCGCCTTGACCGTCACTTGGCCCCGCCGTGTCGCCAGAAGATCGAGGCGGCAGCGCCCGATGCCGCAATTGACCGGCTGATCTTTCAGGTCGGCAATGCGGTACTCGGTCATGTTGTCGAACAGACGCGCCAGCTGCTCCGCCGGAATGTCCAGCGTCACCGCCAACCGTGACAGTGGCGGCTTGGGTGTGGGCGGCGCCGGTGTGCGCTGAGGTTCGCCCGTTTCCAATCCGCATGCGGCCAGAAACGGCGCCATTGCCAGGAACAGAAGGAACAAGCGGCTTGGCATCAGACGGAATCCCGTCACGCCCAGCCATCAGAGTAAAGCCGGCCTGAACCGGAAATGAACGACGGAAGATGAAATCTCCGTCAGTTCAGCGAGGCCTCCAATAGCTTCACAAAATCCGCCATCTTGCCACCGTCGATCCAGCGCACCACCGCCACCGTGTCATGCTGGTAGTCGATGAAGATGATGTTGGCGCCATCGCCGATGAAGGCGACACTGTCTTCCGGCGCGTCGGGATACATCTTCTTGCCGGTGTTGAGGAACCAGTTGCAGAAACCGTAACCCGGATTAGGCCCGGTGGGGGTACGCGCCATTGCCACCCATTTGTCGGACAGGATCTGCTTATCGCCCCACTTGCCCTTGTTCAGCCCCAACAGCCCAAGCCGCGCCTGGTCGCGCGCGGTCAGGAACATGCCGCCGCCCCAATGGCCGCCGCCCGTCACGACTTTGGTCTTTTTGCCGTCGATATCGGTGAAGCTATTCTCATAGCCCTCCCAATGCCAATCGTCCGACATGCCGATCGGATCGGCGATATATTGCTTCAAGACCTGGTCCAGCGGCTTTTTCCACAACACTGTCAAGGCCAGCGCCAGCGCATTCACCCGCACGTCGTTATATTTCCATTCCGTGCCCACCGGCGGCGGCCCCTTGGCCAATTCCTCTGAGCCGGTCTTGCCCGGCCTGTCTGCCCACCAGGGCTTGCCCCACAGCGTGCCGATCCACCCGGAATCCTGTCTCAGCATATTGTCCCAGCTGATGGGCTGGTTGTGCGCCAGCATGAAATCCGGCGTGGGCTTCACATAATCGATCACCCGGTCGTTGACGTTCTTGATCATGCCCTTGTCGAACGCCACGCCCGCCACCGACGACAGAAAAGTCTTGCTGACGGAAAAAGTCATGTCCACGTCATGGGTCCTGCCCCATTCCGCCACGATATAACCGTGACGAATGACAAGCCCATTGGCGGGCGCATGCGGCTTCAAGGGCCCGATGGGCGAGTTGAACGGCTCGCCCGCATATTTCAACGGCACAGAAATGCGCAAATCGCGAATGTCCGCCTGCTTGGCCAGCTCCGGCGGATATTGCAATTCCGCCGACACCGCGAAATCGATCGCCGCCTTCAGCTTGGCGGCATTGAAGCCTTCCTGCTCCGGCTTATGCGTGGCCCAATTGTCGCTCTTGGGCGGCAGGTAATCGCCGGCCGAGACCGGCCCGCCCAGCAGCAACAATCCCGCAACCGCTCCGATGATCCGCCCGCCCATGCCTGTCCCCTTTTACGAGAAGCGGACTGTGACCCTGGCCCGCGCGGGCGGCAAGCGGAATCAGCGCGCCGCGCTGGCCTTGCCCACCTCGACAAAGGCGATCTTGTTCACCCCGCTGCAGGCCAGCCAGAGATTGCCTTCCGGCGTGTGCACCATGTTGCGCACAACACCACCACCCGAGGGGATCGCCCAGGTCTCGAATTTCTGAGTCTTGGGATCGAACCGCACCAGCGTGTTGGGGCTGACATTGGATTCGCTGTACCAGATCACATCGCCCACCGCAGTGATGCCATAGGGCTGCGATTTGGGGCCCCCGGGAGACGGAAATTCCGTCACCTGCCCGGTCTTGGTGTCCAGCCGTCCCAGAAACCCGCGCGAATAATCCGAATACCAGATGATGTCATCGGGCGTGATCGCCACGCGCCTGGGCCGAGACTCCGCATGCGGCAGCACATATTCATGGATCTCCAGCGTATCGGGATCGAGCCTCGCTACTTTGTTGCTCCCGAACTCGACAAAGAAGGGCACGCCATGACTGTCGATCACCATGCCGTAGGGGTTGGAGCGCGGCGTGGGCGAGGACACGATCTTGATCTCGCCGGTTTTGGGATTGAGCCGCCCAACCCGATTGGCGCCCTGCACCGTGAAATAGATATTGCCATTGGGCGCCAGCAGCAGCGTATGGGGATCGCGCGCCGCCGGATCGGGCATGGGATATTGCTTGACCTCGCCCGTCTTGGGATCGAGCTTTCCGATATAAGCCTTGAAATTCGCCGTGTACCAAACATTGCCGTCATGATCGGGGATCAGCCCATGCGGCCCTGAGCCTTCGGGCAATTTGTATTCCTTGAATTGCTGCGTCCTGGGATCGAAACGCCCAAGCACATTCGCCATCTGCCCCGAATACCAGACCGATCCATCCGGCGCATACATCGGATCGTGCGGCCGCGAACCCGGCGTGGGCACATCCCATTCCTGGATGGTCACTTTCACCGGGCCGGCGATCAACGCCGCCGCATTTGGCGCATGGGGCGGAAAATTCTTGGCAAGATAGGCTGACACGGTCTCGAACTGATCCGCCGGCAATTGCGCGCCCGCATTGACCATCATATGCAACACCGTGTCCCATTCCGCCTTGTTGTGGCCGGCGTTGGTGACCATGGAGAGCGCATGGCAGCCCGAACACGACGCCTGCACAGCCGCCTTGCCTTCGCCATCCGGCAAGAGTGATTGCGCCCGCGCGGGCAGGCTCGCGAGAAGAACAAGGGACATGCAAAGAATGATGTTCCGCAGCATGGCAGGACCTCGCGTCAAAGGGTTCAAACGCGGCAGCACAAGCAGGCAACGGCGAGAGCCTAACCCGGCCCCGATCCAAGTCAATTCACGAAGTCAAATGAAGCTTGAGCCAAATCCCCTAATTCCTCATCCTGAGCTTGTCGAAGGGTGAGGAGCGGTTCGCGAAGCGAACGAAATAGCCCGCCGCTAGCGGCAGCGTAGCGCGGCGACCATTTCCTGCGACGAACGCCGCGAGCCCTGGCGAGCGGCCGGCGGGAACCGCGCTTGCCGGAACAGGCGAATACTCTACTCTCCCGCCCGATCACAGGGGACGTTCCATGCGACCGATATTCCTCACATTCGCGGCCATTCTTTTGTCCAACGCCGCCCTCGCCGCGCCGCCATCGCATCCTCAGGCCGAAGCCCAGGCGCTCGACCTCGCCAAGAAGGCCATCGCCATGCGCTCCGTGGTGGGTCCCGGCAACAAGACGCCTGAAGTCGCCAAGCTCTACAGCGACGCCCTGATCCAGGGCGGCTTCAAAGCATCCGACGTCGTCATCACGCCCTATCGCGACACCGCTTATTTGATCGCCCGCTGGCCGGGCGCCGATCCCTCGCTGAAGCCTTTCGTGATCTCTGGCCATATGGATGTGGTGGAGGCCAAGCCATCGGACTGGCAGCGCGATCCTTTCACTCCCATCGTGGAAAATGGCTATCTCTTCGGTCGCGGCGCAACCGATATGAAATTGTCGGGCACCATCGCCATTGCCGCGCTTTCCGAACTGCGCCGCCAAGGCTTCAAGCCGCGCCGCAGCATCATCATCGAATTCTCCGGCGACGAAGAGACCGACATGAAGACCGGCGCCATCATCGCGGACAAGCTCAAGGACGCTGAGCTGGTGTTGAATGCCGATGACGATGGCGGCACGCTCGACGAAAAGACCGGCCAGCCGGAATATTTCACTTGGAACGGTGCGGAGAAGACCTATTCTGATTTCAAACTCACGGTCACCAACCCCGGCGGCCACTCCTCCCGGCCGCGCAAGGATAACGCCATCAACCAACTCGCCGCCGCATTGACCCGCATCGGCCAATATCGGTTCAAGCCCGAACTGAACGATCTCAGCCGCGCTTATTTCACCGAGGCCGCGCGCCTTGAAGGCAATCCCAAAACCGCGCAAGCCATGCGCGCCTTCGCCGCCAACCCGGCGGACAAATCCGCCATCGAAACCTTGGCCGCCGACCCCGCCATGGTGGGCAAGATCGGCACCACCTGCGTCGCCACCATGATCTCCGGCGGCCACGCCCAGAACGCGCTCCCCCAGCGCGCCGAGGCCAACATCAATTGCCGCATCTTTCCCGGCCACAAACCTCAGGACATCATGGCGGAGCTGAAGAAAGTCGCCGCCGAGCCGGCACTCACCATCAGCGATGTCACTGGCGGCTCCGTCGCCACCGATGCGTCACCCATGCGGCCCGATTTCACGGCCGCGGTGAAGAAAGCGCTGGCGGTGGCCTATCCCGGCGTCCCCATCATTCCCGCCCAGGCGTCCGGCGCCAGCGACAGCATGTGGTTCCGCTATCATCATGTGCCGAGTTACGGCGCCGCACCCATCTTCATCAAGGCGTCAGAGAATTTCAGCCACGGCCTCAATGAGCGTACCCCCATCGCCGTTATCGGCCCCGCCATCGACTATTATCTCACCCTGGTGCCCGAGCTGACAAAGTAGCGATGAGCAAATCCTCCAGCGACACCGTTTTCCTGGGCCACCCCGCCGGGCTTGGCTGGCTTTCGGGCTCGGAATTCTGGGAGCGTTTTTCCTATTACGGCATGCAGGCGCTGCTGGTGCTTTATATGACGCACCAGTTCCT
This sequence comes from Rhizomicrobium sp., assembly GCA_035605955.1. Classification (GTDB taxonomy): domain Bacteria; phylum Pseudomonadota; class Alphaproteobacteria; order Micropepsales; family Micropepsaceae; genus Rhizomicrobium. The sequence continues at coordinate 14,086 of DATNGI010000096.1, forward strand.
GAATCCCGGCCATTTCGACCACGCGCTGGGCTTCGCGCCCTTTCAGCGCCTGTTGGAATTTCTCTATCGCAGGCCGCTCTCCGGCGTGGCGCTGGCTTCGGCAACTTACGGCTTCTATGCCGGTTTCGTCTATCTCACGCCCATCGCGGGTGGGCTCATTGCCGACCGCTGGCTGGGCAAGACGGCCACCGTCACCGTTGGCGCGATCCTGATGGCCACCGGGCACTTCCTGATGGCTTTCGATGTCAGCTTCGTGATCGCGCTTTTCTGTCTTCTGGCCGGCGTGGGCTGCTTCAAGGGCAATATCGCGGCGCAAGTGGGCGATCTTTATGCCGAAGGCGATCTTCGCCGCGCCGACGCGTTCCAGATCTATTATATCGGCATCCAGATGGCGGTGATCATCTCACCCCTGATCTGCGGCACTCTTGGCGAAAGCGTGGGCTGGCATTGGGGCTTCGGCGCCGCCGGCGTGGGCATGCTCATCGGCCTTATCACCTATCTGAAGGGCCGCTATTCCTTCCCCAAGGAAACGACGGGCAGGAACGGCGCGAGAATCGCCCGCCCGCCCATGACCGGCCGCGACCGGAAAGCCGTCATACTTCTTATCCTGCTGGTCCCGGTGCTGGGGCTGTCGCTGGTCGGCAATCAGGAGATCTACAACGCCTATCTCGTCTGGGCGGAGAAGAATTTCCAGCTCGTCTTTTTCGGCCGCGCCATGCCCATCACCTGGATGCTGTCGGTGGACTCTTTCGTTTCCACGGTCTTGATCGCGCTCTCGGTGATGTTCTGGCGCTGGTACGGCAAACATCGGCAGGAGCCCGACGAGGTCACCAAGATTGCCATCGGCGTCTTCGTTGCGGCGCTGGCGCCCACGGTTCTGGCGCTGCCCTCGCTGACGGTGGCCCGAACCGGCCATCCCGTCTCGCTTGCCTGGGCGGTCGCCTTCCACATCGTCAACGATCTGGGTTTCGCCAACATGCTGCCGGTGGGCTTGGCGCTTTACTCCCGCGCCGCGCCCAAGGGATGGGAAGGCGTGATGGTCGCCGTCTATCTCCTGCAACTGTTCCTGGGAAATCTCTTGACCGGCTATCTCGGCGGTCTTCTGGGCACCATGTCCGACGCCAGTTTCTGGTTCCTGCATGTCGGCCTGATGCTGATCTCCGTTCTGCTGATAGTGTTGGCGCGGCTTTTCTTCGGCAAAGTGCTGGCGCCCGCCTGACTCTCCAGAGAATTCGGCCTTTTGCGCACTCTTGACAAACGCCCAAGGGGTATACACCGTATACCTCATGCGCGACACCCGCGACCGCATCTTCAAAGCCGCCCGCGCTCTCTTCGACAAAGAGGGGCTCGACGGGCTTTCCATGCGCCGTCTGGCCGGGGCGGTGGGCATCACGCCCATGGCGATCTACAAGCATTTTCCCGACAAGGCGGCCCTGATGGATGCCTTGATGCTGGACGGCTTCGTCAGCTGGGAAGCACGTGTCCGCGCTATCCGCAAGAAAGACCCGCTCGCCTGGTTGAAGGCGATGATGGAGGAGTCGCTGGATTTCGCGCTCACCGAGCCGCACCGCTTCGAAGCCGCTTTCCTTTTGCCCGCCTCCCAGGCGCGGCGCTATCCCACGGACTTCGCCCAAGGCCGCTCGCCTGCCGTCAGCCTCGCCTATGAGCGCATCGCCAAGGCCAAAGCGGCCGGCCAGCTCGACGACACGCCCGCCCTCGACATGGTGCTGTCGCTGTCCGCCTTGAGCCAGGGCCTGGTCACCATGTACCGCGCCGGCCGCTTCGTCAGCGAGACGGAATTCCGCAAAGCCTATCGCCGCGTGTTGCGTGACGGCTTCGCCCAATATGAGGTTTCGCCATGAACAAGCTCATCCCGTCTCTCTGCACGCTGGCGGCGGCGCTGATGGTCTATCTTTCGCAAGGCACGCAGGATGTGTGGTGGCAGGCCTGGTTCGCGCCGCTGCCCATCCTGTGGCTGGCTTACGGGCCTGCGCGCACGCCGGTCGTCGCGGCGTCGGCTTTTATCGCTTTCGCCGCGGGCCAACTTTATCTGGTGGAGTGCTATATCGGCCAGATGCCGCTCACTCTGTTGGTCGGCTGGCCGCTTACTTTGGGTGCGCTCTTCACCATCACCATCCTTGCCGCACGGTTCGCCCAGCGCCGCCTGCCGCCCTTCGTGAGTCTCTTCGCCTTTCCCATTTTCTCGACCGCGACCGAATATCTGATGAGCTTGGTCTCTCCCCACGGAACCTTCGGCTCCATCGCCTATAGCCAGGTCTCCTTCCCGGCCGCAATCCAGATCGCCTCCCTGTTCGGCCTTTACGCCATCACCTTCATGCTTTCGCTCTTCGCCAATTCCTTGGCGCTGCTCATTCGCGGCTCGAGGGGGCCCGCAGCGCTTGGTATCGCGCTCGCGGCGGCCAGCCTGGTCTTCGGCCTTATCCGCCTGTCCGAGCCGCAAGCCGCATCCATCCGCGTCGCGGCCCTCTCCGATCAACAGGCCGCACGCGCCTCGCGCCGCAAGAACACGCAAGCCGCCAGCGCGCAGATGGCTGAAGAGTATGCCGCCGCCGCCCGCGCCGCGGCGGCACAAGGCGCGCGCATGATCGTCACGCCCGAAACCGGCATCGCCCAGACGCCGGACTGGGCCGCCACGGTCGATGCGCCGCTTTCCAGCTCGGCCAGGACATCGGACGTCACCTTGGTGATCGGCACCTTGGGCAAGGCGCCCTTGCGCAATGTCGCCATGTCCTATTCGCCGGATGGGGCGATCCATCAATATGACAAGCGTCATCTGCTTCATCCGTTCGAGGATGTGTTCAAACCTGGCCCCGGCGCGGGCCTTCTGGGCCATGGCCGCGCGGTGGCGATCTGCAAGGACATGGATTTCCCCGCCACTTTGCGCGCCGACGCGCTCACCGCCGAAAGCCGAAACCCGGATGGCGGCATCCGCATCATGGCGGTGCCGGCGAATGACTTCATCGCCGATGGCTGGATCCATGCCCGCATGGCGATCCTGCGTGGCGTCGAAAACGGCTTCGCCATTCTGCGCGCGGCGTCCCAGGGACTGGAGACTATCTCCGACGCGCAAGGCCGCGTCATCGCGCGCGCCGACACCGACGCGCCAGGCTTGACCCAAATCATCGCCGATGTCGCGCCCGGTCCCGGCCCCACGCTCTACACAAGCATCGGCGACGTCTTTCCGTGGCTGATGCTGCTGGCATCGGCGGCGTTGCTGGGCTTCAGCTTTCGCAAAAACTAAGCCACGTTCACCCGCGAGGCGCGGAAATTGGTCAGAATGTTCTTGAGCCCGGTTTCCGCCACGCGCCCGGCCGCCTGATCCGGTGGCAGCCACAGCAATTTTCGCGTGCCCTTCTCAGGCCAGGATTCCGCCTGGGCGGTCACCTTCAGCGCAAAGACTTCCACCCGGATCGGCAAGGCCGCGCCCTGCTTGTCCTTGATATAGCGGTAATGGCCCAAAGGCAGCGCCGCCACTTCGCCGGTCACGCCCGCCTCCTCCGCCGCTTCGATGGCGGCGGACTGGGCCAGGCTCATGCCGTCATGCGGCCAGCCTTTTGGCACGATCCAGCGCTGGGTCTTGAGGCTCGTCACCAGCAGCACTTCCAGCGCGGGGCTCATCCGCCAGCACAGGGCGGCGACCTGTTGCTTGCCCCGCTCCGCCGCCTCGCTCATCGCATGCCGAAAGCGTCGGCGAACAGATAGACGCCGCCGCCGATCAAAGCCGTGACCGGCATAGTGATGATCCAGGCCACCACGATATCCTTGGTGAGATTCCAGCGCACCGCCGAGACACGCCGTGCCGCCCCCACGCCCACGATCGCGCCCGTGATCGT
>DATNGI010000097.1:0-5667 GCA_035605955.1 Rhizomicrobium sp.
CCTGCAGCAGTACATTGAAGACATCGCTGTGTGCCTTCTCGACTTCGTCGAACAGGATTACCTGATAGGGCCTGCGGCGGACCGCTTCGGTAAGCACGCCGCCCTCCTCATAGCCGACATAGCCCGGTGGCGCGCCGATCAACCGCGCCACGGCATGCTTTTCCATGAATTCGCTCATGTCGATGCGCACCATGGCGGTGTCATCGTCGAACAGGAAGGCGGCAAGCGCTTTGGTGAGCTCGGTCTTGCCCACACCCGTGGGACCTAAGAACAGGAAAGAGCCGATGGGACGGTTCGGATCCTGCAGGCCGGCGCGGGCGCGGCGCACCGCATTGGAGATGGCGCGGACCGCCGCATCCTGGCCGACCACGCGGCTTTCCAGCGAGGTTTCCATGTGCAGCAGCTTTTCGCGCTCGCCTTCCAGCATTTTGTCGACAGGAATGCCGGTCCAGCGCGATACGACCTGCGCGATGTTCTCTGCCGTCACCGCTTCATTGACCAGGGCGGCATTGTTCTTTTCGTCGATCTCGCGGATGCGCTTTTCCAGGGTGGGAATCTCGCCATAAGTGAGCTCGCCGGCGCGGGCGAAGTCACCACGGCGTTGCGCGATCTCCACTTCCTGGCGAGCCGTATCCAGCCTTTCCTTCAGGCTTTGGACATCGGCGACGGATTTCTTTTCCTCCTGCCATTTGGCGGTGAGCGCAGCGGACTTGTCTTCCAGCTCGCCCAAATCATGCTCCAGCGTTGTCAAGCGGTCTTTCGACGCCTTGTCGTTTTCCTTTTTCAGCGCTTCGCGCTCGATCTTCATCTGCACAATGCGGCGGTCGAGCTCGTCCAGCTCTTCGGGCTTGGAATCCACCTGCATGCGCAGGCGCGATCCCGCCTCGTCCATCAGGTCGATGGCCTTGTCGGGCAGGAAACGGTCGGTGATGTAGCGGTTCGATAGCGTCGCCGCCGCCACAATGGCGGCATCGGTGATGCGCACGCCATGATGGACTTCGTATTTCTCCTTCAAGCCGCGCAGGATGGAAATCGTGTCTTCCACCGTGGGTTCGCTGACGAACACGGGCTGAAAACGCCGCGCCAGGGCGGCGTCCTTCTCGATATATTTGCGGTATTCGTCCAGGGTGGTGGCGCCCACGCAATGAAGCTCGCCCCGCGCCAAGGCCGGTTTTAAGAGGTTGGAGGCATCCATTGCTCCTTCCGCCTTGCCCGCGCCCACCAGCGTGTGCAACTCGTCGATGAAGAGGATGATCTTGCCGGCAGCGCCGGTCACTTCGTTGAGCACCGCCTTCAGCCGCTCCTCGAATTCGCCCCGGAACTTGGCACCCGCGATCAGGGCGCCCATGTCCAACGCCATCAGTCGCTTGTCGCGTAGGGATTCCGGGACGTCGCCATTGACAATGCGCAGCGCCAGGCCTTCGGCGATGGCGGTCTTGCCCACACCGGGCTCGCCGATCAAGACAGGATTGTTCTTGGTCCGGCGCGACAGGACTTGGATGGTGCGGCGGATCTCCTCGTCCCGGCCGATGACAGGATCGAGCTTGCCGTTCCGAGCAATCTCGGTGAGGTCGCGGGCATATTTCTTGAGCGCGTCATAGGCGTTCTCGGCAGTGGCGCTGTCTGCGGTCCGCCCTTGGCGAAGATCCGCGATGGCCTTGTTGAGGCCCTGGGGCGTGGCGCCGGCGTCTTTCAGGATCCGGCCGGTCTCGCCCGCCATGGCAAGCGCCAGAAGCAGATATTCGGCGGTGACGAAACTGTCGCCTGCCTTCTTGGCCGCCTGCTCGGCGGCATCCAGAAGCCGCGCGGTCTCGCCCGCCAAATAGACCTGGCCCGAGCCTCCTTCGACCTTGGGCAATTTCGCCAGCGCCCGGTCATTGGTTTGGCGCACGGCGGCATCGTTACCACCGGCCGCCTTGATCAGGCGTGAGGCCAACCCCTCTTCGTCATCGAGAAGGACCTTGAGAAGATGTTCGGGGGTGAATTGCTGATGATTGGAGCGAAGCGCCAATCCTTGCGCCGATTGAATGAAGCCGCGCGAGCGCTCGGTGAATTTTTCGATATCCATATTGCCTCCGGCCTGCCCCGGTCCGGGCGCAGGCGCTCAAGATACGGCCTCTTACGAGCGCCGTTCCAGCGAGATATGGGGGTGCGGACCGGCACGGGCAAGGCCAGTGCGAGCATGTCCGGTGGACATGCGAGGCCGACGCACGCCGCGAGCTTGGGCGAGCGGCCGGGTCTTGATCCCCAGGATTAAGCTGGGCTGACAGCGTGGGAAAGAAAAGGACTCAGGAGGCTTCCGCGTCTTCGCCTTCTTCTTCATCCGCACCGCCTTCGGCCAAACTAAAGGATGCGCCGCTGGTCTGCGTCTGAGGCTGAGGCTGGCCGCCTTGCTGCTGGGGCTGCTCGCCCGGCTGGCGATTGGCGTTCTGAGCCGCCTGTTGCGCCTGATACTGCGCCAACTGAGCCTGCTGCGCCGCCATGATGCGGAAATAATGCTCCGCATGCTGAAGATAATTCTCGGCCATCACCCGGTCGCCGCCGGAATTGGCGTCGCGGGCGAGTTGCAGATATTTCTCGTAAACATGGCTGGCCGAGCCGCGGATCTTGATCTCGGGTCCCGAGGAATCGAACGTCCGGTTGGGATTGAAACCACCACCACCGCCGCCGCCATTGTTGTGGCCGCCGCCGTTATTGTGCTGCGGCCTACGGCCGCCTCTGCGTGAGCGCTTCATTGAGCCCCTTTGCCTGCTAAAATTTTTGTCGCGCGCCCCGCATGCGGCACTCCCTGCCGGACCGGCGGCGCATCCTGCTCGCGTTTGAGTCCCCTGCCCGGCCTCACATCCCCGTGAGCCGCCTCGTCAGGCCGCTTATCAGCCGCCGCGAGGGGAATCTTACGATCCCTTCGGTTGTAAAACTAATCATCGGTGGGGGGCTTTCCAAGTCCTATTTTGGCTTTTTCAGTACCAAAACCCGCGGAATTCCGGCCAAATCGGGTGCGACACGGTCGACTGTCAGCTTCTGGAACAGGGGTTCCACCTGTCCCGCCTGGCCTTGGCCGAGTTCCAAGAGCGCCATTCCGCCAGGCCGTAGCAGGCGCGGCAGCAGCCCCGACAAGCTGCGATAGGCGTCCAATCCGTCCAGGCCACCGTCCAGGGCCCCGTGTGGTTCGAACAATCGGACCTCCGGCGCCAAACCGGCAATGTCTGCGCTGGCGATATAAGGCGGATTGGAAAGAATGAGATCGAAATCTTCCCGCCCTGCCGTCTCCCAGTCAGCCGCCAGAAGTATGGCGCGTCTTCCGAACGGCTCGAGATTTCTTCTGGCATAGGGAAGTGCCGCTTCCGACCGCTCGAACGCCACCCCGTTTGCGCGGGAAAATTCCGTTAATGCTGCTGCAAGCAGAGCCCCCGTGCCGGCGCCCAGATCGGCAATCGCCAACGGCGCGGTCTTGTCGGGAATCAGAGAAAGCGCGACTTCGATCAGGGTTTCTGTTTCCGGCCGCGGCACCAACGCGCCGGGGCCAACGGCGAGATCGAGCGTCCAGAACCCCTTGTGTCCGGTGATGTAAGCCAAAGGCTCGCGCGCCAGTCGACGCGCGATCAAGCTTTGATAGCGTTGCGCCTCTGCTTCTGTCGGTTGGCGGACAGCGGCAATCAGATCGTCGCGGCTGACGCCCATCGCTTGCGCCAGCAGGATGCGGGCGTCCAGCCTGGGACTGTCCACGCCCGCAGCGCTCAGCCGCTCCGCCGCGTCGTGCAGCAAGTCGCGAATGGCGTTCAAGCGTCCGCTGCCTCAAACTCGGCCAGCCGGTCGGCCTGGTCCTGTGCCACCAGGGCATCGATCACGTCCGACAATTCATCGCCGGTGATGATGCGATCGAGCTTATAGAGCGTGAGATTGATGCGGTGGTCGGTGACACGGCCTTGGGGAAAATTGTAGGTGCGGATGCGCTCGGAACGGTCGCCCGATCCCACCATGCTCTTGCGCTCGGCCGCCCGCGCCCCTTCGATCTTCTGCCGCTCCATGTCGTAGAGCTTGGCCTTGAGCAGCTTCATGGCATGAGCCTTGTTCTTGTGCTGCGACTTTTCGGCCTGCTGCGCCACCGCGATGCCGGTGGGCAGATGGGTGATGCGCACTGCGCTTTCCGTCTTGTTGACGTGCTGTCCCCCGGCGCCTTGCGCGCGATAGACATCGATGCGCAGATCCTTGTCGTTGATCACGATGTCGACATCTTCGGCCTCGGGCAGCACCGCCACCGTCGCGGCCGATGTATGGATCCGACCTTGCGCCTCCGTCACGGGCACGCGCTGGACGCGATGCACGCCGCTTTCGAATTTGAGCTTGGCGAAGGCGCCCCGCCCCGTCACTTCCAGGGTCGCATCCTTGATGCCGCCCAGGTCACTTTCGGTCATGTCCATCACTTCGGCGCGCCAACCCTGAAGGCCGGCATAGCGCTGGTACATGCCCAAAAGATCGGCGGCGAACAAAGCCGCTTCGTCGCCGCCGGTGCCGGCGCGGATTTCCACGATGGCCGAGGACGCGTCCGCCGCGTCCCGGGGCAGCAGCTGGACCTTCAATTCATGATCGAGCGAGGTCAGCCGTTCCTTCAGCTCGGCGCGCTCCTGTTCGGCCAGATCGCGCATCTCAGTGTCGCTTGACGGATCGGCGATCAGGGCGTCGGCATCCTCGATTTGTTGTTGCGTGCTGCGATAAGCCCGCGCGGTTTCAATCACGGGGGACAGTTCCGCATGCTCGCGCGACAGCTTGACAAATTGGGGGCCCGACGCGCCGGACGCCATTTCGCTTTCGATCGCGGCAAAGCGATCGAGCAAACGCTCCAGTTTGGCGGCAGGGATCATTCTAATTCTCCATGGGCGGCCTCCGAGCCGCCCATCCAGCTGTTATCCACGCACAGCCCTGTGCCGAATGGATGGGCGGGTCAAGCCCGGCCATGGAGATAAAGACTACAGGCATTTACTGCGCGGCTTCGAGCGGCTCTGATGTCTTCTCGGGCATCCCGTTGCGCTCGGCTTCGATCTCAGCAGCTTTCTTCTCGCAAAGCTCGACGATGTGGTCCACCAGATTGGCATTGTCCAACCGGTAGCTGGGCGTGCCGTTGAGATAAATCTGGCCATGGCCCTTGCCGGCGCCGCCGCCGGTAAAGCCCAAATCCGTCTCGCGCGCCTCGCCCGGACCATTCACCACACAGCCAATGATGGAAAGCGACATCGGCGTGGAGATGTGTTTTAGCCGGTCCTCCAGCGTCTTCACCGTGTCGATCACATTGAAGCCCTGGCGCGCACAGCTGGGGCAGGAAATGATGTTGACGCCGCGGTGCCGCAGATTGAGCGATTTGAGGATATCGAAACCGACACGCACCTCTTCCACCGGATCGGCGGAAAGCGAAACGCGGATGGTGTCGCCGATGCCGCTCCACAAAAGCATGCCCATGCCGATCGAGGATTTCACGGTGCCGGAGATCATGCCGCCGGCTTCGGTGATGCCCAAATGGATGGGGCAGTCGATGGCCTCGGCCAATCCCTGATAGGCGGCCACCGCCAGGAAGGGATCGGACGCCTTCACCGAGATTTTGTATTCATGGAAGTCGAGATCGTCGAGAATCTTGGCGTGGTTGAGCGCGGATTCCACCATCGCTTCCGGACA
>DATNGI010000098.1:0-59717 GCA_035605955.1 Rhizomicrobium sp.
GCTTGATCGCGCTTCTGATCAAACGCGTGCGCCAGGCGCCGGACGATCAGCAAGCCTGGACCTATCTGGCGCGCGCTTACATGAGCGCGGGCGACGCCGGCGACGCCGCCAAGGCCTATGCCCGCGCCGTGACCTTGGCAAACCGCAGCGGCCATCCCGATCCCACCCTTGATGTGTTTTACGGCGAAGCGCTGGTGGCGCAATCGAATGGTGAGGTGAGCGAAGAGGCCGAGGCGGCTTTCCGCGCTGCGTTGAAACTCGACCCGAAAGATCAAGCCGCCCGTTTCTTCATCGGCCAGGCGTTGGCAACGCATGGCGACAAAGGGGCCGCGCTGGAGCTGTGGAACGGGCTTTTGGCGGAGGCTCCGGCGAATTCGCCGCTGCATCAGGCGCTGGTGGATCGCATCGCGCTTCTGACCGCGCAATCCGGCGGCGGCGCTCCCGACCCCAAAGCGATGGTGGCCGGTCTGGCGGCGCGGCTGAAGGACAATCCAAACGACGCGGCCGGTTGGCAGCGTCTGATCCGGGCTTACAGCGTGCTGGGTCAGCGCGCCGAGGCGCAAGCGGCGCTCGCCACCGCGCGCAAGACCTTCGCGGCACAGAAAGACGTGCTGACGACGCTGGAAGCGGAAGCCAAAGACCTTAAGTTGAACTGATGCGCTCCGGCGTGGCGCCAAGCTTCACGGCCAGCGCCTCGATCGCCCTGGCCGCTTCTTCCACCAGAGACGCGTCGCGCGAGCGCACCACCAGCTGCGCGCCGAACTTGCCGTCCCGAACCCAGGGATAAGAGCCGATCACGGTCTGGGGATAGGATTTCTGGATATCCGCCAGACCCTGGGCGATGGTTCCTTCGGGCAGCGCGGTCGAGATCGTCACCGACAGAACCGGCGCGCCGTGCGGCAGGCGCGGCAGGATCTCCTCCATCATCGCCCGCATCACCATGGGCACGCCGGCCATGACAAAGACATTGCCGATCTGGAACCCTGGCGCCACCGAGGCGCTGTTTTTGATCAGGGCGCCGCCATCGGGAATGCGCGCCATACGCTTGCGCGCCTCGTTGAATTCCCCTGGCGCATAGCGGGCCTCCAGCAGTGCATAGGCTTCAGGATGGTATCCAATGCCCACATCGAAGGCTTTGGCCACGGCATCGGCGGTGATGTCGTCATGGGTGGGGCCGATGCCGCCGGTGGTAAACACGAAATCGTAACGCGATCTGAGGGCGTTCAGCGCCGCCACGATCTCATCTTCCGCATCGCCCACCACCCGCACTTCGCTGAGGTCGATACCGATAGCGGTCAGCTGGCGGGCAACATAGTTGCTGTTGGTGTCTTGAGTACGGCCCGACAGGATCTCGTCCCCGATCAACAGCATGGCGGCGGTTTTAGACATTTGGTTGCACTTTTGGCCTTAAAACAGAGCCTAGAAAAGCCCTGCTTTTCGACTATATTCAAGCCATATGACCATTATCCCCGACAGCGATACGTTCGAGGCGGCACGCAAGGCGCATTTCGCCGTGACCCTGCACAATCCCTCCGATTTCGAGGGCATGCGGCGGGCCGGACGCTTGGCTGCTGAGGTGCTTGACCTGCTGGTTCCGCTAGTGAAACCCGGCGTCACGACCGCGGCTCTGGACAAGGTCGCGTATGATTATGTCGTCGCGCATGGCGGATTGCCGGCTTGCCTGGGCTATCGCGGCTATCGCCACACGGTCTGCACCTCGATCAATCATGTGGTCTGCCACGGCATTCCCAGTGACAAGCCGCTGCGCGACGGCGACATCGTCAATATCGATGTCACGGTGATCTTGGATGGCTGGCATGGCGACCATAGCCGCATGTATCCGGTGGGCGACGTCAAGCTGAAGGCGCTGCGCCTGATCGATATCACCTATGAATCCATGATGCGCGGTATCCGCGCCATCAAGCCCGGCGCCACCACGGGCGATATCGGCCACGCCATCCAATCCTATGCCGAGGGCGAGGAACGTTGCGCCGTGGTGCGAGATTTCTGCGGCCACGGCCTGGGCCGCATCTTCCACGCGCTTCCCAATATCGTGCATTACGGCAAGCCCGGCCATGGCATGGCGCTCAAACCCGGCATGTTCTTCACGGTCGAGCCGATGATCAATCTGGGCAATTATAGCGTGAAAGTGCTGGGCGATGGCTGGACCGCGGTGACGCGCGACCGCTCGCTGTCGGCACAATTCGAACATTCGGTGGGGGTGACGGAGAATGGAGTCGAGATCTTCACGCTCTCGCCCAAAGGCTGGGATAAACCTCCCTATCTCTGAGAATGACGGTCTTTTGGGTGCGGCGCTGGACCTCGCGTCGTCAAAACGCGTGACAATTCCCGAAAATCCCAATGCCGGGCATCGCGAACGTTTGCGCACGCGTTTCCTGACGGGCGGCGCGGCGGCGATGCCGGATTACGAATTGCTGGAAATGGTGCTGTTCGCGGCCTTGCCCCGCCGCGACACCAAACCTTTGGCCAAGGCATTGTTGAAACGCTTCGGAAGCTTCGCCGAAGTGATCGCGGCGCCCCGCGACCGGTTGCGGGAAATTCCTGGCGTGGGCGACAGCGTGGTCAGCCAGCTCAAGATCGTGGAGGCCGCCGCAGCCCGCCTGGCGCAGACCCGGGTGATCGGCAAGCACGCGCTGTCCTCGTGGTCTGCCCTGTTGGATTACTGCATGGCGGCCATGGCGCGTGCGTCAGCGGAAGAATTTCACGTCCTGTTTCTGGATCGCAAGAATGTCCTGATCGCCGACGAGGTTCAGGCGCGCGGCACCGTGGACCATGCGCCGGTTTATCCGCGCGAGATCGTCAAGCGAGCGCTGGAGCATAGTGCTTCCGCCATCATCCTGGTTCACAATCATCCCAGCGGCGATCCCACGCCCTCCAAGGCCGACATCGCCATGACGCGGGAGATCGCGGCGGCGGCAAAACCGCTCAAGATCGCTGTGCATGATCATCTGGTGATCGGCCGCGGCGGCCATGCCAGCTTCAAATCGCTGGGTCTTCTTTAGCCTGCCCGCCTGTAGAAAGTCGCCATGCGATAGCACTTGCGCGGGCCGGTAACGCACCAACTCACCGCGAACACATTCTCTTCAAGGACTCGATAGCGGCCGCGATAATGATCTTCGCCGCATTGATGCCGGATATCGTCCTTTCCCGCGGACAGATTTAGCGCGTGAAACAGGCTGCCATCGGCGTGATGTATGTCGGCGGTATCGGGCCGGTCGAAGGCATAGAGATAGCGGCGTGCCGCCTGTCCTTCATAGTTGCCGAAGCGCAACAGACCGGCTTCGCCATAGGTGAGGCCCCGCAGCGTGGGTGCAAAGTCGCCCCTGCCCGCAAGCCGGCCGACCAGGCCCTGCCTGATGTCGTGAACCCGCCGCGCGATCCGCCAGGAGCCCGTCAGAAAAGCGCGCAGATCATGCACGGGATGGAACACGCAACTGCCGCTCAGTCTTTCGCGGGGCTCCGCCCATCCGCCAACCGCCACAGAGCGACGACGATGGCGGCGCCCAAACCGCTTTTGAGCACGGTCGCCAAAAGAAATGGCGCAATCCCGAACGCAATCGCCCTGCTCCATCCCAACAGCGCCGCCAGCCAGAACACGCCGGGCGCAAAGATCAGAACATGCCCCAACAGCGTGACCAGCAAGGTACGCGGCAGATCGCGTGCCCAGCCATGCTCCGCGGCACATCCGGCAAAGGCGCCACCCAGCAGAAATCCGACCAGATAACCGCCGGTCGGACCCGCGATATAAGCGGGGCCTGCGGCCATCCCGGCGAAGACCGGCAAGCCCGCTGCACCCTCGGCGAGATAAGCCAAGATGGTCAGCGCACCCAGACGGCTTCCAAGTGCGATGCCGATCAAAAGCGCCACCATGCTCTGCATGGTGATCGGCACCGGCCAGAAAGGGACCTGGACCTTTGCCGACAGCGTAAGCGCCAGGCTGCCGCCGATCACGAGAAGAACGTTGCGCAGGAGGCGCGCCTGGGGAAAGAGGACGTTGCCGAGGATGGGCGGGGAAAACGGGATAGGCGAAGCAGTCATGGAACACCCTGCGCTGAAAAGAAGCGCGAATTCGATATCCCAGCCCGCGCGAAGAGGCAACGCGCCGGAGCGGTCCTTATAAGACTGTTTACGGTTTCTACAGACGGGCGAGCCAGACTGTGGCCATGGGCCCCGCCATCGGCTTTTTTCGCGACGCGTCCTGGATGACGTCCGAACGCCTGAAGCGTTTCGGCATTGCCGGCATGCTGGCCGTCTTTGCAGTCTTTGCCGCCAACACCTTCCTCTATGTCGGCCACGGCCTGGTGTTGCCATCGGGCGAACAATTGGGCCGCGACTTCATCAACTACTGGGCCGCCAGCCGGCTCGCGCTGGAGGGACATGCTTCCTGGATTTACGATCTTCAGCGCTTCGCGGATTTCCAGAGCAGCGTGAGCGCGCCACGCTGGTACGGCTATCCGCCCTTCGCCATTCTGCTGGGCTTTCCCTTGGGTCTTTTGAATTTCGTGCCAGCCTGGATCGCGTGGACCATCGCGGGGACCCTTCTTGCGGCCCGGGTGCTGGCCAAGGATATCGGATGGGGATGGGCGCTGGTGGCCATCATCGCATCGCCCGCTTTTCTGCAAAACGCTATTGCGGGGCAGAATGGCGCGTTCAGCGCCGCTCTGATGGCCGGCGGCATCTTGATGCTCGATGCCTATCCGGTGGCAGCCGGTCTTGTGCTGGGCTGCCTCTGCTACAAGCCGCAGCTTGCTGTGTTGGTGCCGATCGCGCTGGTGGCTGCTGGACGTTGGCGCACATTGTTTGCCGCTGCCACGACCGTGCTGCTGCTGGTCGCCGCCAGCGGATCGCTGCTGGGCTGGGATGTTTGGAGCGGCTTTCTCCACAACATGGCGATCCACGGCAATCGCCTGGAAAATCAGCCCGGCATGTGGCCGCGCATGCCAAGCGTCTATCTGGCGGCGCGCTGGCTGGGAAGCTCGAGCCTCATCGCCTATGGCATGCAATGCGCGTCGGCGCTGGCGGCGGGATTTGTCGTCTTTCTGCTCTGGCGCAAGACACTGCCCCTAAAGCTCAAGGGCAGCGTCCTGATTGTCGCCACCTTTCTGGCGACGCCCTATGCATGGGATTATGACATGGTCATGCTGAGCATCGCGGCCGTGTGGCTATGGCGCCAGGCCGAGGCGAGCGTCTGGCGCCCCTGGCAAAAGACGCTGCTGCTGTTGCTGATCCTGGGCCCTTTGCTGACGCCTCAGATCGCCTATCACACCAGACTACAGCTCGGCCCACTCATGCTTTGGCTGACCTTGATCGCCATTGCGCGCGGCTTTCTAAATCAAGGCTTGGTGATGACCACTTCCAGATATTCGCTGGGCACGATAAGTCCACGCGAGCCGCCGCGATTCATCTGATCGAGCAACGCCAGCAGATCCGCCTCCAGCGATTTCTGCCCGGCGGCATCGAGTACCAGGAAAGCCTTGTTGGTGGGGCCGTAATAGGTCTTGAAAATCTCCACCCAATGGGCCGGCGATTTGTAACGGAAATTGAAGAACTCCTTGCTCGCCTTCACCGCATGTCCGGGGAAAAGCTCCATCAATCGCGCTTCAGTGCCCCAAAGCGCGGGAGGCTTGATGCCCGCCGGCGGCGGCACGTGCTTGCCAATGATTTTGAACAGTTGGCCGATGAAGCCTTCCGGCGTCCAGTTGGCGAGACCGATGCGTCCGCCCTTGCGGGTCACGCGCGAGAGTTCGGACGAAGACTTCACCTGGTCGGGCGTGAACATCACGCCGAAGGTGGACAACACCACGTCGAAACTGCCGTCCGCGAAAGGCAGATTCTCGGCGTCGGCTTCCTGAAAATGAACCGGTAGATGTTCCGCCTCTGCGCGAGCGCGGCCGCCGTCCAACAACCCACCGACATAATCGGTCGAAGTCACCTCGGCGAAACGGCGCGCCGCCGCCAGCGTGGCGTTGCCATTCCCGGCGGCGACATCGAGCACACGTTCGCCGGCGCACAGATCGACGGCCTCGCAAATGCTTTCACCGACGATCTGCAAGGTGGTGCCGACGACGGCATAATCGCCGGCGGCCCAGGTGGCTTGCTGGCGTTTTTTGATGGCGGGAATGTCAGGGCTGGTGTCTGCGATGGTCATGATGGGCTCCGCTCCAATCAATTTCGCAAGGTCTATAGGCCGCGCACGTCGGAGGCCGAATGACTGTTCGGCCGGATTGTTTGACCGTTCGTCTCTATTGCAGCACGAAAAATCGGTGGCCGCGCTAACGCTTGAGGCTGGCGAGGCTCATACTTTTCCAAATCCGGCCGAAATCGGCCGCCGCAGGCAGGCCGAAGCGCAGCCATTGGCGCGGGTTCCCACCTTTGCTAGAAGCCAGCATCAAGAAAGGCCATTTTTGATGGCCTACCACTTCGTTACTTCAGGTCTTTTTTGACCTATCGCTTCGCTACTTGAAGTCTTTTTTTGACCTATCGCTTCGCTACTTGAGGTCCTGTCATGATCCCCCGCTACGCCCGCGAACAGATGGTTTCGATCTGGTCGCCCGAGACCAAATTCCGCATCTGGTTCGAGATCGAGGCGCACGCCACCGACGCGCTGGCCGAGTTGGGCGTGGTGCCGAAAGAAGCTGCCGCCAAGGTCTGGGAGAAGGGCAAGGACGCCAAATTCAACGTCGCCCGCATCGACGAGATCGAACGCGAGGTCAAGCATGATGTGATCGCCTTCCTCACGCATCTCTCCGAGATCGTAGGGCCCGAAGCGCGCTTCGTGCACCAGGGCATGACCTCATCGGACGTGCTGGACACTTGTCTCAATGTGCAATTGATGCGCGCCGCCAATCTTCTGATCGACGATACCGACGCGCTTTTGGCCGCCTTGAAAAAACGCGCCTTCGAATATAAGGCCACGCCCACCATCGGACGCAGTCACGGCATCCATGCCGAACCCACCACTTTCGGCATCAAACTGGCGGGCTTTTATGCCGAGTTCACCCGCGCCCGCCAGCGTCTGGTGACGGCGAAGAATGAAATCGCCACCTGCGCCATTTCCGGAGCCGTTGGCACCTTCGCCAATATCGATCCGCGCGTGGAAGCCCATGTCGCCAGGGCGATGGGCCTTACCGTCGAACCCGTCTCCACCCAGATCATTCCACGTGACCGCCATGCCGCTTATTTCGCGGCTTTGGGCGTGGTGGCTTCGTCGCTGGAGCGGCTGGCGGTGGAGATCCGCCATCTTCAGCGCACCGAAGTGCTGGAAGCGGAGGAGTATTTCTCGCCCGGCCAGAAGGGCTCTTCCGCCATGCCGCATAAGAGGAACCCGGTCCTGACTGAGAATGTCACTGGCTTAGCCCGCATGGTGCGCTCTTACGCCATGCCCGCCATGGAGAATGTGGCCCTCTGGCATGAGCGCGACATCTCCCACTCCTCGGTCGAGCGCTATATCGGCCCCGACGCCACCATCACCTTGGACTTCGCGCTGGCCCGGATGACCGGCGTGGTGCAGAAGCTGGTGGTCTATCCTGCCCGCATGCAGGAGAATCTCGACCGCACCCATGGCCTGGTCCACAGCCAGCGGGTGATGCTGGCGCTCACCCAGGCGGGGGTATCGCGGGAAGACAGCTACCGGATGGTGCAGCGGAACGCGATGCGGGCCTGGAACGGTGAAGGCAATCTTCTGGACCTGCTCAAGGCGGATCCCGAGGTGGCCAAGGCACTCCCGGCGGCGAAACTCGAGGCCATGTTCGATCTGGGCTATCACCTCAAAGCGGTGAACACGATTTTCGAGCGCGTGTTTGGAAAATAAGCCATTGTAATGAAATAATTTTTCCGGCAGCTGTGGACGGGAACCCGGTATGCCGCACTGCGGCTCCAGGAATCATTGCCGGGAAGCCCCCCGATCCCTAAATTCAGGTCACGCCTGACTTTTCAGGCGAAATTCGTTTGGGCGCGCCCCCTGGCGCGACGAGGACACTCCCATGAAAAGACGCCGCGTCATCTACGAAGGCAAGGCCAAGATTCTTTACGAAGGCACCGAGCCGGGCACTGTCATCCAATACTTCAAGGACGACACCACGGCGTTCGATGCCCAGAAGAAGGCCGTGATCGAGGGCAAGGGCGTCCTCAACAACCGGATCAGCGAATATCTGATGACCCAGCTGGCCGGCATTGGGGTGCCGACCCATTTCGTGCGCCGCCTCAACATGCGCGAACAGCTGATCAAGGAAGTGGAGATCATTCCTCTGGAAGTGGTGGTGCGCAATGTCGCCGCCGGCTCCATGTCCAAGCGGCTGGGAATCGAGGAGGGCACGGCGCTGCCCCGCTCCATCATTGAATATTATTACAAGAATGACGGCCTGCACGACCCGTGGGTGAGCGAAGAGCACATCACCGCCTTCGGCTGGGCGAGCCCCCAGGATCTGGACGACATCGTCAATCTCACCATCCGCATCAATGATTTCCTCTCCGGCCTGTTTTTGGGCGCCGGCATCAAGCTGGTCGATTTCAAGCTGGAATTTGGGCGGTTGTGGGAAAACGACTATATGCGCATCGTGCTGGCGGACGAGATCAGCCCTGACAGCTGCCGTCTCTGGGACCTGCAGACCAACGAGAAGCTGGACAAGGATCGTTTTCGCCGCGACCTGGGCGGCGTGGTCGAAGCCTATAGCGAAGTCGCCAAGCGTCTCGGCATCATGCCGGAGTCGGTCCAGGGCGAGAACAAAGGTCCGGTATTGGTGAAATGATTTATGCCTTATCGCTTCGCTATATGAGGGCCGCATGAAGGCGCGGGTTTTTGTGACATTGAAAAACGGTGTGCTCGACCCTCAGGGCAAGGCCATCGGCCATGCCCTGAACGGGTTAGGCTTTGGCTCGGTCGGCGAGGTGCGCCAGGGCAAGGTGATAGACTTGGAATTGACGGAAAGCGACGCCGCCAAGGCCAAGGCTACCGTGAAGGATATGTGCGAAAAACTTCTCGCCAATACCGTGATCGAGAAATACGAGATCGAGATTAGATAGGCGTGTCGTTGATGCTCCGGGCCGTTCGGCTTTTCGCTGTTCCTTTCCTGCTTCTGGCCGCACTCCGCCCGCTCTCCGCCCAGACCGTAGACCAGTTGCTGAGCCAGCCGCCGGAAAAGCTGGCAGCGTTGAAGACCGACCCCCATGTCGCCAAGGCGATGAAGTTCCTGGACGTGTCTGACTCCCGCGCCGATGTCCTGAAGAAGGCGGACGGCGTTCTGGACGCCGTGATGATGTCGGAACAGCGTGAGCATCCGGGGCAGAACGCCCTGTTCTGGAATGCCTTTCGTGACCGGGTGCGGGGCCAGATCCAAGAAGAGACCAACGCGTTCCTGCTGCTTTCCGCCCAGCTTTACGCCCAGCGTTTCACCGACGCCGAGCTGGATCAGCTGATTTCGTTTTATTCCAGTGGCATCGGGGCCAAATATTTCCGCGAGCGCGCGGCGCTGGATCGCCAAGAACTCGACCTGGCATCGGCCTGGAGCGAACAGGTCACGCCCAGAGTATTGGAGAAAGTCCGCGCGAGCATGAACGCCGGCAAAGGAAAGTCGCCATGAAATCCGCCGTGATCGTGTTTCCCGCTTCCAATTGCGACCGCGATGCCGCGGTGGCGCTGGAGGAAATGACCGGCCAGAAAGCCCAAATGGTCTGGCATCAGGACAGCACCCTGCCCGATGTCGATCTGGTGGTGCTGCCAGGCGGCTTTTCCTATGGCGATTATCTGCGCTGCGGCGCCATGGCCAACCAATCGGCCGTAATGAAGGCGGTCAAAGCCCATGCCGAAAAAGGCGGCGCGGTCTTGGGCATCTGCAACGGCTTTCAAGTGCTGACGGAATCGGGCCTCTTGCCCGGCGCCCTGATGCGCAATGCCGGACTTAAATTCGTCTGCAAGCCCGTGACCCTGACGGTGGAGGAAAGCCAGTCCTCCTTCACCCGCAAATATGACAAGGGCCAGAGCGTAACCTTTCCAGTCGCGCATGGCGAAGGCAATTACTACGCCGATGACGAGACCTTGAACCGGCTGGAAGGCGAAGGCCGGGTGATGTTCCGCTATCAGGACAATCCCAACGGTTCAGCCCGCGACATCGCCGGCATTCTCAACGAAACGCGCAATGTACTGGGGCTGATGCCCCACCCCGAGCGCGTGGTCGATCCCATCACCGGCGGTACCGACGGCCGCAAATTGTTCGAAAGCCTGATCGAAACTCTCTCCTAATCAAGAAATTGGCATGACCGAAATAACCAAAGACCTGATCCGGGAGCATGGCCTCTCGGACGAAGAATATGCCCGCATCAAGGGCCTTCTGGGCCGCGACGCCAATCTGGTGGAGCTGGGCGTCTTTTCCGTGATGTGGAGCGAGCATTGCTCCTACAAATCCACCCGCGCCCATCTGAAGAAGCTGCCGACCAAGGCGCCTTGGGTGATCCAGGGCCCGGGCGAGAATGCGGGCGTGATCGACATCGGCGATGGCGATGCTTGCATCTTCAAGATGGAATCCCACAATCATCCCAGCTTCATCGAGCCTTATCAGGGCGCGGCCACCGGCGTGGGCGGCATCATGCGTGACGTCTTCACCATGGGCGCGCGCCCCATCGCCATGATGAACGCGCTGCGCTTCGGCGAGCCGGAACATCCCAAGACGCGCCATCTGGTATCGGGCGTGGTTTCCGGCATCGGCGGTTATGGCAATTGCATGGGCGTGCCCACGGTGGGCGGCGAAGTCAATTTCCACCGCTCCTACAATGGCAATATCCTGGTCAATGCCATGTGTGTGGGCCTGGCGCGCACCGACAAGATTTTCCTCTCCGCCGCCAAGGGCGCGGGCAATCCCGTGGTCTATGTCGGCTCCAAGACCGGCCGCGACGGCATCCATGGCGCCACCATGGCGTCGGCGGAATTCAACGAAGACAGCGAAGAGAAGCGCCCCACGGTGCAGGTGGTCGACCCCTTCACCGAAAAGCTACTGCTGGAAGCCTGCCTGGAATTGATGGCGACCGACGCCATCATCGCCATTCAGGACATGGGCGCGGCCGGTCTTACCTCCTCTTCTGCCGAGATGGCGGACAAGGGCGGCAGCGGCATCGAGCTTGATCTCGACAAGGTACCCCAGCGCGAAGAGAACATGACCGCTTATGAAATGCTTCTGTCGGAAAGCCAGGAGCGCATGCTGGCGGTGCTGAAACCCGGCCGCGAGGCGGAGGCGGAAAAGATTTTCCGCAAATGGGAACTGGATTTCGCCGTGATCGGCGTCACCACCGACACCCATCGCTTCATCGCCAGGCACAAGGGCAAAGTGGTGGCCGATATTCCCGTCACGTCGCTCTCCGATGCGGCGCCGGTTTATGAGCGGCCTTTCGTCAAGCGCACAGCAGCCGCCGGGCAACCCGCCTTCGACAAGAACAGGCCGGTGCTGGCATCGCTGGTCCAGATCCTGGGCGCGCCCGACATGGCGTCGCGCCGCTGGATCTGGGAGCAATATGACCACAGCGTGATGAACGACACGGTGCAGGCGCCCGGCGGCGACGCGGCCATGGTGCGGGTACATGGCACCAAGAAGGCGCTGGCCATCACCACCGATGTAACGCCGCGTTATTGCCGCCCCGATCCTTACGAAGGCGGCAAGCAGGCTGTGGCGGAAGCCTGGCGCAATTTGACCGCCGTGGGCGCCACGCCGCTCGCCGTTACCGACAATCTCAACTACGGCAATCCGCAAAAGCCCGAAATCATGTGGGAGATCGTGGCCGGCATCGAAGGCATCGGCGAAGCCTGCCGCGCGCTCGACTTCCCGGTGATCGGCGGCAATTGCTCGCTCTATAATGAGACCAATGGCGAAGGCATCCTGCCCACGCCCGCGATTGGCGGCGTCGGCCTGCTGAAAGATGCAGCCAAGCACGCCACTTTGGATTTCAAGCACGACGGCGACGTGATCATCCTGATCGGCGAAACCAAAGGCCATCTGGGCCAGTCCATCTATCTGCGCGAGATTGAAGGCAGGGAAGAAGGCGGCGCGCCGCCGGTTGATCTGGCTGCCGAAAAGAAGCATGGCGATTTCGTGCGCGGCCTGATCGCGGCCGGCCGCGTCGATACTGTGCATGACGTTTCCGATGGTGGTCTGCTGGTTGCGGTGGCCGAGATGGCGCTCAAAGGCGGTATCGGCGCCGATATCGGCCAGGCTTCGCTGCCCGACGCTATTCCCTTCTTCTTTGGTGAGGATCAGGCACGCTATGTCATAGCCGCGCCCTTTGCCGAGGCCGAAAAGATCGTGGAAGAAGCCCGCGCCGCTTACATTCCGGTGGCGGAGCTGGGCAAAACCGGTGGCGATGCTATCGTCATCAACGGCCAGGACATGGTGACACTGGCAAAGCTGCGCGATACGCATGAAGGCTGGTTCCCCCGCTTCATGCGCCGCGAAGAAATTCCGCTGACGAACTAATTAAGGTGAAGCCATGGCCATGAAAGCCAGTGAGATCGAGGCTCACATCAAGGAAGCCTTTCCCGACGCCGATATCGAGATCAAGGATTTGGCGGGCGATGACAATCATTTCGCCGCCGTGATCGCGTCTTCGGCCTTCAAGGGCAAGAGCCGAGTGGCGCAGCACCAGATGGTCTATGCCGCGCTCAAGGGGCATATGGGCGGCACCCTGCACGCGCTTCAGCTTCAGACCTCGGCCAAGGATTGAACGTCCCCTCACCCTGAGCTCGTCGAAGGGTGAGATACCAACTCATCCTCATGCTTCGACGGGCTCAGCATGAGGGATTTCGAATTGATCGCTTAAAACAAATCACCCCAACCCTTGCGGCGCGCGGCACGGAACGCGCCTTTGTCGCGGCGCGCGACAGAAGCATTCCGCAATCCGGCGGCGTCGCACAATGGCAGCGTCAATCCCGGCTTCCCCTCCAACACCGGCTTGATGATCCGCGCCCTCCCCGCGTGATCCACCGGACCGCGTGAAACAGCGACATAGCTGTAACGCTCATCCTCGAACGGCGCGTCCGCACCCTTGGCGAGTTTGTGGTCGCGCGAGCGCGCCAGGCGCTGCGAAAAATGACACCAGTCACCGTCTTGGAGCGGGCAATCCCGATCATGCGTGCAAGGCGCCACAACATGACCACCCGCCGCGACCAGCGCCGCCCGTGCGGCGCGAATGCGGGCGAAACCTTGCGGTGTGCCCGGTTCGATCAGAACCAGCATTTGATCCGTCGCGCTCCAGAGTTTTTCGGCGCTCTTCGCGGCTTCCGCCTTTGGCAATTCGGCCAGCATATAGCTGGCGATCACCAGATCGGCATGCGGCAATTTCGCGTTCCAGCCGCCCGCGACGATGTCGGCATCTGGCATCAGCCGCGCGGCAAGCTTGCGGAAGGTCGGGTTGGGCTCGAGCAAGCGGACCGCTTCGAGCGACGGCCACAGATCCCGCACCGCCCAGGCCGCCGTGCCCGGCCCGGCACCGACATCCAGAAAGCTGGCTGGCCGAAATTCCGGCGCAACCTCCGCCATGCGAGCCAGGACAGCGCGGATCGCGGCATAGGTCGCCGGCATGCGCGCCACCAGATAAGCCAGGGCATCCGCCTCATTAGCTATGACCGCCGAGGTTCCACCCTGGCGATAGGCCGAAGACAATTTCTCCGCGCGGACAGCGAGATCCTTGCGGGAAACCCCTTCGAGAAGCATGGCAATCGCGGTTAAGAGCGCGGGCGGCACGGCGCCTCCTTGACCCCATGACGGGCGATGCTTAGATCAAAGCAGCTTTCCAAAGGGTCCGTCCCATGTCTGATGTCCAGGCGCGCATTGCCGACGATGTGAAAAACAACGATGTGCTGCTCTACATGAAGGGCACGCCGGTCTTCCCGCAATGCGGTTTCTCCTCCATGGCGGTGCAGATTCTTTCCCATCTGGGCGTGAAGTTCAAAGCCGTGGACGTTCTGGCCGATCCCGACGTGCGGCAGGGCATCAAGGAATTCTCCAACTGGCCCACCATCCCGCAGCTTTATGTGAAGGGCGAATTCGTGGGCGGTGCCGACATTCTGCGCGAGATGTTCGAGGCCGACGAACTCAAATCCTTCCTGGTCGAACGCGGCGTCGCACTGGAACCGGCGGCTTAAGCCACTTCCGTTTGTGTCATTCCTCCTCCATCGGCGGGCCCCCCGGTCCGCGCGAAGCGCGGCCGGAGGACAAGCTTCACGACCCGCCCATCCATGAGCCGCGACCGCGAAGCGGACGAAATGGTCCGGTGGACCATTTCGAGCGGCGAATGCCGCGAGCTTGGGCGAGCGGCGGGATGGGTCCCCGCCTACGCGGGGACGCCAGCTTTTCTAGTTCGCTTTGCTCTCAAGAAAAGCTTGGCGGATGGCCGGCTCGGAGGCCGGCCATGGTGAGCAGGCTGGTTTCAGGCCGGGTTACTTCTCAAAATGCTTCTTCCACACCGGCGCGATCGCCGGCCGCTGTGACACGGCCACCGCCACCGCATTGAGCCGCGGCAGATGTGCCTTGCGCCATTCCGCACCCACACTCCAGCGCGAAAACATGGCGGCATAGATGTCGAGCAGCGAAAAGCCGTGCGCCAGCATGAAAGGCCCAGCCATGACCCGCTCCAGCAGCAACAGCCGTTCGCGTACCCGGGCTCGCGCCGCTTCGCGCAAAGCGTCGGCGGCCGGGCCTTGGGGTGCGAAGCGCGCGGGATAATCCACGATTTCGACAAAGGGATAGATCTCGCTCGCCATGAAGGCGAGCCAGCGATAGGCCGTGGCGCGGGCGGGCCCGGCTTGCGGCGGCAAAAGCCCGCTTTGGGGAAAATGATCGGCCAGGGTGAGCAGGATAGCCAGCGACTCGGTGACGATCTCGCCTTCCGGCAAGCGCAGCGCCGGTATCTTGCCCGACGGATTGAGGCTTAGGAAACGCGGCGCTTTCTGCTCGTTTCGTTCCAGCGAGACCGTCTCGAATTCATAAGGCGCGCCGGTTTCGGCCAGCGCCGCCTCCGCCGAAAACGCGCCCGATCCCAAATCGCCATATAGCCGATATGCCATGTTCGCTCCCTCGTGGTGAGACTAACTCGCTGGCACAAAAGAAAAAGCCCGCAGGCGCGCCTGCGGGCTTTGCAAATTTATCAATCCACGCGCTAGCGCGAGTAGAATTCCACAATCAGATGCGGATGCATCTGCACCGCATAAGGCACATCTGCCAGCTTGGGCGCGCGCAGCAGCTTGGACGTCATCTTGCCGTGATCGACTTCGACATAATCAGGCGTGTCGCGTTCCGCGCTCTTGGAGGCTTCCAGCACCAGCGCCATCTCCTTGGCCTTGGGGGAGAGCTCGATCACATCGGTCGCCTTCATTTGGAAAGAAGCGATGGTGACGCGGCGGCCGTTGACGCGGACATGACCATGGCTGACCAACTGGCGGGCGGCAAATGGCGTGGGCACGAATTTCGAACGATAGACCACCGTGTCCAGACGGGTCTCGAGCAGGCCGATCATGTTCTCGCCGGTGTCGCCCGGGCGGCGCGAGGCATCAGTGTAATATTTGCGGAATTGCCGCTCGGTGATGTTGCCATAATAGCCTTTGAGCTTCTGCTTGGCCTGCAGCTGCGTGCCATAGTCGGAGAGCTTCTTGGCGCGGCGCTGGCCGTGCTGGCCCGGACCATAAGAGCGCTTGTTCACCGGGCTCTTGGGACGGGCCCAGATATTCTCGCCCATGCGGCGATCGATTTTGTATTTTGAATTCTGGCGCTTGCTCATCGGTCTCTTTCGCTCGTCGAGTTCTTGGAAGGCGGCGCACTATAGGCAGCGAAAGCCAGGAGTCAAACGGCAGCAACTTATGGTAGAGTGTCTTCCATTCATGTGAACATAATCAGAGGCTTACACACTGTTTCCAAGCCCTAGGGCACTGTTACAGTTTGCCCCTAGCGAGCGAAACAGCCACTATTCCGATGCCGATCCCGACGGTAACAGCTACCATCGGTATCATGAACCACAGAGCCATTGTGCCTGCCGCCGACCCCAGACTATTGCCGTGCCAAAGCCCCATTGTTCCGAGCAACAAGGAACCGGCTAGAGCGTATGGCGCAGTGATGCGCCAAGCTTTGACTAAACTAGCCATCGGTCGATACTCAGCGCCCATGATGCGAGAATACCCCCATGCCTAAAGGACCCCAAGGCCAGAAGAGAAAGGCCGATGTCATCGGCAACGCCGTCCTGGTGATGAAGATCGCCACGGGAGAGTGTGCAGAAACCGGCCGTGCGCCCGGAACCGAAGCAAACCGAAAGGGCGGTCTTAAGGGCGGCGTGGCGCGAGCAAAGGCTTTGACCAAAAAACAACGCCAGGAAATCGCAAAGAAGGCTGCGGCAAAGCGTTGGGCTAAGCCTTAGGCGCGGGCTGCAGATTCAGTATTCCCGCTACGTACTGATTCGATCCAATCATAACTTCAAACTGCGCTCGTCCGAATTTTGGGACCAGATAGGGTGTAGACTGCAAAATGACATTCACGCCAGCTATCGGATTATCTTGCGCGCGAGCGCTTTCTTGCGCTTTCTCGATAGTCTTTTGATCCACCGCCCCAAATTCAACCGCATCACCACCCGGATTAATTAGTTTTGACCTAACGGGGCCAAGGACTCCGTTTGCGTCAAAGCTAATGCGCACAAATATGGCCAGTTTGGGCAACGCAATTGATGCGCCAGCGGGTTTTGCATCTGCCGGAACGGCAAGTTGTAGGTTATCTGAATGCAGGCCAATGATAGTGTATCGGCCGTCCGCCTCGGCCCGAACATCGTCGCAAAAGAACGCGATTACGCTAGTCGGATTCATACGGCTTCAACATGTAAAATACTGAAGCCGTCTACCTCCCCCGCGTTGACAGGGGGCGAAGGTGCGGGGTCGGTAGATGGCTTAGCGTCAAATTTCCAATCGTTCGAATCAAAATAATTGCTGCTGTCATAAGTCTCCAGCGGTTTGAATTCGATGACCAATCCGCAATCGAGACCCGAAGCCATCGCGCTCAATGTTTTAAGGGTCATGTTTTCTTCACCCTTAAAACGTCTTGAGATCAATCCTTCATCAGCGCCAATTCGCGCCGCCAATTGTCCTTGAGTGAACCCCGCACCGGCTCGCACGGCAAAGGCATCGCGCATTGATCTATACGCTGCGTGCAAATTCTCGAAATAGTCCTCTGCAAGCCGACGGCGTGAAATCGGCTCAATGTTCTGTCCACCTGGCATCGCAATGCTCCGCATGACTGATATAATGAGAAAGTCTACTCCCGGAAAACTTCAGACATCCGGGAAAATGATGAACCCACATGCGGCCACATCTATCTATCTCGGTATGCCAAAGCGCAGGAGTTTTATCTAAGTTAGCTCTCGATTGTTTGCTGAACATGATGAAGTGGTCAGTCCACAAGAACATTCCGAAAAATCGGAACTGAGGGCTAAATCTGATGCCGTGTGCCCAAACTTGGTGACCGTATCGGTCGTTTCCGTCCCGTCTATCTTCAACTCTCTTCACATCAGTGCAATCGTATACCTTCTCGCCGCGACAAAAGTTATTGAACTGCACGACGATGGCAGCTTTCCAAGCATCGCGCTTTGCATCTGAAGTTGGCTCATTGAGCCAATCCATCATTTTGGACGGAAGGGTAATTTTGCGATGCTCCTTTTCCTTGCCGCGTAAACGGACGGGGAAGCGGACAAACCTCGCCTCAGGTCCTTCCTCTAACGCCTGCAAGATGGTGGCGGTTGACAAAGAAGTCAACTCCGGTTATGTCGCATAGTTAACTAACTGATAACGCAACACAATTTCCGGAATCGCTCGAAGGAGGAACGCCAGATTTCCTGGGAACTTTAACGAGCATTCAGCGGCACGCAAGCCGTCTAAAATAAACAGAATGCTTGACACTCAAGTAAAAAGATCACATAGTAAGGGCATGAATAAACTGCCCTTTGAGAAGCGCCGTCAAATCCTTCACCTGCTGGTGGAAGGGAATTCCATTCGCGGGACGGCCCGGCTGGCGGACGTGTCTCCAGTGACGGTCCTGAAGCTTCTGGAACAGGCCGGGGATGCCTGCATGGGCCACCACGACAAGGCCGTGCGGGGTGTGAAGGCGAACAGGGTCGAGTGCGACGAAATCTGGAGTTTCAATTACTGTAAGCGGGCATCTCTAAAGACCGCCAAAGCCGCTCCGGCTGATGCCGGTGACGTATGGACCTGGACGGCGATTGATGCGGACTCCAAGCTGATCGTTTCCTACCTGATCGGTGGACGCCATGCAGAAGCCGCTCAGGACTTCATGCATGACGTTGCGGAGCGGCTAGCAAATCGGGTCCAGCTAACCACGGATGGCCATGGCGTGTATTTGAGCGCCGTCCTGGGGGCTTTCGGAATTGACGTCGATTATGCCCAGCTTGTGAAGCACTACGGCCCCACGATTGATGCCGTAGGCCCTGAACGGAAATACAGCCCTGGCGAATGCTGCGGGATCACCAAGCACCGGATGCTCGGCCAGCCCTTAAAAGCCCTTGTCTCGACGTCCTATGTCGAGAAGCACAACCAGACCATGCGCCAGCACATGAAGCGGTTCGCCCGGCTGACAGCGGCGCATTCAAAGAAGCTGGAAAACCACGTCCATATGGTTGCGCTCTATACCACCTGGTACAATTTCGCCCGCGTGAACCAGGCGGTTCGCATGTCTCCGGCGATGGCCTGCGGATTGGAACAACGCCTTTGGGACATTGGCGATATCGTGAACCTGATCGAAGCTTCTGAGGCTCAAGCAGCTTGACGGCAAAGCAATACCTCCGGCTTTTGGTGGTCGCCTGGACAGCCTGCGGGTTGCTGACATGGGCGTATATGTTCTACGCCCAGCCCAATGCTCCTATTGGTGTCAAGGTTTTCCAGTTGCCAGTGCTCATTATTTCTTGGCCGTTCAGGGTCTATTGGATGACGCAGCATCACCACACAGTTCTTGAGGTAACGCATTAGGCTATCGTGAAGCTGATCGAGGTATGGGAAGCAGTAAACGCCTGATCGCAAGCTTGATATTTGCTGGCTGGTGCCTCAGCGCCAGCGCGGCTCAGAACGACTATTGGGTGCCGACATCGGGTCAAGCTAATCGTCTTGAACGCAGCTTGAAAATGCCTCCCGGCACGCATCCTCTGTCTGAATACGTTCGGTATTATTGGGGAATGACGCAGAAGGGCGAAAAGGTCATCGCGGGCGCTCTTGTGCCATTCCCCGTCATAATGCGGGGCAAGCCACATCTGAGAAATGCTCCTGTCGTGCCGGAACACACGGACAACGGCTGCAACTGGATAACCGTTACATTTATCGTTTCGAGCGGCGTATCAATTGCCCGATGCGACGGCACCGGCTAACCACCACAACCCTAGGTCAAACTGTAACAGTGCCAGCCCTAGGGGCACTGTTACAGTTTGGCCGGAAGCCGGGGTTGAGGGGAAGGCGGGCCGGGCCTACGGTCGCACCATGCACTACGTATGGGTCACCTTGAAGGTCCTGATTATCGCCAAGCTATTGATCCTGGCGGCGGTGGCCCTTGTGCTGTTGAAGCCCTTCCTACGCAATCGGCGGCGGCTTATCCCCCATGCCTAAAGGACCCCAAGGCCAGAAGAGAAAGGCCGATGTCATCGGCAACGCCGTCCTGGTGATGAAGATCGCTGCGAGCTGAAGACGATGATCGAAGGCAGTTGTCATTGCGGCGCGGTGTGCTGGAAATTCGACGTCGAGCCGGATAGCGCCACCACCTGCAACTGCACCATCTGCCGCCGCTATGGCGTGTTATGGGCTTATGACCTTCAAGGCGACCGCACGGAATTTTCCGGCCCGACGCGTTCTTACATCCGAACTACCGGTGATTGGGGAGAGCCCGGCGTCGGCTTTTATTTTTGCGAGAATTGCGGCTGCGTCACGCATTACCGGGCCTTCAAACCCGACGCGGAAGGGCGCATCCGCACCGCCGTTAATCTGCGCATGGCCGAGCCGGAGGCGATAGCCGGCCTCCCAGTCCGCCATTGGGAGGGCCTGCATAGCTTTACCAGTCTCGGTCAGGACGGACGCTCTGTCGCGGATATGTGGTTCTAGGAAAAAACCCCGCCAAATTTGCGGAACCGGACCGCGTCCCGTATTGGAATTCCTTCAGGGCCCCGTGGCGGAACTGGTAGACGCACCGGACTTAAAATCCGTTGTTCCGAAAGGGACGTGACCGTTCGATTCGGTCCGGGGCCACCACGCCTAGCTTTTCTTATGAGCGTAGCGAGCTAGAAAAGCTGGCGCCGCACCGAGGCGCGCAGCGCTGAGGGCGGATTCCCGCTGCGCTCATTATGGTGGCCCGGCCCTGTTTTTTATGCCCGCTCTCGCTTCGCTCGCTCGGGTTGGCCGGGCCAGCGACAGCAAATCCTGTCCGACCGGACGCGCCACACGAATTCCGCGAAGCTGACAGAAGAAACACAATCAGAAGATGAAATCAGCCGCTGCTTCTTACTCTTTAACGTCATCCTTACCGCGCCCACTTTATCTGGCCGCATGCTGCGCGTGCTTGGCTGCATCACAGGGCAACATGACCTGCGGTTTGTCGTGATCGCGGGATTGCTTTGCGCCTTTGCGTCTTGGACGGCGGTGGCGCTGCT
This sequence comes from Rhizomicrobium sp., assembly GCA_035605955.1. Lineage (GTDB taxonomy): Bacteria > Pseudomonadota > Alphaproteobacteria > Micropepsales > Micropepsaceae > Rhizomicrobium. Next base: position 20,674 of record DATNGI010000098.1, read on the forward strand.
TTCGCGAGCGGGCGCGACTGAGGGCGGGACTCGCTGGCGCTGGGTGAGCATCGCGGCCATCGTGTTCGGCGCTGGCATCTGGACCACGCATTTCGTGGCCATGCTGGCTTATCGCAGCGTTCTTCCGATTTCTTATGACCTCATTCTCACGGGACTCTCGATTCTCGTCGCGGTCGCTTTCGCGGGCACGGGCTTCAGCTTGCTCTTCACCCGTCGCTGGCGCCTGGCGGGCGGCGCGGTGGTGGGATTGGGTATCTCCGCCATGCACTATACCGGCATGGCGGCTCTGCGGGGACCGTTCATCCTCACCTGGGACAAGGGTTATGTCATCGCCTCGATCATCTTGGGTGCGGCGCTGTCCACGCTTGCCGTTCATCTGAGCCGTTCCCTGCCGGGTCTCCGGGGCCGGGTGGCGGCAGCCATTTCTCTTACCCTGGCGATTGTCGCCATGCATTTCACAGCCATGACCGCGGCGACGCTGGTGATGGCGCCAGTGGTGGATTCCGGCGCCGCGATCCTAGACCCCGCATCACTCGCCCTCGCCATCGCTGCTGTTGGCGTCCTCATCATCGCGCTGGGCCTGACCGGGGCGCAGCTCGACACCCATCTGACATTCCTTCGGGAACGCGAGGCGCATCGTCTGCGCCAGCACATCGTGGAATTGGAAACCGCCCAGGCGCACCTGGCCACCACGCTGGCCGAGGCCGAAGCCGCCAATGAAGCCAAGTCCGCGTTCCTGGCCGCCATGAGCCATGAGCTGCGCACACCGCTCAACGCCATTATCGGATTTTCCGATTTCATGCTGATGGGAGAGGCTTCACTTTCCTCCGCCAAGCGCGAGGAATATGTCCGGGAAATCCGAAACAGCGGCAATCACCTGCTATCGCTGATCAACGACATTCTGGACTTGTCGCGTCTCGACGCCGGCAAGGAAGAATTGAAGGAAGAGAAAGTCGGGCCTCGCGCGCTGCTGGAGGAAGTCGTCCGCATGGTCCGGGTGCAAGCCTCGGGCGACGGTCTCGATCTGCTGCTGGAGACGCCGGAGAACCTGCCCGACATCCTGGTGGACCCGCGCCGCCTCAAGCAGGTGGTGCTGAATCTGCTTTCCAACGCCATCAAATTCACACCCGCCGGCGGGGAGATCACCGTATCGGCCGCGATGGGACGCGACGGTTTTGTCATCGCCGTGAAAGATACCGGCATCGGCATGGCCAAAGAGGACATTCCCAGGGCACTGGAGCGTTTCTCTCAGTTGGACCGCAGATTGGCCCGCAAATATGAAGGCACGGGCCTGGGCCTGGCGCTCTCCCGCAAATTGATGGATCTGCATGGCGGCACGCTTGCCATCGAAAGCGAATTGCGCGTCGGCACGACAGTCACCCTGACTTTGCCTTCGAGCAGAATGATCGCCTGGGACGACGCGCTGGTGGCCTGACCGCAGGTCCGGCCGTCAGAAAGTCTTGCGGAGCTGGATATAGACGAAGGGCTCCGAATGGGTGTGCGTCTCCTCGATGGAAAGCAGAGGCGAGATGTTGCGAGGACCCGCATAATTATATTCGAACTGGTCGAATTGATAAGGCACGATGTTCTGCAGCTTGACCAGAAAATCCAGATCGGGTCTGGGCTTGTAGTCCCAAGACAGCGCGACATAGAGCGGGTGGATATGATAATCGGTCACCTGGGCGATACGGAAAAAGGATTGTTGAAAGCTGGCTTGGACGGTGAGATCGAGGCTTGAATTCCAGGCCTGAATGTCCTGCAGCAGGTCGACCACCAGCTTCTTGTCTTTGACGCCAGAGATCTGCCGCGTGACGCCCGTCACCGGGTCGGCGACGGCGCCATATTTCCAGACCAGCGAAGGCTTGATGGTGGTTCCTTCCAGGCCCACCCGGTCCAGCGGCAGCGACATTTCCACGTCATAGATATTGTTGGTGGCTTTGGGGATGTTGCCGGGGCCGTCCAGCCCGCCGCCGATGGGGATAAAGTCCACCAGATCGGTGATGTTTTCGCGCGTGTAGCTGAGCACCAGCGCGCCCTTGTCCCAAAAATGATATTCGAAATCGCCTTCATATTGCCAACGCTGGTCGGGACGCAGCATCAGATTGCCGGCATTGATACCGTTGCTGGAAAAATTGCTCGAGGCGATGAAATTCGTGAAATCGAGCTGACCCACCACCCGCTCGACGCGGCCGCGAATCTGCGTGTTCGCGATCGGCGACCAGGTCACCAGCAGCCGTGGCTTCAAGAAATCGAAACTGCGCGCCGGCAGGCCCTGTGCCGCGATGGTGGAGAATTCAAAGCGTGTGCCGGCCTCAACCGCCCATTCGGGGGACAGCCGCCAACTGGCCTGGGCGAAGGCTTCGCCACGCTTTTCATTCACTTTGGGGTTGGCTCCCGGCAGCACGATAGCGGCGCCGTTGGAGATGAAGCTGGAACGGCCGTTGAGGAAATTGTAGGCGCCTTCCAGCCCGCTCTCGATCATCAGATCTTGCTCGGGCACATAGCGGACGGTGGCGCGCAGGATGCTTTCGCCGGTGTTGCTGACGGAATTGAAGACCTGGGAACTGCCGGGCGCGATGGCCGCGCCAAAATTCTGGTCACGCTCCAGCCTTTGCAGAGCGACAAGATTAAGTTCGACCGGCCCGAAGCTGCGATCCCAATTGGCGCCCCACTCGGCGCTGCGCGCTTTCTGGCTGGACGGAAAATTCTGCGCTTCCGGTGGATTATAGAATACCGAGCTGTTGAAAATGGTCTGCTGCAGAGTGAGATTGGTGTTGAAGGCGCCGCCCCAGACCGGGCGCGACAAGGACGCGTTCAAGGCGTAGCCCACTTGCTCGGCGCCGCGGCGATGGGCGCTGTCGATCACGGTCGGCTGGCCCGGCACATTGATGAAGCGGCTGCCGTTGCCGGCGGAGTCGTCATAGTCCTTGTTGAGACGGGTCAGTGTGAGATCATAAGCATTGTCGCCCATGCGGCCGTTGATCTCCACACTGCCGCCGGGCCCCTGATGGCCATCGCCATAGGATGTGTTCCACAAAGTAGCGATGACATGCGTCTCGTCCGCCTGTTTGAGAATGATATTGGCGACGATGGTCTGACCCTGCATGTCGATGCCGGGCGCACTGCCGCGGATGACTTCGATGCGCTCCACGCGCGCGCGCGCGATGCGATCCAGCACCGCGCTCAGCGTATCGGTCTTTGAAGACGGGCGGATGCCGTTGACCAGCACATTGCCGGCCGAACTGGCGAAGCCGCGCTTGGTGGTATCGGTGTCGATGAAGACAAAACCCGGCAACCGCGTAACCATGTCATGCGCGGTGTTGAGCTCCATGCTGTCGAAATAAGTCGCAGGATAGACCAGGACGGCACCTCCTTCGGCCGCGTGGGCCGAAGGAGTACCCAGACTGAACACGAACACGGTCGCGATGACAGCGAGCAAGTACCTGAAAGTAAATGGCATTTTCTGTCTCCTTGCGTTGGTCCTAATAGCTACTACAAGGTAGCTTGTACAGCAAGGTACCTTGCTAGACGGGAGAGTGCAAGAAGAAAGACGCAGAATTTTTTGAAATTCGAAAATTTTTTCGTGATCGTAGCGATCGAAGCGGTTCCAGGAAAAGTGTGTGCGGTTTTCCGTCCGGAACCGCGACAAACAAAAAAGCTAGAGCATTTCGCGAAGGGCGAAATGCTCTAGAGAATCGCTTCGATCAAGCGCGGACCTTTTTGTCTCATCGCATCTTCAAAGGCGCGCGCGAATTCGGCGCAATCATGCGCACGCTCCGCTTCCACGCCCATGCCGCGCGCCAACGCCACCCAATCAAGCACGGGATTTGCGATATCGATCATCGACAGAGCTTTGGGCCCGGCATTGCCGGCACCCACGCGCGTCAATTCGATATTCAAAATGGCGTAAGAGCGATTGGCCGCAATCACCGTCACCACATCGAGCTTCTCGCGCGCCTGAGTCCAAAGCGCCTGCAATGTGTACATCGCCCCGCCATCGCCGGAGATGGTGACGATCTTGCGATCCGGCGCCGCCACCGCCGCGCCCGTCGCCACCGGCAAAGCCTGACCGATGGAGCCGCCGGTGATGTAAAGCGTATCGTGCGGCGCGCTTGCCGGCAGAAAGCGCGTGAGGCCGGCGCCGGTGGTCGCCGCTTCGTCGGAGATGATGGCGTTGTCGGGAAGAAAGCGCGCCACGATCTGCCCCATGGCAAGCGCCGTCAGTTCGCCTTGCGGTAACTCGGGGCGTTCAAGCCGCGCGACCGCGCCTTCCTTCGCCGCGCCGATGACATCCGCCACAGCCTTGAGCGCCGCGACGCCATCTTGATGGGGATGCGAAAGGGTCATGATCTCGCACCCTTCCGGCGTTACCCAGCTGGGCTGTGCGGGATAAGCGAAGAAGGTCACCGGCGGCTGGGCGCCGACCAGGATCAATTGCTCGAGACCTTTCAATTTCTCGACGATGTCTTCCGCGAAATAAGGAATGCGTTCGACCGGCGGCAGACCGGCGCCACGGCTGACACGGGGCGCGAAGAAATCATGCGCCATGCGTGCGCCGCTCTTGGCCGCAATACGTGCCGCCACGCGAAGGCCTTCGTGCTGCAAGACATCGCCGCGCAGCAGCAGCAAGCTGCGCTTGCCGTTGCTGAGCGCCTTGGCGACGCGATCCACCATCTGATCCGGCACGGTCGCAGGCTTTGCGACAGTCAGGGCCGGCGATGGTCCCTCGGCCTCGTCCCAGGCGGAATCGGCCGGCAGGATCAGGGTGGCGATCTGGCCGGGCGCGGCGCGCGCCGCGGCGACGGCGCGGGCGGCATCAGCGGCAGCCGTGCGGGCCGTCGGCGTGGAATGAAGCCAGTGCGACACGGGCCGGCAAATGCCCATGATGTCGGACATCAAAGGCGCATCGTAACGATTGTGCCAGCTCGCATGATCGCCCACGACATTGACGATGGACGTAGCCGCGCGCCTGGCATTGTGCAAATTGGCGATGCCGTTGGCGAAGCCGGGACCCAGATGCAGCAGCGACAGAGCAGGCTTGCCGGCGATGCGGCCATAGCCGTCGGCCGCACCGGTCACCACACCTTCGAACAGAGCCAGGATCGCGCGAATGGGGCTCTTATCCAGCGCGGCGACGAAATGCATCTCCGATGTGCCGGGATTGGCGAAGCAGACTTCGATCCCGCTTGCGGCCAGCGTTTCGACCACACTCTCTGCCCCGTTTATGGCTGCACCGTTTATGGCCGCACCGTTCATGCCGTTCCCCCTTTTTATCGATCTTAGAAGCGGTCAGCGGAAGAAAGAAAGGCCGCATCTTTCGATGCGGCCTTTCGCATTGTCGTCGCTTGAGGGTGCCGTTAAGCGATGGCCCCGCAGGAAGCGAGATTCCAGTTCCCTCTTACGGTAAGACAATGAGACACTGGATCACCTCCTTTTCTTGATGGTTGCGCGCTCAATATAGGTGAGGCCCGGTCGCTTGATAAGACCCGCCGCGCCTGAAACTATCGTCAGGGGGAGAAACGCTTGGCTGAATTTTCCACCACATGCGTGATCGCGGGCGGCGGGCCTGCGGGCATGATGCTGGGCTATCTGTTGGCCCGGGGCGGCGTGGACGTCGCGGTGCTGGAAAAGCACAAAGACTTTCTGCGCGATTTTCGCGGCGACACGGTACACCCTTCGACGCTCCAAGTGATGCACGAATTGGGCCTGTTGGAAAAATTGCTCAAGCTACCCCACAGCGAGATCAGGACCGCCAATCTGGAGTTCGGGAAGCGGCATTTCACGCTGGGTGACTTCACGCGCTTGCCCACCATCTGCAAATTCATCGCCTTGATGCCGCAATGGGATTTTCTGGATTTCCTGGCCGGCGAAGCAAAGACATTTCCCAACTTCCATCTCATGATGGAGACGCGGGCCGACGAGCTGTACCTTGAGAAGGGCACAGTGGCCGGCGTCAAGGCCACCGGAGCGGGTGGGGCGCTGACCATAAAGGCCGCTCTCACCATCGCCGCCGATGGCCGCCATTCCACCTTGCGCGATCGCTCGGGTCTGGCGGTCAAGGATCTGGGCGCGCCTTTCGACGTGCTGTGGCTGCGGTTGCCGGTTTTGCCCGGCGATCCGGTGGATCTTGTGGGCCGGGTAAAGGGCGGTCAACTTTTTGTGATGATCTATCGCGCCGATTACTGGCAATGCGCCTATCTCATTCCCAAGGGCGGTTTCGACACGATCAAGGCGGATGGGCTTGCGAAATTCCGCGAGCGCCTGAAACTGGTCGCGGGCTTTGCCGCAGCGCGCATCGATCAATCCATCACCGATTTCGACCAGATCAAGCTTCTGACCGTGACCGTGGATCGCCTGACCGAATGGGCCCGGCCGGGATTGCTTTGCATCGGCGACGCGGCCCACGCCATGTCGCCCATCGGCGGTGTCGGCATCAATCTCGCCATTCAGGATGCAGTTGCGACTGCCAATCTTCTGGGACCGGTGCTGCAAAAGGGCGCAGCCCGCTTCGATGATCTGAAAAAAGTGCAGGCGCGGCGCGAATTCCCCACCAAAGTGATCCAGGGCTTCCAGGTGGCGGCGCAGAATTTGCTGCTGGCACCCACCTTGCGGGCAATGGAAACGCCCAAGCCGCCGCTGTTTGTCAAACTGTTCAATGCCGTGCCATGGCTGCGACAATGGCCCGCCCGCTTCATCGGCTTGGGGGTGAGGCCAGAGCATGTGGAGTTTACCGGAACATGAGCATCCGTACCCAGGCTCCCAACACTCTGTTGGAAGGCCCGATCTTGAAATCAATTCTGACGCTGGCGATCCCCATCGTGCTGGCGAATGTGCTGCAGTCCGCCTATCAGGTGATCGACGCTTTCTGGGTGGGGCGGCTGGGCGGCGCGGCAGTGGCCGCAGTCTCGATCAGCTTTCCGGTCATGTTCCTGATGATCGCCTTGGGCATGGGCCTGGCGATGGCGGGATCGACCTTGATCGCGCAATATCGCGGCGCCGCCAACGACTCCATGGTTGCGCATGTCGCGGCCCAGACCCTCAATATGGTGGCGGCCCTGTCCCTGACACTGGGTGTGCTGGGATATTTCGCGACACCGGCGCTGCTGCGCCTGATGGGCGTGGGACCGGATGTCTATCCCGGTGCACTGGGTTTCATGCGCATCTCCTTCGTGGCGCTGCTGTTCAATTTCACTTTCTTCGTCTTCCAATCGATCATGCGCGGTGTCGGCCGCCCCAACCTGCCGGTCTATATCGTGGCGGTGACGGTGATCTTGAACTTCATTCTCGATCCTCTGTTCATTTTCGGCTGGGGGCCGATACCTGCCGCCGGCGTGATGGGCGCGGCTCTGGCGACGCTGGCGACGCAAGTGCTGGCTGCGCTGGTCGGCATGATCGTGTTGCGAGCCGGACGCCATGGCGTTCATCTGCAGCCACGCGATTTCATCCCGGACCTCGTCTATATGAAACGGGCCTTCTATCTGGGCGCGCCGGCATCGGTCGAACAATCGGCGCGAGCGCTGGGCCTGATGGTGCTGATATTCCTAGTCACCAGCTTCGGCACCCAGACCGTGGCGGCTTATGGAGTCGGCTCCAATATCGTCCAGGTGGTGATCATTCCCGCTTTCGGACTGGCGATGGCGCTCTCCGTTCTGGTGGGACAGAATATCGGCGCCGGCAATATCGAACGCGCGGCGCGGATCGGACGGCTGGGAACGCAACTGGCCTTCTGGATTCTCACCGTCATCGGCGCCATCGTCTTTGTGTTCGCGCGGGAATTTTCCGCTTTTTTCGTGCCCAACGACCCCGGCGTGATCGCCGCCTCGGCGCATTTCCTTAAGATCATGGCTCTGGCCTGGGGCTTCATGGGCATCCAGATCACCGTGATCGGCGTGTTGCGCGCCGCAGGCAACATGGTGACCACCATGATGCTGACCATCACCACCCAATGGGTGATCCAGTTTCCGCTGGCGTACATCCTGTCGAAACACACGGGCTTGCATGCCGATGGCGTTTGGTGGGCATCGCCCATCACCAATGTCTTGTCGGCCATAGTGGCGCTGGCGGTCTATGCCCGCGGCGACTGGAAGAAGACCAAGCTTATCAGCGCGGACGACAAAGTGACCGCAAAGATCGTGACGGAAGCCGAACTTGAAGAGCCGATGCGGTAGCGGCTCGCCGGGGATGATTTCGCGCTAAGGCACGTGATTAATGGATCCCCACCCCGCCTTCGCTGACCTGACGGTCAGCTTGGCGTTCGGTTGGCTTGGCCGCCAACCTCACCCTCGGCGCTGGTCGCGCCTCGCCGGGGATGACGTCACGCTAAGGCGTGACGTCACATTTGCATCGTCCAACCCTCGACAGCCATCGCCGCCTGGCGCACCGCCTCTGTCAACGTCGGATGCGAATGGCAGGTCCGTGCGATATCTTCGGACGAGGCGCCGAACTCAATCGCCAGCACCACTTCCGCCATCAGATTTCCGGCTTCCGCGCCAAGGATGTGGCAGCCCAGCACGCGATCGGTCTTGGCGTCGGCCAGGATCTTCACAAAGCCTTCGGTGGCCATGATGGTCTTGGCGCGAGCATTGGCGGTGAAGGGGAATTTCCCGACCTTGTATTGCACGCCGGCAGCCTTCAGGTCTTCTTCGGTTTTTCCCACCGTCGCCACTTCCGGGAAGGTGTAGACCACCGACGGAATGGCATCGTAATTCACATGGCCCGCCTTGCCCGCGATCAATTCGGCGCAGGCAACCGCTTCGTCTTCGGCCTTGTGCGCCAGCATGGCGCCTTCACGGCAATCGCCGATGGCATAGATGCCCGCCACATTGGTGCGGTAATGTGCGTCGGTGACGACACGACCGCGCTTGTCCAGGGTCACGCCCACCGTCTCCAGCCCCAGATTGTCAGTACAGGGGCGCCGTCCGATGCAAACCATCATCACATCGGTTTCAATCACGCTTTTCTGGCCGCCCTGGGCGGGTTCGACGGTGACGCTGAGGCCGGTCTTCTTTTTCTCGACCCCGGTGACTTTGGTGGAAAGCTGGAAACTCATGCCCTGTTTGGTGAGTACGCGTTGAAAGGCCTTAGAGATTTCCAGGTCCATGCCCGGCGTGATGCGATCCAGGAATTCAATCACCGTGACTTCGGAGCCCAACCGCTTCCACACCGAACCCAGTTCGAGGCCAATCACGCCGGCGCCCACCACCAGCATTCTCTTGGGCACGCTTTTCAGCGACAGCGCGCCGGTGGACGACACAATCTGATCTTCGTCGATGGTGACGCCGGGCAGCGGCGAAACATCCGAGCCGGTGGCGATGATGACATGCTTGGCGGTGAGCGTGCGGCTCGAACCGTCCTTGCCTCTCACGGCGATCTGACCGGGCGCGATAAGCTTGGCCTCGCCCACGATCCCCTCGACCTTGTTCTTGCGGAAAAGAAATTCGACGCCCTTGGTGAGCTCGCCCACCACCTTCTCCTTCTGCGCCATCATGGCGGGAAGATCGAGCTGGACGCTGGCCTTGATGCCCAGCTTGGCGAAATCGGTTTCCGCCTCATGAAAGCGCTCGCTCGCATGCAACAGCGCTTTGGATGGAATGCAGCCAATGTTGAGACAGGTGCCGCCAAAGCTGCCGCGTTTGTCCACGCAGGCCGCTTTCAGCCCCAGCTGGCCCAGCCGGATCGCGGCGTTATAGCCGCCCGGACCGCCGCCGATGACGATTGCGTCGAAACTGTCTGCCATGACCGTGCGCCTATATGGGGATGATTTGCGGCCGGACCATAGCCGGGGCCGAGTTTGCCGCAAACCGTGAATCCAGCCTGTAGGACCTGCTATTCCCCCGCCGTGGCTGTGGCTTTTGGGGCTGCGGGCTCATCCTGGATAGCTTCCTGGCGGTCGCGGGCGGCGGGATCGGGGAAGACCAATTCCACCACCGTGCCCTTACCCTCTTCCGAGCGCACGGATGCGACGCCGCCCAGCTGAGCGCCGAAAGTGCGGATCAACCGCGACCCCACGCTCTTGCCGGTTTCGTCCATGGCAAAGCCGATGCCATCATCGGCAATAGAGAGTTTGAGCCTTCCCACCCCGTCCGGCGCCAGGCTGACCCTGATGACGCCTTGCGCGTGAAGTGGGAAGGCATGCTTGAAGATGTTGGTCAGCGCCTCGACCGTGAACAGCGCCACCGCCACGGCCATGCCGCTCGACACCACCATGTGCGGCACATCGACCTCGACGCGGATATTCTCGCTGTCGCCCATACCTTCGGCAATCTGGCGCGACAATTCATCGAGCAGCTGCTTGAGGTCCAGCGTCGACTGGTCTTCCAGCTCGTTGAGGATGCGATGCACCAGGGCCAGCGCATTGATGCGGGTCTGGGCCTGCATCAATGCATCGCGGGCATGGACGTCCTTGACCTGGTTGGCCTGGATCGAAAGCAGGCTCATCACGATCTGCAGATTGTTCTTCACCCGGTGATGGATCTCGCGGATGAGCGTGGTCTTCATGTTGACCGACTCGCGCAGGCGGCGGTCACGGTCCTGGATGCCTTCGGCCATCTCGCTCATGGCTTCGCCCAGCGCCTTGAATTCGGTGGGCGCGTCGGCGAGGTCGGGCCGAATGGTGTAATGACCGCTGCGATAGGCGATGGCGATGCGACGCAGATAGGCGATCCATTGCGTCACCTGGCGATCGGTGGCGAACCAGATCGCGATCCAGGCGAAGAGGATCATCGCAATGGGCAAAAGGAAATCGATGCCGACATGGACATAGGTCTGGCCGAACAGACGCTGTTCCTGCTCGGCGAAGGCCACGAACAGCGTGTTGCCTAGAAGCGCGATATTGCCGAAGCGCCAGCTGCGCCCGCCTTGGCTTGTGTCCAGCGAAGCTTCGTCGGGAAAGCCTTCTTTCCTCGCCGTCGCCGCGATGGCGGGCGCCACCGCCTCGTCATTGGTGGCGAGAATGGCGCCGTTGCGGTCATAGATCACCGCCACCGCGCCCTTGGGCAAGGAATGGCTGCGCAACAGATAGCCGAACCATTGCGCATCCAGCGTGATCGCCAGGCTGCCGTCGAAGGTGCCGTCGGATTTCAGGATTGGCAGCTGCGTGCCGACCACCGGCCGCCCGGAGGCCAGGCTGAGGCTGCGCGTGCCCACCACCACGCCTTTGGCAGATTTGACGGCATCGAAGATCGGCAGCTTGCTTACATTGATGCCCTTGGACAGCGGCACCGCAGAACAGACCAGCGTGCCCTTCGCGTCGATGCGGCTCAAATTGGTGAAATAACTCACCCCGATCATGGCGTCGGCCATGATGCCGTCGCAGTTGCCGCTCATATCGCGCACATCCTGCAGCGAGCCCACCGCGCGCAGAATCTGTTCGCCCGCGTTCAGCACTTCCTGCTCGCTGGCCGCGGTGGTGCGCGCCGACTGGATTAGCTGTTGGCGCACATCCTCGGTATCGCGTTTGACCCGCTCCACGCCCTGGAAAAGGCTCACCGCCACGATCGGCAACAGCGCGATGGTGATGATGATCAACAGGCGGCGGCGCAGCGTCCAGCCGGGATCGCCTTGCGACACGATCTGTTGGGAATTATTTGGGGCGACGTTTTCCACCGGGTTCCCCCGACTCATTCGGGGCAAGCCGGTCCAACTGCGCCATGATCTCACGGGCGGCGTCTCCCTCGGCGGGCCGCGTCACGCCTTCCAGCGTATCATCGCCGTCAAGGATTTCCATCAAGGCCTTGCGCGCACGCGCGACTCGGCTTTTGACGGTGCCGACCGCGCATTTGCAGATCGCAGCCGCGTCTTCATAGGAAAAACCGCCCGCGCCCACCAGAATCAGCGCCTCGCGCTGTTCATCGGACAGGCAGCGCAAGGCCCGAGCCGTATCGGACAGCTGCGCCGAGAACACCTGGTCCTCGCCACCGCCAGGGATGCGTTCGGCCGCGTCCTGATCCCAGGGCGCCTGCCGCCAGGCCCGGCGCCGGTCCGAATAGAACTGGTTGCGCAGGATCGTGAACAGCCAGGCTTTCAGGTTGGTGCCAGGTATGAAGGTGGCCCTGCTTTGCCAGGCCTTCACCAGGGTTTCCTGCGCCAGATCGTCAGCACCTTCCTGGTTGCCGGTCAGCGAGCGGGCAAAGGCGCGCAGAAAGGGAATAAGTGCCAAAAGCTCGCTTTTGAAGTCGCCATCGCCGCTATCTTTGCCGGCTTCGACATGCTGGCGCAGGGGAGAAGAGGCTGTCATCACGACACCTTCTTGCCCGCGCGAGCATCCTCGGCATCGTCGATTTTGCGCAGCAAATCCAGAAAATCGTCCGGTATCGGCTCTTGGGCGACATCGTCATACATGCGGCGGAGTTCACGCCCGATCGCCCGCTGGCGAGCCCGTATGGCACGGGCTTTTTCGTTCGGCTTTTCCTCGTTCGACACGGTGTTATCCCATTGCATCTTAGGACGAGCACTCCTGAGGCGTCATATTCCCGCCCGTTTCACGCCCCATACAGGCCAAAACGCCCCCCAGTTCGAAAGGTTCCTACCCCCTATGGAACTTTTTCCACTGGCGGGAATTCCCAATTGGCGCTTTTCTTTAACCCTGAGGGAGCCTTTTCAATGAGCATGACGCAAACCCTTGCGCCGCACTTGCCTTATCTGCGCCGCTATGCCCGGGCGTTGACGGGGTCGCAGGCCTCGGGCGACGCCCATGTCCGTGCCGCGCTGCAGGCGCTTCTGGAGGGGGAGGAAGGCCTGCCGGAGGGCGTGCCGCCGCGGGTGGGCCTGTACCGGCTTTTCCACGCCATCTGGCAGTCCGGCGCGGAGCATTATGACGAAACGGAAGCTTCCGCCAAAGGCCCGGAGAACCGTCTGAAGACCCTCACGGCCTCCAAGCGGGCCGCCTTGCTCCTGACTGCGGTTGAGGCGTTTAGCCCAGAGGAAGCCGCGTTCATCATCGACGAGAGCCCGGACGAAATCGAAACCGCCATTCTGGATGCGCAAAAGACCATCGACAGCCAGCTGGCTAGCCGCGTTCTGATCATCGAAGACGAGCCCATCATCGCCATGGATCTGGAAAATTTGGTCACGGAGTTGGGCCATAAGGTGGTGGCTACCGCCACAACCAAGGACGAAGCGGTCGCCAAGGCCAAATCGGAACGCCCCGGCCTGGTTCTGGCCGACATCAACTTGGGCGAAGGCGGCTCGGGCATCGACGCCGTCAATGAAATTCTGTCTTCCTTTGATATTCCCGTGATTTTCATTACCGCCTATCCGGAGAAGCTTTTGACCGGAGAACGGCCGGAACCGACTTATTTGATCGCCAAGCCTTTCTTGCCCGAAACCGTGCAAGCCACGGTGGGCCAGGCGCTGTTTTTCCATCCGGTGAAACAAGCGGCCTGAAAGTCGATTATCATTTGCGAGTATCTGGAGAATTTGACATGGCCGCCAAAAAGAAGACCGCCACGGGTATCGACGCGCGCCTCGCGCAATTGCGTCAGGATTTCGAAGCCTTGCAGGACGACATCAAAGGCCTGGCAGGCGATGTGAGTGTGGTGGCGTCGGAGCGGGCCCAGGTCGCCATGCGTTCGGCCGAGGATGTGGCGGATCGCGCCATGCGGCTGGCCGAGGAAGCAGCGCGCGAAGCCAAGGTCATCGCAGGCGAGTTTCGCGAGGATGCCGAGGAGTGGGCTGAGGAGAATGCGGAAAGTCTGCGCACCAAAGTGCGCGAACAGCCCCTCACCTCGCTTCTGATCGCCGGCGGGATCGGCGCCTTCCTGGGCGCCATATTCTTGCGCCGCTAGGGCCGCCCGGTAATTCCCCTGGAAGCGGGGCTGTCGTAAGCTCGCGCCGGCAACAGCGATTGGGGGTTTCATGTTCGCGCGCCTGAGCGCAAAAGCGGTGCTTCTGGGAGCCGCCATCGCGCTGGTCTTTTTCGGCGTGGGCCTGATCGGCTTGGGCATCGCCGCCAGCCTGACGCCTCGGATTGGCGCTGCCTGGGCTGACATCATCACGGGCGCCATATTCCTGCTGCCCCCTTTGATTTGGGCGATCGCGCTGGTCAGTTCGCGCCCGCCCCGTTCCGCGCTCGCAGAAAGTGCCGGCGCCCGCCAGATCATGACCGCTATTGTCGCCGCCCTGGCCAAGGAAACGCCCTGGATCGCGGTGGTCGGCGCGGGACTGGCTGGCGTGGCGGAGATGTTCCTCAGCCGCAACAAAACCAAGAAATAGACGCCCGACGCCGGCCCGCGGGAACCCCGGTTGCCGGGCGAACGTTCTGCTTAAAGATCCTGGAGCAGAGGTTGCGTCATGCTGGGTTGGGCTCTCACATTCCTGATTCTATCGCTGGTGGCCTATTACGCGGGCTTTTTCGCGTTGGCAGGCACGGCCGCCGCCATCGCCAAGCTTCTGTTGATCGTCTTTGTGATCCTCTTGATCGTCAGCGCTTTTTCCGGCGCGCTGCGCGGCAGGCCACCCGTTTAGGGGCAACAGGGAGGGCTCGACATGCGTATTCCCAGTCGCATTCTGGAACATCCCATCGAAGCTGCGATCGCAAGTCTGCTGCTTCTGGGCCTGCTGTTTGGATCAAGCGAAATACCGGGCGCGAAAACGCCGGAAACCGCCCCGACCATGGCGGCCCAAAAACTCTAAAAAAGATTTCGAAGCCCGGAACCAACCTCCGGGCTCCTTGTTATTTAGGGCGAGCGGACGTCCGATCCGGAACGCCCCCAGCCCCTTCGACAGCCCGCCTCGGGTGTCCGCTCTCTTCCCCAAATTCCCAAGAACGTATTGCTTCTCAAGGCTTTTTGCCTTGGAGGGAACTTTTTGGCTCGGCCAGCTGCCAAAGACTAAAGCTGGCGATCTCGATTCCATTCCGCACCCGAGCCAGATCCGGACGCTGGGCCGCGAGCGTAAAATTCCTGATTACTATCTGATCCTGACCGCGGGCACGGTCGGCGACATAAAGCCAGGGACCTGTCCCGAAGCGCGCCACCGGCGCATCGAGATAGCGATTGGGCTGATCGATCGCGATGACGGCAAGCGTGGGCGCATAGAAGCGCAGCCAGGCCGTGGTTTCGTAATCGCCGGTGACGACAGCGCGGGCATTTTCCCTTTGCGCTTCGGCCTGGATCTTGAGACCAACATCCTTCATCCCGATACCCAGCAGCCGCGCCAGGGGATCGTGTTTCATCGGAACCACACCAGTTGCGGCTTGCGCATAAGCCAGCAGCAGCGCCAGGCCAGCCACCGGCATGGCGAGAAGCGAGCACCATCTGCGCCAATTCGACGACGCATCGGGCGCGAAGGCATCGGCCGCCAGGATCGCCAGCATGGGAAAGAGAAAACAGGGCCAGTTGCCTTGCACCCGGTCGTGCAAGGCATGGATCAGGAAATAGACCAAAGCGGGCGCGATCAGTGCCAAAAGCAGGAAGCGATCATCGTCCCGTGCTCGCGCATGCCAAGCTCCCAGCGCCGCCAGAACAAAAATAAAAGGCGTGGCCAGGCCAAGCTCCGCGCCCAGGAATTCGAACAGAAAACGTAAGGTGAGATGGCCGTTGGTGACGCGGCCGAATTGGAACGCGAATGTCATCCAGTGATGCTGCGATTGCCACCAGAGATTGGGCAGAAAAATCGCCAGCGCCAGCGCACCACCCACCCAGGGCCAGAAGCCTGTCAGCCAGCCACGCGCGCGTGGACTGACGAAGAGCCAGAACAGCGCGCCCGCGCCTACGAACAATCCGGAATATTTCGACAATAGGCCGAGCCCGGCAGCCAGACCGGCCCAAAGCCACCAATGGCCCTTGCCGCTTGATTGCAGCTTCGCCAGACAAAAAAGAAAAGCCGCTGTCGCGGCAATGGAGGGCGTGTCCGGCGTCAAGGCCAGCATCTCCACCCCGATCATCAGGGTCAGATTGAACAGCAACGCCGCCAGAGCCGCGCGCGTTTCGTCCTTGAGGATTTCGCGGCCTGCCTGCCAGACAAACAAGCTTGCCAGGATCGACAGAAGCACCCCGCCGAAGCGCACGCCGAATTCTGTGTCGCCGAACAGCGATGTGCCCAACCGGATCAGAAATGCGATCGCCGGCGGATGATCGTAATAACCGGCCGCCGGATATTTCGACCAAAGCCAGTAATAGGCTTCGTCGGCGGAGAGCGGCAGCAGGCCCGCCATCGCCGCGCGTACAAGGATCAGAAAGCCGATCAGGAAAAACGCGATCCGGCCTTGCGTCACCGCGCGCGCCAGACGAACAGGGTGGACATGGCGTAATTCCACAATGCGCCCATCAAGGCGCCGGCCGCGCCCGCCACCCACCAGACCTGGCGCTGGTAATAGAGCCAGGACGCAAGATCGACATTGGTGAGCGCGCCCACCGACCCGATCAGGCAGAACAACACAAAGCCCCGCAGCATGGCCAAGCCCTTCAGCCGCCGGTCGCGATAGGTGAGTTCATTGTTGAGCAGGAAATTGCTGGTCATCGCCACCAGGGTCGCCACGATCTGGGCGCCGCGAAAGGCATCAGGCATGAACACAAGCGCCAGCCGGAGCGCGATCAGATGGACCACCAGGCCCAACGTGCCGACGATGGCGAAAAACAAAAAACGCGGGTCCACCAGATCGCCGGTCATCTTGGCCAGCAGCAAGCCCAGAAATTCCACCCCGATCTGGGCGCTGAATTTACTTTCCCCGTCAAAACGGGTGCCGAACACATAAGGCTGCTCGGCAATGGAAAGGCGCTCGCCGCCTGTGGCCGCGATGTCGAGCAGGATCTTGAATCCCACCGGCGACAGAAGCGGCGCCATGTCCTCAAGCCGGTCCCGCCGCATCATGAAAAAGCCGCTCATCGGATCGCTCAGCGGAGTGCCTACCAGCCGGCGCGTGAGCCAGGTGGCCGCACGCGAGATCGCACCACGTTGCTTGGAGAAGCTTCCCGCGCTGCCGCCTTCGACATAGCGCGTGCCCGCGACCAGATCGGCGCCGCCCTTCAGCCGCTTCAGCATGTCGGGCAGCACTTTCTCGTCATGCTGCAGATCGGCATCCATCACGGCCACGAAGGGCGAGGCGGAAGACAACATGCCTTCGATGCAGGCCCCGGCCAGCCCTCGGCGCCCGACCCGCCGCAGGCAGCGCACGCGATTGTCGCTCCCCGCGATATCCTTGACGGCCTCGGCGGTTCCGTCGGGCGAATTGTCGTCGACGAAAATCGCTTCCCAGGAAATGCCGGACAGCGCGGCATCCAGCCGCCGCACCAGTTCGGCGACATTGCCCCGTTCCTTATAGGTGGGGACGATTATGGAAAGCTCGGCGCTGTGCATGCTCCCGGCCCGGCTCAGACCCGGCCTAGGTGAACGGTGGCTCGGCCGCCGTCAAGGCCCGCGCCGCCAACGTCCCGCTTAAAGACGGAAAAAGCTGAACCAGATGACAAGGCCCGCGATCACCGCCAGGGCCAGGCTGATATGCAGAACCCAGCGCACCGTGCCAGTTTCCACACCCTGCCGGGCTTCGACCGTATTCAGGTCTTTGCGTTCCTCTGCCATCGTCTTGAACTCCGCCTATTCCGCCGCGTGATTTTTTGGCGCTCGCCGGCGCTCGAGGTCCGCAATGACCGCACGGATCTCAGCTGTCCGCGCCGCATCCGCTTCCTCGGCCCAGGCCTCCAAAATCTCCAACCTCTCGCCATCGTCGAAACGGCGGTCGCGGACGACATCGCCTGGCAGGCGATAGAAGCGGCCTGGACGCGCCTTGATGTCTTCAAGCAATTTCTTTTTCGCCATGGCTCCGTCGGGATCTCACAGAGTTCAGATCCGGCCGGCCAAGGCCAGCACCAGCACGATCACCAGCACCAGGCCCAGCGTGCCGGACGGGTAGTAGCCCCAATTGGCGCTGTAGGGCCAAGCCGGCCAGGCGCCGAGCAGAAGAAGAAGCAGGACGACGATCAAAATGGTTCCAAGCATGGGCGAATTCCTTCCAAAAAAAGCGAGATCAATCCCTCACAAAACTCTTCGGCGAAGACACGGTTCCGTTTCGGGAAGGTCTTGGATTCCAACGTCTAAGCGTCGCGGCCGGGGTCCGCCAAATTTACGATGCGGCGCAGCGAAAGACCCGCGCGGGCGCGTTGTCAGGCAAGTGCGGCGGCCATTATACTGACGGCCGTTTCGGGGGGAAAAGGATGCCGTTGATTCCATCTTCCGTCGTGGAAAAAAGCTGGCGGCAGGCGCTTTCGCGCCTGGAAAGCGGCCGGCTGGAATTCACCGCGCCCAATGGCGAGCTTACGATCGCGGGCGGCAAGCTGCCCGGGCCAAATGCCCGGTTCCAGATCCGCGACTGGGACGTTCTGCGCCGCATCATGGCGCGCGGCGACATCGGGCTGGGTGAAGAATTCATCGCCGGCAGCTGGGAAACCGATGATGTCGAAGCGCTGGTCAGCCTTTTCCTGCTCAATCTCGATCAGCTGGAGGATTTCTCCCATGGCAGTTTCCTCAACCGCCTGGGCTTCGTGATCCACAATGCGCTGGTCAGGCGTAACTCCATCGCGGGCTCGGCGCGCAACATCAAGGCGCATTACGATGTCGGCAACGAATTCTATTCGCTGTGGCTCGACAAGAGCATGACTTATTCCTCGGCGCTTTATCAGGACGCCAAGGCGCTCTACGAGGCGCAGCAGAACAAATATGACCGCATCCTCTCCAAATTCGAGAAGCCGCGCGCCAGCGTGCTGGAGATCGGCTGCGGCTGGGGCGGTTTCGCGGAACGCGCGGCCGACGCGCAGCATCACGTCACCGGCCTGACCATTTCTCCGGCCCAGCACAAATTCGCCACGGAGCGCATGTCGGGCCGCGCCGATATCAGGCTGGAGGATTATCGAAAAGCCAAAGGAACCTTCGACAACATCGTTTCGATCGAGATGTTCGAAGCGGTGGGTGAGCATTATTGGCCGCAATATTTCGCCACGGTGGCCGAGCGCCTGAAGCAGGGCGGCCGCGCCATCGTCCAGACCATCACAATCCGCGACGACCTTTTTGCCGACTATCGCAGCCGCAGCGACTTCATCCGCCATTATGTCTTCCCCGGCGGCATGCTGCCGTCCCTGGGACGTTTCCGCGATGAGGCGGAGCGGGCCGGCCTGAAATTCGCCGGCGCCTTTGCCTTCGGCAAGGATTACGCACGTACCCTGCGCGAATGGTCGGAGCGCATGCAGGAAAGAAGCAGCGAGATCATGGCGCTGGGTCATGACCAGCGCTTCCTGCGCAACTGGCAATTCTATCTGGGCATCTGCGCCGCCGCTTTCAGCGTGGAGCGCACCAATGTCGTGCAGGTGGAGCTGGTCAATGCGTAGGAGCGACGGCCAGGGAAAGTGAGAGCATGCGTTGGCATGCGATCGGTTTCCCGAGCGGCGCCGGAAGCGCCCTCGAATTAATGGGCGCGTCCGCGCCCGGGGGAATTAATGGGCGCGTCCGCGCCCCGGCCGCGCGACCATCAAATTTTCTTCGGGCGCATCGCCGGCAGAAGCAGTAGCGCCAGTAGGAACAACGCGCCCAAAAGCCACCAGGCTTCGTTGCAAGCTTCCGTCAACGCGGCGCGCCGCACCATCGGCTCGATCAACGCCTTCGTCAGCGGATCGACCGGGCCCATGGGCCGGTTGTGAAACAGCTGCACCGGCAGGCCCGCTAGCGCGGCGGCTTTGGGATCGCCAGCCTGAAGCCGGCTCACCAATTGGGCGACATGATCCGGCGTGCGCTCGGTCAGAACCGTGTCGATGGCGGCGATGCCGATGGCGCCACCCAGATTGCGCATCAAATTGAAGAGGCCGCTAGCCTCCGCCACTTCGTGCTCAGGCCAATAATCCAGCGCCAGGCGGGTGGCCGGCAACAGACAGAACATCACCGCCAGACCGCGCAGCACTTGTGGCCAAAACAGCGCCTCATAATCGCTGGTGGTGGTGGTGAAGCCGTTGGCGATGAGGCCCGCGCCGAATAGGCCGAAACCCAGCGCGGTCAGGATACGACCATCAATCCGGGTCTCGGCCCAGGCGGCGAAGGGCGCGGTTAGAAGCTGGGCGGCACCGAATACGATCAGCACCTCGCCGACAGCGAGCGGCGTGTGGCTTCGCACCACGCCCAGAAAAAGCGACAGCAGATAGACCGAGCCGTAAAGCCCGAAGCCCAGCACGAAGCTCAGGCCTGAGCCCGCCGTGAAGCCCAGATTGCGGAAGCGCCGGAGTTGAACGAAGGGATGGGCAACTCTCAAAGCGCGATAAATTCCCAGGCCGCAAGTCGCGATGCAGACAGAAGCCAAGCCGAAAACGAAAGCGCCGCGCCAATGATAGGCGGGCGCTTCATGCAAAAGCCACTGCAGGCCCGCCAGAAAGGTTGCGAAGAGCACAAGCGTGGGAATGTCCAGCCGACGCAGCAAGACCAGCTGTGCGGCTTCGGCTTTCAAAGTCTGAAGAACGATCAGCGTCACCGCCAGGCCCGGCAAGATGTTGATCAGGAAGATCCAGTGCCAGGACTGTGTTTCCGTCAGCCAGCCCCCCAGAAGCGGCCCCAGCGTGGGCGCCAGCAAAGCAGCGACGCCAGCCAAAGTCGTGGCCAGCACATGCTGCCGTTTGGGGATCAGCACAAAGACGGCAGTGAAGACCGACGGGATCAGCATGCCGCCGAAAAATCCCTGCACCACGCGCGCCCAAACCAGCATCTGGAAATTCACCGAAAGGGCGCATATCCAGCTCGCCGCGACAAAACCCAGCGTGGCCAGCGCGAACAGCACACGCAGGGAAAGCGCGCGGGTCAGAATACCGGTGAGCGGGATCGCCACCACTTCCGCCATCAAATAAGCGGTCTGTATCCAGCCTAATTGTGACAGCGGGATATGGAGCGCGCCCTGGATGGCGGTCAGCGAAGAGGCCACCACCTGGATATCCAGTACCGCCATGAACATGCCCAGGCACATGGCCGCGAAACCGAACCAGAGCCGCGTGGGTGTCGTTTCCTGCTCACCCACCTTCGCCATTCAGCCCAACTCGCGCCTTGGCGCCAGCGCGGTTTCTTCCTCGCGAATGCGCCAGTAAAGCATCGCGGCGTTGGCGAGCGAAAAGACCACCGCCACCAGGATTTCCCCGAAAGCCAGCGGTAGCACCAGGATTTCGCCGGCCACGATCACATAATTGGGATGGCGCAGAAAACGATAAGGCCCCGTCCTGATCAACGGCGCGCCCGGCACCGAGATGATGCGTGTGGTCCAATAGGGGCCCAGCGTCGCGATCACCCAGACGCGCGCGCCTTGCAGCAGGACAAAGACGCCGATCCAGACCCAGTGAATGACCAGCGGCGCGGGCAAAAGCCACAAGACCGCCATCAGCCAGGCCATATGCAGCAGCACGATAAAGCGGTAATGGCTGGCGCCAATTTCCACCGCGCCTTTTTTCTTCAGCCTTTGGGTATTGCGGTTGGCAAGCACCAGTTCGCCAAAGCGCTGCAAGATGACCAAGCCGATGATGGCATAAGCCGTCCAGATCACGCTGCTTCCAATCCTTGGCCGCCGTCCAGCATCAAGAACGCCGCGGAGAAACCCGGCCCCAGCGCGGTCAAGAGCGTGCGTTGTTTCTTTCGCCTGATCTCCATGCGCTCCGCCACGAACAGAACCGTCACCGCCGACATATTGCCATAGTCGCGCAGAACCGCACGGCTATCCGTGAGGCCGAAGCGGGCGAGCCCCAGCGCGTCTTCCAGGGCGTCCAGCACCTTGGCGCCGCCGGGGTGACAGGCGAACGCATCGATGTCGGAAAGACCAAGCCCATTGCGGGTAAGGAAATCCTGCAGCAGCGACCGGAAGTCGCTGGCCACCAGATCGGGGATACTTTTGGCGAAGCGCGCTTTCAAGCCATCTTCCGCCATGTCCCAGCCCATCACCTCCAGCGAATGGGGCCAGGTATGCTCTCCTGCCGCGCCCAATTGGGGACCTTCGCCGCTGGTGGAAAGGATGGCGCCCGCCGCGCCATCGCCGAACAAAGCGGTCGCCACGATGTTGCTTTTAGACGTGTCGTTCTTGCGGAAGGTCAGCGCGCAAAGCTCGACTACCAGAAACAGCACTTTGCTGCCCGGCATAGCCCGCGCCAGATCGGCGGCGCGCGCAAGCCCAGTCACGCCGCCCGCGCAGCCCAGCCCGAACACCGGCAGCCGCTTGATGTCGCGCCTCAGCCCCATGCGGTCCACCAGAAGCGCATCCAGGCTGGGTGTGGCGATGCCGGTAGTGGAGACCGTGACGATGGCATCGATATCGTCCGGCTTGAGGTTGGCTTCCTCCAAAAGTCGGCGGGTCACGGTCTCCAGCAGCGTGACGGCATTGGCGACATAGAGTTCGGTACGGTCCAGCCAACCATGATCGCCCAGATACCATTCGATCGGCACGCAGGAATAACGCTGCGCGATGCCGGTATTCTCGAACACAGGAATGAGACGAGCGATGTCGCGCACTTGCGCAAACAGGCTCTTCGCGTAAAGCGCAGCTTCGCTTTGGGCGATGACGTGCGGAGGCACGGCCGTCTTCAAGGCCAGGAGGCGGGGACGCATGGATCCTCGTTCACGCAATCGATTGCGTTTTTTCTTGTTGTTATGCCCCGCGTCTTCTTACGAGCGTACGGACCCGAACACCAGCGGGCTTTACCTAAGCCTTTGTGCGAACGGCGTAAAAAGGGCTTAAATGCGGCGTTTTGAACACTTTTGGCGCATTGAAAAGCCATGCGTACGCATGTAAATCTCAATGCAATAGGGGCCCGACTTAAGAGGAAAAGTTGATGTCGTATGGGAAAATTGCCGCCGTCTCTTTGATGGCGGTTGGTTTGCTGTCGAGCCAGGCTTTCGCCGACGGGGACGCTACAAAAGGCAAGGCGGTCTTCGCGCGCTGCGCCATCTGCCACAATGTCGAAAAGGATGGCGGCAATGGCGTTGGCCCCAACCTGTTCGGAATCGCGGGCCGCAAGTCGGCGACAGCCGAAGGCTTCAATTATTCCGGTGCCATGAAGGCCGCAAACCTGACTTGGACCGATGAGAATCTGGCCAAGTACATCGCGGGGCCCGCCAAAATGGTCCCTGGCAACAAGATGGCCTTTGGCGGCATCGCCCAGAAGAGCCAGATCGCCGACGTGATCGCTTATCTGCATACCTTGAAATAGCCGATCTGTGACGGAATGACGCAGCAACCAATTGTTGCAGCGCACCAAAACTGACAAAGCTTTCGAACCCGGTACGCCGTGAACGTGCCGGGTTCGTTGACATTTGACAGGGACGATGCCTAGTTTTTGCGCCGCACAAGAGCAAAAGCGGCCGCGCCCGGCCCAAGGTTTCAAAAACCGCCTGAATGGGGACCCGATAACGTCATGAAGGTGCTGGTACCCGTGAAACGGGTGATCGACTACAACGTAAAAGTCCGCGTCAAATCGGATCAAAGCGGCGTCGATCTCGCCAATGTCAAAATGTCCATGAATCCCTTCGACGAGATCGCCGTCGAGGAAGCGGTGCGCCTGAAGGAAAAAGGCAAAGCGAGCGAAATCATCGCTGTGTCGATCGGACCGCAGCAAGCCAGCGAGACCATCCGCACCGCACTCGCCATGGGCGCCGATCGGGGCATTCTGGTGAAGAGCGAAGGCGAAGTCGAACCTTTGGTAGTGGCCAAGATTCTGAAAGCCATTGTCGAAGCCGAAAAGCCTGACCTGGTCATCACCGGCAAGCAGGCGATCGACGACGATTCCAACCAGACCGGCCAAATGCTGGCCGCGCTGCTGGGCTGGGGCCAAGGCACCTTCGCGCACAAACTGGAACTCAATGACGGCACGGCGAGGATCGAGCGCGAGATCGATGGCGGCCTTCAAACGGTAGAAGTGAAACTGCCCGCAGTGATGACCACCGATCTTCGCCTGAACGAGCCGCGCTACGCTTCCCTGCCCAACATCATGAAGGCCAAGAAAAAACCAATCGAGGACAAGACACCTGCCGATTACGGCGTCGATGTCACCCCGCGTTTGAAAGTGCTGAAGGTGAGCGAGCCGCCCAAGCGCAGCGCCGGCGTCAAGGTCAAGAGCGTGGCCGACCTTCTGGACAAGCTCACCGAAGCGGGCGTGCTCTGATGGCTTCGCTGGTCCTTGCCGAACATGACAACCAGACGCTCAGCGACACCACCGCCAAGACGGTGACGGCGGCGGCAGCCATCTCCCAGCCGGTGCATGTGCTGGTGGCAGGCTTCAATTGCGGCGCGGTGTCGGATGCGGCGGCCAAGATCGCGGGCGTGGAAAAAGTGCTGGTCGCCGACGATGCGCTTTACGCCCATAGGGTGGCGGAAACCATGGAGACGCTGATCCTCTCGGTCGCCGAGAAATATGACGCGATCCTGGCTCCGGCCACCACCACCGGCAAAAATATCTTGCCGCGCGTCGCCGCCAAGCTGGACGTGCCGCAGATTTCCGAAATCCTGAAAGTCGTTAGCGCCGACACTTTCGAGCGCCCCATCTATGCCGGCAACGCCATCCAGACCGTGCAGGCGTCATCGGGCAAAAAGATTATCACCGTGCGCACCACCACCTTCAAAGCGGCAGGTGAAGGCGGCAATGCCCAAATCGAAAAGATCGCCGCGGCCAGCGATCCCGGCACCGCGAAATTCGCGGGCGAAGCACTGTCCAAATCCGAACGGCCGGAACTTACCTCCGCCAAGATCGTGATTTCCGGCGGCCGCGGGCTGGGTTCGGGCGAGAATTTCAAATTGATCGAACGCGTCGCCGACCGGCTTCATGCCGCGGTGGGCGCCAGCCGCGCCGCCGTGGATGCCGGTTACGTGCCCAACGATTATCAGGTGGGCCAAACCGGCAAGGTGGTGGCGCCCGCTCTTTATCTGGCGGTGGGCATTTCCGGCGCCATCCAGCATCTCGCCGGCATGAAGGATTCCAAGGTCATCGCCGCCATCAACAAGGACGAAGAAGCGCCGATTTTCCAGGTCGCGGATTTCGGCCTGGTGGCGGATTTGTTCCAGGCCTTGCCGGAAATGGATCAAGAATTGGCCAAACGCGGCCGCTAACGCAAAGGTAGTCTCATGAGTATTCAACGCATCGGCGTGGTTGGTGCTGGCCAGATGGGCACGGGCATCGCCCATGTCCTGTCGCTTGCCGGATATGACGTGGTCCTTGACGATCTCAACAAGGACGCGTTGAGCAAGGCGCTGGGGAAAATCGAAAAGAACATGCAGCGTCAGGTGGCCAAGGGCATCATCGCCGAAGATCTGGTGAAGCCGGCCTTGGCGCGTATCCGCACCACCCAGTCCATGGACGATCTCAAGGATCGCGAGCTGGTGATCGAGGCGGCGACCGAAGACGAAGCGATCAAGAAGAAGCTGTTCCAGGAGTTGTGCCCCCGGCTATCGCCCACCGCCATGATCGCGACCAACACCTCGTCCATTTCGGTGACGCGGCTGGCGGCCTCCACCGATCGGCCCGAACGTTTCATCGGCCTGCATTTCATGAATCCGGTGCCCGTGATGCAGCTGGTGGAAGTGATCCGCGGCATCGCCACCGACGACATCACCTTCCAGACCGCGCTCGACATCGTCAAGCATGTGGGCAAGACCGCGGCTTACGCGGAAGATTTCCCCGCCTTCATCGTCAACCGCATCCTGCTGCCGATGATCAATGAGGCGGTCTATACGCTCTATGAAGGCGTCGGCAATGTGGATGCCATCGACACTGCCATGCGCCTTGGCGCCAATCATCCCATGGGACCGCTGCAACTCGCGGACTTTATCGGATTGGATACCTGCCTGGCCGTCATGCAGGTGCTTTACGAAGGCCTGGCGGATTCGAAATACCGTCCCTGCCCGCTCCTGGTGAAATATGTCGAAGCGGGATGGTTGGGCCAAAAGACAGGTCGGGGCTTCTACGACTATCGCGGCGAGCACCCTGTACCGACCAGATAAGGGCGCGGTCCTTTTGCGTCCTGGGTTCGTCGCGCGTACTCACGGGCTATACGCCCGCTCCGTGCGCGCTCCTGCCCAGCCCGCAAAATTCCTCGCGCCAGCCGTCAGCTGCCGGATAGACTTTTAAAATACGTCACGAATTGCGGCGAGGACCATTCGGCCGGTCCCTGCGCCTTGGCGATCTCTTTGCCGCTAGGATCGATCAGCACGGTCGTCGGCAAGCCATAGGCCCCGAAGGCGTGCAACAGCGCCAGTTCGGTATCGACATTCACGCCCAGCGAGTCCGCTTTGTGATCTTTGAGGAAAGCCGCAGCTTTCTCAGGCTTGTCATGGCCCACATCCACCGCCAGCACCTTGATACCCGGCACCGCCGCCTGCAGCTTCACCAGCGAGGGCAGTTCCGACACACAGGGCGCGCACCAGGTGGCCCAGAGATTGACCAGCACATAGCGGCCCTTGAAATCGCCGATGCTGTGTTTGCCGCCTTTGGCGTCGACAAAGGCGGTTTGGGGCACGGGCGGCGCTTTGGTCTCCGCAACCAAAGGCGCCGGCATGGCGGGCTTTGCGTGAAGGGGCCCGATCCCATATAGAACGCCACAGATTATTAGGACGGCCATCAGGATTGCGGCAGGCAAAAAGCGGCTTTTCTGCATAAGGCCTCGGGCAAGATCGAGCGATGACGGCGAACAAAATGTGGGGCGGACGGTTTGAAACCGGCCCCGCCCAGATCATGAGGGAGATTACCCCCTCCATAGATTTCGACAAGCGGCTGGCGAGCGAGGACCTGGCCGGTTCCCGGGCGCATGTGCGCATGTTGATGCAGGAAGCCATCGTGTCGCGCGAAGACGCCAGCCAGATCTTGATGGGCCTGGAGCAGATCGAAAAGGAAATCGCGGACGGAAAATTCGTCTTCAAGCGCGAGCTGGAAGACATCCATCTCAACATCGAGGCTCGGCTGACCGAAATCATCGGCCCGGCGGCAGGGCGGCTGCACACCGCGCGCTCGCGCAATGACCAGGTGGTGACCGATTTCCGGCTCTGGGTACGCGCGGCTTGCGAACGTGCCGACCATGGCCTGCTGGAATTAAGCCGTGCGCTGTTGAAGCAGGCGGAGATGCACGCCGCGACCATCATGCCGGGCTATACCCATACCCAGCCGGCCCAGCCGGTCACTTTCGGCCATCATTTGATGGCTTATGTGGAAATGTTCGCGCGCGACCGCGGCCGTTTCGAGGACGCGAAAAAACGCCTGAATGAATCGCCGTTGGGCGCGGCGGCGCTGGCGGGCACTTCGTTCCCCATCGACCGCGACGTGACGGCAATGACCCTGGGCTTTGCGCGCGCCATGCGCAATTCCATGGACGCCATCTCGGCGCGCGACTTTGCGCTGGAATATCTGGCGGCGGCGGCGATCTGCGCGGTGAATTTGTCGCGACTGGCCGCTGAGCTGGTGCAATGGTCGATGCCTGCTTACGGTTTCGTGAAGCTGTCGGACGCTTTCACCACCGGCTCCTCCATCATGCCGCAAAAGCGCAATCCCGATGCCGCCGAACTGATCCGGGGCAAGACAGGCCGCGTGCTGGGCGATTTCGTTTCGGTGGCGACCATGGTCAAGGGCCTGATGTTGACCTTCAACTCCGATATGCAGGAGGACAAGGAACGGGTGTTCGATGCCGCCGACACGATCGACCTGTCCTTGGCCGCCATGGCGGCGATGGTCGCCGATCTGACGGCCGACACAGCCAAGATGCGCGCCGCCGCCGAGCCCGGTTTCACCACCGCCACCGATCTGGCGGACTGGGTGGTGAGGGTCTTGAAGAAGCCGTTCCGCGAGGCGCATCACATCTCCGGTAGCATCGTCAAACGGGCCGAGGAATTGGGCGTCACCCTGGACAAGCTTCCGCTGGCCGAGATGCAAAAGATTGATCCCGCCATCACTCAAGCGGTTTTCGACGTTCTCTCCCTGGAGGCATCCGTCAATTCCCGCATGAGCCTGGGCGGCACCGCGCCCAGTCGCGTCAAAGAGCAGATTCATTTTTGGCGAGAGAAGTTGAGATGAGCTTGTCAGATTCTTTCTGGTCGCACGGCGGACGGAAAAGTGGCTCCCGCCGGTACGCTGTCGCTACCGGCTCCTGGTCGATGCTCCATCTGGCGTGAGAAATTAAAATGAAAAAACTTTTCCTGGTCGCGTTGCTGTCGCTGATGGCGGCGTCCTGCGGCGTCAAGAACGAACTGGTCAAGCCGGACGGCACGACCACGCCCAAGAATCAACCCGATCCCTCGCGTCCGCCCTATCCCATCGGCCGGTAGGTCCACGAGCCCCAAAGATGAATTTCTTTTCCTACAAGAACGGCATCCTGTCGGCCGAAGAGGTAGCGCTGGACCATCTGGCGGAGGAAGTCGGCACGCCCTTCTATTGCTATTCCAGCGCCACGCTGGAGCGGCATTATAGAGTCTTCGCCGGCGCGTTGCCGCTAGACTCGCTGATCGCCTTTTCCGTCAAGGCCAATGGCAATCTGGCGGTGTTGAAGACGTTGGCGAAGATGGGCGCGGGCGCGGATGTGGTCTCCGCCGGCGAATTGAAGAAGGCCCGCGCCGCCGGCATCGCCGCCGACAAGATCGTATTTTCCGGCGTGGGCAAGACGTCCGACGAAATGCGCCTGGCCTTGGCGGAAGGCATCTATCAGTTCAACGTCGAAAGCGAGCCGGAGCTGGAAACACTGAACGGCGTGGCGCTCGAACTGGGCAAGCGCGCGCCGGTCACCTTGCGCATCAATCCCGACGTGGATGCCAAAACCCACGCCAAGATCACCACCGGCACGTCGGAAACCAAATTCGGCATTCCCTTTGCCCATGCCCGCGAAGCGTACAAGCTGGCGGCGGCGCTGAAAGGAATCGCGATCGTCGGCATCGACGTCCATATCGGCAGCCAGATCACAGATTTGGAGCCGTTCGAAGCCGCCTTCCGACGCGTGCGCGAACTGACGACCATCCTGCGTTCCGACGGCCACGCCATCGCACGGCTTGATCTGGGCGGGGGGCTGGGCGTGCCCTATATCGAAAGCAATCAGCATCCGCCGGACCCGGTGGCCTATGGCGCCATGGTCGCAAAAGTGACCGAAGGTCTTGATTGCCGCCTGGTCTTTGAGCCCGGTCGACTGATCGCCGCCAATGCGGGTGTGCTGGTGACACGCGTCATTTATGTGAAGCGCGGCGACGCCAAGACCTTCCTGATTGTCGATGCCGGCATGAATGATTTGATCCGGCCGGCTCTCTATGATTCCCACCATGAGATTGTGCCGCTAAGGGAACCCGAACCCGGTGTGGAACGCATTAAATATGACGTGGTGGGCCCGGTCTGCGAAACTTCGGATCTTTTCGCGGGCGGACGGGGCCTGCCCGCGCTGAAATCGGGCGATCTTGTGGCAATCCAGTCGGCGGGTGCTTACGGCGCGGTGATGTCCTCTTCTTACAACGCGCGGCCGCCCGCGCCGGAGGTCTTGGTCAAGGGCGCGGAATGGAGCATTGTTCGTTCCAGACTGACCCATGAGCAGCTCATCGCAGAAGACCATATCCCCGGCTGGTTGGCCGGCTGACGCCAGGGCGCGCGGCAGCGCCAGGCTGAGACGCCGCCTGGGCTGGGCGCGCATTGTCATCTTCATCGAGCGGCTCGCACCCGCCCTGTGGCCCGCCATCGGGATCATGGGCCTTTATTTCGCGCTGGCCTTATTTGGCCTCTTCACCGTCACACCGTGGCTGGTGCAGTCGCTGATCCTGGCGGCCACGATCACCGCTGTGGGCCTGGCGCTGGAGGACGGCTTTCGTGATTTTCGCCTGCCCGCCAGGCAGGACGCCGCGCGGCGGGTGGAACGCGATAACAAGCTTCTCCATCGCCCCATTTCCGAAGGCGACGACATGCTGGTGGCGGGCGACGGCGATCCCGTGGCGCTGGAATTGTGGGCGCGTCATCGGGCGCGGGCGCTTCCGGACCGGCTCCGTCCGGCCTGGCCTGATCCGGATTTCGATGCCCGCGACCCGCGACGCCTGCATTTGATCCTACTGGTGTTGTTGACGGCGAGCCTGATCGCAGCGCGCAGCGAGTGGCGGGAACGGCTGATCGGCGCATTCGACAGCGGCGCGGCCAATGGCATCAGCCTGGACGCCTGGGTCGATCCACCGCCCTATACTGGCATCGCGCCCATTTATCTGCCAGCCGGTGAGCGCCGCGTCATCGCGGTGCCCGCCGGCTCGATTCTCAATCTGCGCGCTCATGGCGCCAGCCACGCGCCGGGCGTGAGCTTGGGCGATCTCAACCCGCCACGCTTTAGCGGCACGGCGGGTGAATATTCCGTCACGGCCAAGCTTACCCATGGCGGACATGTGCGGGTGCAGGCCAGCGGCCATCGCATCGGCGCTTGGAATCTCAATGTCATTCCCGACCATGCGCCGGTGATCGCTTTCACCGCACCGCCATCGGCGACGGAGCGGGATGCCGTCAAATTTTCCTTCAAGGCGAGCGACGATTACGCGGTCATGTCGGCAAAGGTGGTGATCCGGCCGCACGGCAAACCCGGCGCGCCTGTCGTGATCGATCTGCCGCTGGCGCCAGCCAAGAGCGTGGCACAGACCAGCTATTCCGATCTCACCGGTCATCCCTATGCCGGACTGACGGTGGATGCGCATCTGGAAGCCCGCGACGGCGCCGGCCAGGTCGGCGTCAGCAAGACCATCACATTCCGCCTGCCACAGCGCGTCTTCACCGATCCTCTCGCCCGGGCCTTGATCGAACAGCGCCAGGCGCTCGCCACCAGCGACAATCGCGAGAGCCGTCGCGCCATCGCCGAGATGCTGAACGCGCTCACCATCGCGCCGGAGAAATTCTATGCCGATCAGGCCGGCGTCTATGCCGCCATCCGCGCCGCCTATTGGGGCGTGCGCGCGATCAAATCGCAGAGCGACATACAGCATGTAGAAGATCTGCTGTGGCAGACCGCCATGGCGATCGAGCAGAAGGGCATGCTCGCCGCCGCCAACAATCTGCGCGAATTGCAGGCGCTGATCACCGCCGCCATGGCTGCGCATGCGCCGCAGGAAGTGATCGACCAGCTCTTGCAGCGCTACAATCAGGCCATGCAGCGCTATCTGAGCGCGCTGGCGCAGAACGAACAGAATGCCGGCAAGCAGCCGCAGCCCGACGATCCCAACGCCAAGACCTTGGGCTTCGACGATTTGCAAAAACTGATGCAGGCGATCCAGCAATTGTCGCAAAGCGGCAATCGCGAGCAAGCGGCCCAGATGCTGGCCGCGCTGCAGAACATGCTGGAGAATATGCGCGTCTCCCGCCAGGCCAACGGTCAGGGCGCGGGCAGCCAGCAGAATTCCGAATTGAACCGCGCCATCCAGGAATATGGCGACCTAATGGGTCAGCAGCGCGCCTTGATGGATAAGACGCTGCGCCAGCAGCAGGGTAAGGGCGATCCCAAGGATGGCGGTTCCCAAGGCCTCGCTCGCCAGCAACAGGAATTGCGCAAGAAGTTAGACGAAGCCCAACAACGGCTGGGATCCAAACTGGGCAAAGGCTTGGGCAAAGCCGGGCAGCAGATGGATCAGGCGCAGAAATCCTTAAACGGCAAGGATTTGATGAATGCCCGCAATGCCCAGGAAAACGCCCTGTCCGAGATGCGCCAAGGCGCCGATGAACTCGCCAAGGAAATGCAGAACGGCAAATACGGCCAGAACAACGGCCAGGAAGATCCCTTGGGCCGCGGCCAAACCGGGCCCGGCCCCGGCATCAAACTGCCGGACGCCAACGATTTGGCCCGGGCGCGCGACATTCTCAAGGAACTGCGCCGACGCGCCGGCGAACGCGGACGTCCGCCACAAGAGCTGGATTACATCGACCGGCTGCTGCGCGAATTCTAAAAGCGGTTCCAGGAAAAGTGTTACGCGTTGATGCGCTGCCGCTACCAACTCGGTGCGGAACTGCGACAATAAAAAATCTTAGACTTTCCCAATATACGGCAAAGTACGATAGCGCCCGGCATCGTCCATGCCATAGCCAATCACGAAGTCGTTGCCGATCTCGAAGCCGACATGATCGGCCTTGGCCACCGCGCCGGGCTGCCGCTTGTCCAGCATCACCACCACCCGCACGCTGGCCGCGCCCGCGGCTTCGATCAACGAAGCCGCCTTCTTGATGGTGCGACCTGCGTCCAGCACGCCATCGATCACCAGCACATGGCGGCCCGCGATCTGTTCCGACGGACCCGCGATCATGGAAATCGCGCTCGCCACCCGCTTGTCGCCATAGGATCTGAGCCACAGCATCTCGATATCGAGTGGAACGCCTTCTCGCGCCAGCGCGCGCACCAGATCGGCAGCAAAGACAAAGCCGCCCACCAGGATGGGCATGGCGATATCGGGCCTCTTGGGCAGGGCCGCGATGTCGCGCGCCAGCTCCTGCACGCGGGTTGCAATCTCTTCGGCGCTGAAAAGAACCGGTATCGCGGATGCCTCAGCCATTGGGCGCGAAACGCACTTCCAAATGCCGGGCGGCGGTGGGCGGGCTGGAAAGCCGGGTGAGAAACGGTGACGATTGGCCCGGCTTCAAACTCTGCACATTGGGCGTGAAGCTCCAATGATAGAGTTCGTGATTGTTGGCGTCGCTCAAGGTCACGCGCACGCTTTGCGGCACCGGCAATTCGCGCCGGCCGGAATTGACGATACTGCCGGTGACGGCCAGCACCAATTGGCCGTCTTCATTCTCGCGCCGGTAATCGACATGCGCGAAATCGATACCCTGGGCGCTCACTTTGAGTCCCAGCACGGAATAAACGCTAGCCGATTGCGGCCAGATCATCGAAATCTCTTGGCGGTAGCGCACCAGCGAATAGCCGATAGCGAGAATGACCAGGATCAATCCCACCCAGCCCGCCAAGACCGCCACCATGGCGCCACGCGGCGCGGGCTCCGGCTCGGTGTGGGTCGCGGCGGGCGCGAAAATCCGGGTTCGTGAGGGGCCCGGCTCGGGCGCACGCACCGGCTCGTCGGCCTTGATCACCATTTCCGGCTCGGGTTGGGGCGTAGGTCCCGCCTGGTGCCAGACATGACCGCATTTGGCGCAGCGTACCTGCCGGCCCTGGGGCGGGAATTTCGCCTCGTCGGCCTGGTAGCGCGTATCGCAGGAAGGGCAGGTGAGGATCATGGGCGGGGCGGAGGTTTCACTGCGAAAATACGGGCCGCGCCGGATGACCGCAAGGCATGGCGCACGCTATGGTTGGAATCATGGTTCGCTTCGAAAATGTCGGCATGCGGTACGGTTCCGGACCCGAAGTGCTGCGCGATGTCACCTTCGACTTGGAAGGCGGCTCTTTCACCTTCCTGACCGGGCTTTCGGGCGCAGGCAAGACCACGCTTTTGAAGCTGATCTATCTGGCCGAACCGCCATCGCGCGGTCTCATCACCCTGTTCGGGCAGGAGCTGGCCACCGCCAAGCGCCAGGACTTGCCGCCGTTGCGCCGCCGCATCGGCGTGGTGTTCCAGGACTTCCGCCTGCTCAACCATCTCTCCGTTTACGATAATGTCGCGTTGCCGCTCCGCCTGGCCGGACGCCGCGACCAGGATTATGCCCATGACGTCAAGGAATTGCTGTCTTGGGTCGGATTGGGCGACCGGATGCAGGCCAAGCCGCCCACCTTGTCCGGCGGCGAGCAACAGCGCGTCGCCATCGCCCGCGCCGTGGTGGCCAGGCCCGACCTTCTGATCGCCGACGAGCCCACCGGCAACGTCGATCCCGACATGGGCGCCCGCCTGATCCGCCTGATCGGTGAACTGAACCGGCTGGGCACCACGGTTCTGATCGCCACCCATGACCGCGCCTTGATCGAAGCCGCGCGCGCCCGCGAGATGCGGCTGGTGGACGGACGGCTGGTGGAACTGCGCACGCCCGTGAGCGTCACCTCATGAGAGAGAAAAATCCCATCATGCCCCGCGACCAGGGGGCGGCGCCCTTGGACTTTGTCATCGCGGTGATGGCCTTCCTAGCGGCCCTGGCGCTGGGCGCCTCGCTTATCGCCGACCGGGCCACCCAAGGCTGGAGCCAGGGACTGGCGGCCAAACTCACGGTGCAGGTGGTACCGCCCGACAGCGGCGACGCCAAGGCAACGCTGGAGCGCGAGACCGATGCCGCGCTGCGGCTTCTGCGCGCCACACCCGGCATCGCCCATGCCGAGCCTCTATCCGAAGCCGATCTGGACGCGCTGGTGGCGCCTTGGGTGGGACAGAACGGACTGACCGCCGATATCCCCCTGCCCCGTCTGATCGACGCCTCCATCACGCCGGGGGCCGATATCGATGTCGCCAAGCTGACCGAGGACCTGAAACAGGCGGCGCCGCACGCCAACCTGGACGATCATAGCCGCTGGATGAAAAGGCTCTCCGCCGTCGCCAACACGGTGCGTTACTCCGCATACGGAATATTACTGCTGATCGCCGGAGCCACGGCGGCGGCGGTATCCTTCGCCACCCGCGCGGGTCTTGAAGCGCATCATGAGATGGTGGCGTTGCTGCATCAGATGGGCGCGCGCGCCACCTTCATCGCACGCACGGTGGAGCGGCATTATCTGATTTCCGCCTTCTTCGCCGCCCTTCTGGGCGCGCTTTGCGCCATCTTGCTGTTTCTGGGCGCGAGCGGGCTCGAGCAGTTCGGCGTCGAGGCCGTGCCCTTCCTGCCGCCCTTGTCGCTTTCCTGGAAAGAAATGCCCTGGCTTTTGACGGTCCCCGCCGTCACCGCCTTGATCGCCTGGGCCACGGCGCGGGCCTCGGTTCTTTCTGTCGTGCGCGCCATCTACTAACATCGACCTCGCATGATACGCGGCTTCTTCATGGCGGTGATCCTGGTGGCGCTGGCTTATAGCGCGGGCTTTGTACTGTTCGTTTCGCTTCTGCCGATGACCCCGGACGAGGTTCCCAAGGCCGACGGCATCGTGGTCCTGACCGGCGGCGGCACACGGCTCGACCGCGCCGAAGCCTTGTTCGAACATGGCGTGGGCAAGAGGCTTCTTATCAGCGGTGTCGATCAGGCCACCACCAAGGAGACATTGAAACACATCATGCATGGCGGCCCGCGCTTCGATTGCTGCGCCGATCTGGGCTATGCGGCGGAAGACACCAGAGGCAATGCCCAGGAAACCAAGGCTTGGACGCAAGCGCATGATTTCCATAGCCTGCTCTTGGTCACCGCGCGCTATCACATGCCGCGTTCGTTGCAGGAATTTTCCGCCGCCATGCCGGATGTGGCCTTCACGCCCTATCCGGTCGAACAGGGCCGCATCGATCTTGCCGGCTGGTGGCATTACCCCAAGACCGTGCTGCTGCTGCATCGGGAATATGTGAAATATCTGGCCAGCCTCGTCACCACCAGCATGGCTCGGGCATGATCGCATTCCGCTCGGCCTTGTTCATGGCCTGGTTCCTGTTGTTGACGGCTGCGATGGCGATCCTTTTCCTGCCGCTGCTGGCGGTCCCGCGCAAAGCCACGGTGTGGATGGCGCGATACTGGGCGCGCGCCACGCTTTGGGGATTGCGCGTGCTGGCGGGGGTGGCTGAGCGGCGGATCGGCGATGCGCCCAGGGGTGGCGTGCTGGTCGCCTCCAAGCATATGAGCATGTGGGACACGTTGGCGCTTTACCTGGCGCTGGACGATCCCGGCATCGTGCTCAAGCGCGAATTGCTGCGCATTCCCTTTTACGGCTGGTATCTCGGCAAGGCCGCGGCCATTCCCATAGATCGCGCCGCAGGCGCCGATGCGCTCCGCCGCATGACCCATGCTGCCAAGCAGGTGCTGGCGGATGGCCGGCCCATCCTGATTTTTCCAGAAGGCACGCGCAAGAAACCTGGCATGCCGCCGGATTATAAGCCCGGCGTGGCGGGCCTCTATAATCTTCTGGGCGTGGACTGCGTGCCTGTTGCTTTGGATTCGGGCCGCTATTGGCAAGGCTTCTTCAAATATCCCGGCATCATCAGCCTTCAATTCCTGGAGCCGATCCCACCGGGCCTGAAACGCGCGGCCTTCATGCGCGAGCTTGAGGAGCGGATCGAAACCGCCACCGACCGGTTGCTGAAAACATGAACGCTGCCAGGAAGAGTTGCGGTCCCTGTCATGCCTGCTGTGTCGAACTCATCATCGACACACCGGAGCTTCAGAAAAAAGGCCAGACGCCGTGCCAGTATCTTTCCGGCGGCCGGTGCGGCATCTATGACAAGCGCTTCAAGATTTGCCGCGAGTTTCTTTGCGGCTATCTGCTCTTTCCCGAACTCGACGAGGGC
Organism: Rhizomicrobium sp.; assembly: GCA_035605955.1. Taxonomy (GTDB): domain Bacteria; phylum Pseudomonadota; class Alphaproteobacteria; order Micropepsales; family Micropepsaceae; genus Rhizomicrobium. The sequence continues at coordinate 56,933 of DATNGI010000098.1, forward strand.
TGGCGGCCGGACAGGAGCGGCATCCTGGTGCTGCAAGTGGCGCAGGCGAGTTTGCCCAAGGCCTATCAAGGGGCAGGGCATGGCATTCAGCTTCTGGTTACTGGCGGCGAAGCGGCGATCTTAAGGCCGGGCTTCGCGGAATATGTCTTCGGCCTCGTACTGGGACGGGTCGGCGTCTATCTGACGGCGATGATTCCGCGCGCCATGCTGAACCAATATCTGGAACCCTTCGTAGCGGCGGGCGACCTGGAAGGGATGCGGCGCACGCTTTTGCATGTCTACCGGCTTCTGACCGGCAGCGGGAAACGCCTAGGCTTTTTGAGGCTTTTGCCGCACCTTTATAGGTTGGAGATTGAGAAGCTCAACCTTCGGATGAAACGATAGCTAAAACAATAACTTACGGCGGCTCCGGGGCCTGGTAAAAGCAACCCAAAACGCCATATTAAGCGGGGTTCCGTCTCATGGTGGCGCAACTCTGGCGGATATGATTGGTAATGCCTTGATGAGCGAAATCTCCCGACAGATCTGGGACATGAAGTACCGCTTCAAGGCAGCGGACGGCACGCCTATGGACCGGGATGTGGCGGACAGCTGGACGCGTGTGGCCGCCACCCTCGCCCTGGCGGAAGCGCCCGAGCGGCGCATCAGCGCGGCGCAATCTTTCGCCGCCGCGCTCAAGGACTACAAATTCCTGCCGGCGGGACGGATCCTGGCGGGCGCGGGCACCGGCCGCAGCGTGACCCTGTTCAACTGTTTCGTGATGGGCGCCATTCCCGATTCCATGGACGGGATTTTCCTGTCGCTGCGCGAGGCGGCGCTGACGCTGCAGCAGGGCGGCGGCATCGGCTACGATTTCTCCACCTTGCGGCCCCAGGGCGCGCCGGTGGCGGGCGTGGGCGCCGACGCGTCGGGGCCCGTCTCCTTCATGGAAGTGTGGGATGCGATGTGCCGCACCATCATGAGCGCGGGCTCGCGCCGCGGCGCCATGATGGCGACGCTCGCTTGCGATCATCCCGACATCGAAGCCTTCATCGACGCCAAACGCACAACCGGCCGGCTTTCCAACTTCAATCTGTCGGTGCTGGTAAGCGACGCCTTCATGCAGGCGGTGGCGGATGACGGCGATTGGACCTTGCAGTTCCAGGGGCGCGCCTATCGCACCTTGAAGGCAAAGAGCCTTTGGGACCGCATCATGCGCTCGACTTATGACTATGCCGAGCCGGGCGTGATCTTCATCGACCGCATCAATGAAGAGAATAACCTTTCCTATTGCGAGACCATCTCGGCGACCAATCCCTGTGGTGAGCAACCTTTGCCGCCTTATGGCGCGTGTCTCCTGGGCTCCGTCAATCTCGCCAAACTGGTGCGCAATCCGTTCGAGCAGGATGCCCATCTTAACCTGGACGCGCTGGCCGATCTCACGTCGACCGCCGTCCGCATGCTGGACAACGCCATCGATGTGTCGCGCTTTCCCCTGGAAGCGCAGCGACAGGAAGCCTTGGCCAAGCGGCGGATCGGGCTGGGCGTCACCGGCCTTGCAGACGCGCTGATCTTTTGCCGCACGCGCTATGGCTCGCCGGAAAGCGTGGCGCTGATCCAGAGCTGGCTTTCGACCATGCGCCAGGCCGCCTATCGCGCCTCCATCGAACTGGCGCGGGAGAAAGGTGCCTTCCCGCTTTTCGACGCCACCGAATATCTCGCCCGTCCCCATATCCAGGCCCTGCCCGACGATGTCCGCGCCCGGCTGACCCAGCATGGCATCCGCAACGCCCTTCTCACCTCCATCGCGCCCACCGGCACGATCTCGCTCTTGGCCGGCAATGTCTCCAGCGGCATCGAACCCATCTTCGCCTTCAGCTATACCCGCAAGGTGCTGCAGCCGGATGGCAGAAAGAAGGACGAATTGGTCGAGGATTACGCCGTGCGGGCTTTCCACGGCCGTTTCGGCGCCGACGCCGCCTTGCCGGACTATTTCGTCACCGCCCAGACCTTGAAGCCGCAGGATCATTTGGCGGTGCAGGCCGCGGCGCAGCCTTTCATCGACAGCGCCATTTCTAAGACCATCAATGTGCCGGCTTCGATCTCCTTCAAAGATTTCAAGGACGTTTATCTCGCGGCCTATCGTGACGGCTGCAAAGGCTGCACCACCTATCGCCCCAACGATGTGACCGGCGCGGTCCTGTCGGTGGAGGAGCCCAAGGACGCCGTACCCCTGGAAGCCATCATCGCCCAGGGCGGGGACGAGCCGGAACTGCCCTTGCCACCACCCGAGCCCAGAGAACGCGGCGCCGTGGTCTATATGACCAAGCCGCTGGATCGGCCGGACTCTCTTCTCGGCCGCACCTACAAGATCAAATGGCTGGAAAGCGATCACGCCTTCTACATCACCATCAACGATGTGGAACGGGACGGGCGCAGGCGGCCCTTCGAGATCTTCATCAACTCCAAGAATATGGAAGCCTATGCCTGGGCGCTGGCGCTGACCCGCATGATCTCGGCGGTGTTTCGGCGCGGCGGCGATGTCTCCTTCGTGGTGGACGAGTTGAAGGCGATCTTCGATCCGCGCGGCGGCCAATGGATGAATGGCCGTTATGTGCCCTCGCTGCTGGCGGCGATCGGCGAGGTGATCGAGCGTCACATGGTGGAAATCGGTTTCCTGGGCCGCCGCGATACCGGCATCGTGCCGGAAGTCCCCGCCGAAGGCGCCCGAGCCCGCTATTGCCCCCGTTGCGGCGATGCCAGCTTCGTCAAATTGGAAGGCTGCGATTCCTGCCTATCGTGCGGA
>DATNGI010000099.1:0-14269 GCA_035605955.1 Rhizomicrobium sp.
CCCTCGACCTCATCAAGGACGGCGACTCCATCGTTGGCGTCATGGCGTGGAACCTCGACGACGGTGCCATCCATCGCTTCCGCGCCCACAAGGTGATCCTGGCCACCGGCGGCTATGGCCGTTCCTACATGACCTGCACCGGCGCCCATACCCAGACCGGCGACGGCAATGCCATGGTGCTGCGCGCGGGATTACCGCTGCAGGACATGGAATTCGTACAGTTCCACCCCACCGGCATTTTCGGCGCCGGCGTGCTCATCACCGAAGGCGTGCGCGGCGAAGGCGGCTATCTCACCAATTCCGAAGGCGAGCGTTTCATGGAGCGTTACGCCCCCAACGCCAAGGACCTCGCCTCGCGCGACGTGGTCTCCCGCGCCATGACCATCGAGATCCGGGAAGGTCGCGGTGTGGGTCCCAACAAGGATCATATCCATCTGCATCTGTCGCATCTGGATCCCAAGATCATTCACGAACGCCTGCCGGGCATCTCGGAGTCGGCGCGCATTTTCGCCGGCGTGGATGTGACCAAGGAGCCGATCCCGGTCTTGCCCACCGTGCACTACAATATGGGCGGCATTCCCTGCGCCTATACCGGCGACGCGTTGACTTTGGCCAACGGCAATCCCGACACGGTGGTGCATGGATTGATGGCAGTGGGCGAAGCGGCCTGCGTTTCGGTGCATGGCGCCAATCGTCTAGGCTCCAATTCGCTGATCGATCTGGTGGTATTCGGCAAGGCGGCCGGCCTTCAGGCGGCCAAGGAGTTGCACGGCTCAGGCGCGCAACAAGAGCTGCCCAAGGATGCCGGCGACGCGGCGCTGGCGCGCTTCGATCATTTCCGCCACGCCAAGGGCAAGGCGCCCACCGCCGCGCTGCGCAAAGCGATGCAGAAGGCGATGCAGGAGGACGCAGCCGTGTTCCGCACCGGCGAGAGCCTGGAACAAGGCAAGCGCCGCATTCACGAGATTTATGCCCAGCGTGCCGATATCGGCGTCACAGACCGTTCGATGGTCTGGAACACCGATCTAGTGGAGACGCTGGAGTTCGACAATCTGATCCAGCAAGCCGTGGTGACCATCGAAGGCGCGGCGAACCGCCAGGAAAGTCGCGGCGCGCATGCGCGCGAGGACTTCGCCAAACGCGATGACGAGAATTGGATGAAGCACACGCTTGCCTGGCTTGATCCGGAAACCGGCAAGACCCGCATCGATTACCGGCCGGTGCACACCTACACCTTGACCGAGGACGTGCAATATATCGCACCCAAGGCACGGACCTACTAATCCTGCCGGCGCGCGGCATGGAACATTTGTTCCGCATGGGTGTTAGACTCTGCGCCAGCTAGCGTGGGGATCCCATCATGAAATGGCTCGCCATCGCGTTTGCCCTGTTCCTTACGGTCCCTGCCTTCGCGCAGACCAAGGATGGCCCTTCCACGCCCATGACGCCCACGCCGGATGACAGGGCCAAGCAATGGCTCATCTTGCTGGACGATCAGAATTATGCGGATGCGTATGGTCAGATGGGCGCGGTCGTGCGCGACAAGGCCGGCAGCGATGATTGGACCCGAAAGGTTAGCGCCCTGCGCGCGCCTTTGGGCGCCATGTCGGCGCGCAATCTGAAAGATGTGAAATTGACCAAGACCGTGCCCGGCTTGCATAACGGCCAATATGCTGTGGTGCGGTATGATTCGACGTTCGCGCACAAAGCCGCGGCTGTGGAAACGGTCACGCTTGTGTCGGAAAAAGGCGCTTGGGCCGTCGTCAGTTATTCCGTCAATTAGAACGTTTCCCTTAAGGTCACCGGAACGCCCGAGCCCGTCTGGCTGTTATCATGCGCGGAATTCGACGAGGAGCGCCGTATTCCGGCCTCAATCCATTCAGACAAGGTTCAGCGCAAGCGGCCGAAGCTGAAGCCATTGTGGAGCAGATGAGCCAGGGAGACCAATCATGCCCATCAAGCGAATTTTGATGACTGCCGCCGCTATTCTCGCGATCGGCACCGTCGTGGCGGAAGCGCAGCAAGTTATGCCGCCGCCCGGCAACGATCCCGCCGGCTATTACAGCCAGTATGACCGCGACGGCTATTACGATCGCAACGGCCGCTATCGCCGCATTCGTCACCGCGATTTCGACGACGGCCCACCGCCTCCGCCGCCGGCCTATGGCCCTCCGCCGCCTCCGGCCGGAGTCTATTATGAACAAGGCCGTTACGAAGCCGATTGTCATCGCGGCAATGCGGCCGCCGGCACGATCTTCGGCGCACTCGCCGGCGGATTGATCGGCGGCGCGGCCAGCCATGGCAATGGCGGCGCCGTGGTGGGTGGCGCGATCCTGGGCGGATTGCTCGGCAACACGATCTCAAGCGATATCGAGTGCGACGACCAGCCCTATGCCTTCCGCGTCTATGCCGACGGTCTCAACGGCAATCTCGGTGAGCGTTATGAATGGCGCAATGGTCGTGCCTATGGCTATTTCACGCCTATGCGGGAATTCCGGCGCGGCGGCGTGATCTGCCGCGATTTCACCGAGACTTCCTATCGCGGCGACGGTCGCAGCTTCACGCGTACCGGTACCGCGTGCCGCCAGGTCGACGGCAATTGGCGCTTTGACTGATCATGACAGGGAGGCAGGGATGTTGAAGAAAATGACTTTGGCGGCGGCGGTGCTGACGCTGGGACTGAGCGGCACCGCTTTCGCGGATGAATGCAGCGGGCGCGATCATTCTACCGGCACGGTGCTGGGCGCGCTGGGCGGTGGCCTGTTGGGCGGCTTCGCCAGTCACGGCAATGGGCTCGGCATTATCGGCGGCGCCATCCTGGGCGGGTTCGCCGGCAATGCGATCAGCCGCGACATGGATTGCGATGATCGCCCTTATGCCGCGCGGTCCTACGAGCAAAGTTTCAGCGGCCCAGTCGGGCGCCGCTATGACTGGAATCGCGGCCCCGATCGCGGCTATGTCGTCACCACGCGCGAGTATTATCGCGGGCCTCGGCTCTGCCGCGATTTCACCCAAGTGGTCTATCGCCATGGCCGCCAATTCTCCCGCGATGGCAGCGCTTGCCGCCGCCGCAACGGCGAATGGGAATTCGTCTGAAGGCCGCCCAGGGCGTGACGCGTGAAACGGGGCGCATCTCCACTTGGGGGTGCGCTCCTCACCCTTTTCCGGCTGTCGCCAAGCCCGAACGTCTCCGAACGTACAGAAAGACTGCGCCGGATTGCCTGGTCCGCTGGCATTCGCGGGCTTCGCGAAAGGTTTGAGTAACCATTCCGATCTAGCCTGGCTGTCGGATCCAAGTGAGCTGATCATGTCCCTGACATGGACCATCAGCGTGGGCGGCCGCTCTTATGGCCCCTATGCCCTGGAGCAGATGATCGCGTTTCAAGCCGAAGGACGGCTTGCGCCCCATTCCCTGGTCGCGCGCCAGGGCGAAGAACAATTCCATCACGCCAGTGAAGACACCCAATTGGCGCTGCTCTTCCCCAGCGCTTCCGCAGCGCCGGAACAGGCCGCGCCGTCCCCGCAGCACTCGCACGCCGATACGCCCACCGCCGCGGCGCGCTTCGGCCGCGATAGCCGCGCGTCCACCGGCGAACGCAATCGCTACATGATCCTATCCGACATGAAGTCCGGCTCGATCAGCGCGCTGGAAGAAGAGATTTTCAATTTCGGTCTTGCTTTCCGCTTTCTGCCGCAAGCCTGGATTCTCACCAGCGAAGTTTCACTCAACGCTATTCGTAGCGAACTGGTACAAAAGCTGGGCAAGCTCGACATATTGGTCGTGGTCGACACCAGCAACGATAAGGCTGCCTGGTTCAATTTCGGCCCCGAAGCCGACACCAAGATGCGCCGCCTCTGGCAGCGCGAGGCCGCGGCAACTCGCAGCGCCTGACCGTTAACGCTGCGCCCGTCGCTTCAGTCGCAAAAGCTTGTTGCAGCCTCCGCAGCATTTATCCCCAACGTCACGCGAAAAAAGATACGCTGAACTCAAGCGTCGTGATTCGCTTAGGGGTCGGAGTGCAGCATCGCACTGTGGATCTTAGGTTCGCAGATCCTGGGACTGGGGATTTTGTCCGCCTTTTGGGCCGTCCTTGTTCCGGTTCACGCGCTTACCCTCACCGCAATGTTCATCCCCTCATGGAGCAGGCATGGCAAAGCGCTCTCAGCGTCAGAAGTCGCGTGACAATCTTTCCACCAACCAGAATGTGCATCCGCTTTTCCCGAACCGTCCTTGGAGCCCACACGATCACGACCAGGAAAATCGCGATCGCCGCTACGTGAAGAATGTCCGGGCCATGAGCCCGGCCCAGCAGCAATTGATGGATGCCATCGACGCGCAAAGCGTGGTTCTAGCGCTTGGACCCGCCGGCACCGGCAAGACCTATCTCGCGATCGCCAAAGCAGTGGAAGCGTTGGAAGCCGGCAAGGTTCAGCGCATCGTGCTGTCGCGTCCGGCGGTCGAAGCGGGCGAGTCTCTAGGGTACCTTCCGGGCGATCTCAACGAAAAGCTCGCACCCTATCTGCGTCCGCTTTATGACGCGCTGACCGAGAGGCTGGGCACCAAGCGCCTGAAGGCCCTGCTCGCGGACGGCGCCATCGAGATCGCGCCGGTCGCCTATATGCGCGGCCGCACTTTGAGCGAATGTTTTGTGGTCATCGATGAGGCGCAGAACTGCACCTATGGTCAGATCAAGATGCTTCTGACGCGGCTGGGCTGGCGCTCGACCATGGTGATGACCGGCGATCCCGACCAGACCGATCTCCTGCCGGGGATGTCGGGCTTAAGCGAGATAGCGCGCCGGCTGGAACCGATCGCTGAGGTGCCGGTGGTTCGCCTCAGCGAGGGCGATATTGTGCGTCATCCGTTGGTCGCTTCGATGCTAACCGTGCTTTAGGAAGACCGCGACCGAAAGGATGCCGATCCCCAGGATGAAGCACCAATAACCGACGATGGCGACGGCGAAGCCATAGGCGGGTGCGGAGCTTTCCTTCTTGCGATAGGAGCGCGTGGCGTTCTCCAGAAGCACGCTGGCGCCGGCGAACGCCATGACGGCGTAATAGAGGACCGTCTCTCCTTTGGTCTGGGGCTTGCGCGCCAGCATGCGGTAGATATTGGCGATGATGCCGGACAAGGTGAGCCCGCCGGTCAGGGCGAACATCAGAACCGTCATATCCCTGAGCAGATGGCCCCCGAACACGATCAGGCTCCCCAAACGGGTTTGGGCATCTGGAACGGGCTCAAAATCGGGTTCCCGGATATCGACATGTGCCAAACTGACGCGAAATGGTGTTTCCACGTCACGCGTCGCAAGAATTGGGCGCGTTTGGGCCATGCCCGACTGCTGCCATTGGGCCGGTAATGGTAAAGAGCGGCGGGCTTGAAGACCGGCGGATCGTTGAGCGAACAGGGCGAAATTCACCAGCATTCTGGCTGGCTGATCCCATTGGGCGTGGCTCTGATCGTTGCGGCCCTCTGTGGCGCTTTTCTGCTTTACTATCTGCGCCCAGCTCCGGGCTCTCTGCGCGACAACCGGCCCACGGACGCGGCCACCAGGGTCGAGCTTCATGTGCGCGGCCTCACTCTGCATGTTCCGGCCCGCTATATCGCGTCGCGCGCAGCCAGAAGCGGCGGTGACCAGGACCAGGTCGCCCTCGTCGCGGCGCTTCCGGACATGCGCGGATATTCCGACGCGGAAGCCGCTCTCTTCGCCGGCAATCAGCCGGATTCGCCCGTCATCCGCCTATTGCTGCGCGCCGACAAAAACGGGCTCGATGCGCAAAGCCGTTTCGGCCGCGTCTACATGCCTTATCTGGCGGACGCCAAGGGCGAAGCCGCGCCCTTCGCGTTGACACGTTATGCCTTTCGCCCCGATTCCGGTTATGGGCGTGACGAATTGTTCGTGGGAAAAGGCGGCGCACTTCTGCTGCTCTGCGAGCAGCCGGCCCAGGATGTGCCCAGTCCCAATTGCCTGGCCATCGACCACCGCGTGGCGCCCGGCGTCAATCTTTCCTATCGGTTCAAGCGGTCCCAGCTGGCGCGCTGGCAAGGGATTGACGGTGGCGTCGAACGCCTGATGGCCGAATTCCAAAAATGAGCGGGCGGTCGCTGGCGGATTTCAGCCGGCGCGACTGGCGGGAAGTTCCGGCAGATCCATTTCCAAAATTGCCATGTTGAAGGCGTAGGAGATTTCCCCGTCTTCTTCATCCTTGAATAATACGCCCACGAATTCGCCGCTGACATGGACTTCCACGGAATCCTGCTGCTTGGGGCGTTCAACCAAGGTGATGGTGTCGAGACGAAAGAGATTGCGGAGGTATTTTTCCAGACGCCAAAGCTCGCCGCGGGTCATGTCGTCCTCTTCGCGAATTCGCGCCGTCACCTCGCATGACGGCCATTGCCGGTCAAGCCGACGCTTCGAGACGGGCCGGTTCAGCCAGTCTCGTCCTCGAAGAAATGGTTCATTTCCTGCGACGGACGCTCCGGGCCTGCGCAATTGACCAGCTTGGCGGGAATGCCCACAGCCGTGCAGCCGGGCGGCACCGATTTCAGCACCACCGAGCCCGCGCCCACGCGGCTATATTCGCCGATCTCGATGTTGCCCAGGATTTTGGCGCCCATGGAGAGTAGGACGCCGCGCCGGATCTTAGGATGACGATCGCCCGCGCCCTTGCCCGTGCCGCCCAAGGTCACGCCATGCAGCATGGAGACATCGTCTTCCACAATTGCGGTTTCGCCGATCACCACGCCGGTGGCGTGATCGATCATGATGCCGCGGCCGAGCGTGGCCGCCGGGTGAATATCGACGCCGAAGAGCTGGGAGATGCGGCTCTGGAAGAAGAGCGCCAGCGCGCGGCGATTGTGCCGCCACAGCCAATGGCCGATGCGATAACTTTCCAGCGCATGGAAGCCTTTGTAGTAGAGAAGCGCCTCCAAGAAGGAATGGCAGGCCGGGTCGCGCTCGAACACGGCGGAAAGATCGGCCCTAATCGCGGCGCCGATTCCGGGATCGTCGGCCAAAGCTTCTTCGAACGTCTCCCGCGCCAGGAGCGGATCGAGATCGCCGCCGCCCAGCTTGCGCGCCAGATGGAAAGAAAGCGCGTTTTCCAGCCGGTCATGCTTGAGGATAGTGGCATGAACGAAGCCGGCCAGCGCGGGTTCTTCCGCCGCCATGGTTTCGGCCTCGGCGCGCAATTGCGCCCAGACGGGGTCGACGCTTTGCAGTTTTTCGCGAATTATCGCCATGGTTTTGGTTTTAGCACGAGGATTTGCGCAATTTCAAAACACAACAGGTCCAGGGATGACTTTCGCGACCGATCAACCCTATATGGGAACCTGATTTCAGGACGCAAGAACCCATCATGACGGACAAGCCTGTCTTCAACCTGCCTGCGCGCGCAGCCGTGGACCTGTTGCTCAGCCGCCGCTCGGGTTCGGCCAAGGCGATGGGAGAGCCTGGTCCGTCTGCGGCGCAATTGGCGGAAATTCTCAAGGCCGGAGCCCGCGCGCCGGATCACGGCAAATTGTTTCCTTGGCGCTTCATCGTGTTCGAAGGCAAGGGCCGGGAGCGGTTCGGCGAAATTCTAGCGGAAATATTGGAAGCCGAAGACGAACGGTCCAAGCAGATCGAAGAAGAGCGCGGCCGTTTTTTAAGAGCACCGCTCGTAATCGGTGTGGTCTCGTCGGCGCGTGAGCAGATCAAGATACCCGTGTGGGAGCAGGAATTGTCCGCAGGCGCGGTGTGTCAGAACATTCTGATTGCCACCCACGCCTTGGGCTTTGTCGGCAACTGGCTGACCGAGTGGTACGCCTATCACCCCAAGGTGAAAGAGAAGATGGGTTTAAAGCCGGGCGAGCGCATGGCGGGGTTTATTTATATCGGGACGCCAAGGGCTGAACTGGAGGAAAGAGCCAGACCCGAGATGGAGAAGATCGTCACCCACTTCTGAGGGTCACGCGTAGTAGATCCAGAAACTGTAACCAATCACGGCAACCGCGACCGATGCGGGAACCAAAGAGACGAACCAGGAATCCATGACAATGCCCTCTGAACTGGGCATGAAATGGGGGTATATCCGCGCTTTTTGCAGGTGCGAAGAAGATGGGGGCGATATGCCAGCCGTGCATGGCTTTAAACCCCAAGAGTATCAGGGAATTCCCAACATTTTGTGGGTTTGCAGCGAAAGTCGCCATTGAGGATGTGCCAGGCAATAGGCGATCGCAGCCGCAGTATTGGCGGCCCGGTTGGGGTCGTCCTTGGGCTGCAGGAAGAAATGGTCGAAATCCTGACCGGCAAAGCGTTCGGGCTGCGCCTTCTGCTGGGGATAGACCAGTTTCAATTCATCGCCGTGTGTGAGTTTCTGCTCCGCGTCCGCTTTGGGGCTGACGCAGATCCAGTCGATCCCAAGCGGCGGCAATAAGGTGCCGTTGGTCTCGATGCCGATCTCGAAGTCAAACGTCTTGAGCGCGGCGATTGCGGCACTATCAAGCTGCAAGAGAGGTTCGCCACCCGTGCAGACAACATAGGGCGCGCCCTTGGCCGCATTCGGCCATAGCGCCTTGACTGCGCGCGCCAAGCCATCCGCGTCCGCGAACTTCCCGCCATTGGGGCCGTCGGTTCCGACAAAGTCGGTATCGCAGAATTGACAGACGGCCTGGGTGCGATCGCGCTCCAACCCCGACCACAGATTGCAGCCGGCAAAGCGCAGAAACACGGCGGCGCGACCGGTCTGCGCGCCTTCGCCTTGCAGCGTGTAATAAATCTCCTTTACAGAATAGGTCATCTTTTTTGGTCGCGCGGCCTAACGGAGAACCGCTTCACACTTTTGCTGGCCGCGCTTCTGCGCGGTACGCCTTGAAACCCTTGGCCCGCAATTCGCACGCGGGGCAGACGCCGCAACCATAACCCCAATCGTGCCGGCGTGTGCGATCGCCCTCATAGCAAGTGACGCTTTCCTCGACGATCAGCTCGACCAAGGCGTCGCCGCCCAGGTCTTGCGCCAACTTCCAGGTCGCGGCCTTGTCGATGAACATCAGCGGCGTATGGATGCGCACAGCGCGGGCCAGCCCCAGTGACAACGCCCGCCCCATCGCTTCCATTGTGTCGTTGCGGCAATCCGGATAGCCGGAAAAATCCGTCTCACACATCCCCCCCACCAAATCGGCGATGCCACGGCGATAACCCAAAGCGGCAGCGGCGGTCAGGAACATCAGATTGCGGCCCGGCACAAAGGTAGTGGGCAAGCCGTCCGCTCCCATTTCAATCGCTGTGGCTTCGGTCAGTGCGCTACCGCCGATGGCACGGGGCGCCTGAAGCGGGATCACATGATCCAGCCCCAGCCTTGCCGCCCAGTGCGGGAAAGCCGTTTGCAATCGGTCCAGCAAGCGCGGGCGGGCTGCCAGTTCCGCCGCATGGCGTTGACCATAATCGAAGCCGATGGTTTCAACCCGGTCGAAGCGATCGAGCGCCCAGGCGAGACAGACCGTCGAATCCTGGCCACCGGAAAACAGAACCAGCGCCTGCGTGTTTGTCATGGCGGGGTCTCTAATGCATTTTCCAAAAAAAGGCACGGTGCCGGGCGCAATTGTCGCTGCCTCGGCAATATGAGAGATTGGCTCTCCACATTTCCCAATCCCGCAGCGGGTCCGTGACAAGCACCATGCCGTTCGACCTCCACCCGCTCTATGTTTTGTCGGGATTTGCTGTCGGATTCCTGGTCGGCATGACGGGCGTGGGCGGCGGTTCGCTGATGACGCCGCTTCTCATTCTGCTGTTTCATGTCCATCCCGCCACGGCCGTGGGCACGGATCTTCTCTATGCCAGCGTGACCAAGACCGGCGGTTCGCTGGTGCATGGCTTCAATCGCACCATCGATTGGCGCATTGTCACGCGCCTGGCCATGGGGTCGCTGCCGGCTTCACTTCTGACGCTTCTGGTTCTGCATTTGCTGAGAATAGATTCCTCGGCCGCCAGCGTGCTGATCACGCGCGTTCTGGGCGTGGCGCTTCTGGCGACCGCGCTGGCACTGATATTCCGCCGGTATCTGCTTGCCACCTATGCCCGTCGTGTCGGCGTTTTGGACGCGCAACAGACCCGCCGCTACACGGTCATGACCGGTATCGCCTTGGGTGTGCTGGTGACACTTTCCTCGGTCGGCGCCGGCGCTCTCGGCGTCACCGCCCTGATCTTGCTCTATCCGGAACTGCCGGTGGTCAAGATCGCGGGCTCCGACATCGCCCATGCGGTGCCTCTGACTTTGGTGGCGGGCCTCGGTCATCTGATGGATGGCGGTATCGATGTGCGTATGCTGGAATCGCTTTTGGTGGGGTCTTTGCCCGGCATTGTCCTCGCCAGTCTGTTTGCCCCCCGCCTCCCCGACCTGGCGCTCAGGCTGGTCCTGGCAGCCACCTTGATGGTGAGCGGCCTGCGCCTGCTGGTGGCCTGACCCATGCCCGACCGTGGCCCCCCGCGCGCCTGGCAGCGCATGCTGAGCGGCCGCCGGCTCGATCTTCTCGAACCCAGCCCGCTCGACGTCGAGATCGAGGATATCGCCCATGGCCTGGCCCGGGTGGCCCGCTGGAACGGCCAGACAAGAGGCAGCCACGCCTTCTCGGTGGCCCAGCACTCGGTCCTGGTGGAAAGGCTGGTGGCCGACCTCAATCCCCGGCTCACCCGAGAAGCGAGATTGATGGCCTTATTGCACGATGCCCCGGAGTATGTTGTCGGCGACCTCATAAGTCCCTTCAAGGCCGCAATTGGCATTAACTACAAAGAGTTAGAACTGAAACTTCAGTCCGCAATTCACCTGCGGTTTGGCTTGCCTGCCGTTGTTCCGAAGGCCCTGGCGGCCCTCTTCAAAAAAGCCGATCACCTCTCCGCCTACTATGAGGCCACCCAACTCGCCGGTTTTGAGGAGCCGGTTGCCCGCAAGCTCTTCGGCGCGCCCCCCGCTGGTCTCAAGCCGCCCCATCTGGTGCCGCTATCGACAGCCGACGCCCAGGAGCGGTTCCTGGAGCGATTTAACCGGTTGTCGCTGCGCTAGATGCTAAAAGAGGGCATGCCCCGCCTCCTGGTCATTCCCCTCTCTGCCCTCGACGACGCCTTGGCCAACCATCGCCCGTCGCACCTGGTCAGCCTGCTCTCGCCCCAGCATATGATCGCAACTCCCAGCGGTTTTGATCCGGCTTACCACCTCAAGCTTGGCGTCAATGACATCAGCGATCCGTCGGCGGGCGAGCATCCGCCTGGCCGCGACCACATCGACCGGCTGATCGCGTTCGGACGGGCGTGGGATGGCAGCCAGCCCTTCCTGATTCATTGCTGGGCCGGCATCAGCCGCTCCATGGCGTCCGCTTATACGATTTTATGTGACAGGCTGGGGCGCGGCCGGGAAATCGAAATCGCATTGGCCATGCGCCGGCGCGCGCCGCACGCCAGCCCGAACAGCCTGTTGGTGCGTCATGCCGATGATGCGCTCGGTCGCGAAGGCCGCATGGTGGCGGCGCTCGGCGCGATGGGCGAACCTTTGAACGTGGTGGAAGGCGTCACCACGGATTTTCCCCTTGCCGGGCTATGAGCCCCAGCGCCATCAGCATCGGTCTTTCGGCCGCCATCGTTTCGGTGGAAGGCGGCAATCCGTGCGCCCTGGTGGTCGCGCATGACGATAGCGAGGACGCGCTTCCTTTCGGTCCCTTCGATCCGGGTTCGCAGCGTACCTTGGAACAGGGCTTGCGCAAATGGGTGGAGGAGCAGACCCATTTCGATCTCGGCTACACCGAACAGCTCTATACATTCGGCGATCGCGGGCGGCATTTGCCAAGCGCGATGCCGGACGGCGGTGACAGGCGCGTGGTTTCGGTCGGCTATCTGGCGCTGACCCGTCAAGGCGCTGAGGACGGCGCGAGCGGTGCGCGCGATACGCGCTGGCGCGGCTGGTATCATTATTTTCCCTGGGAGGATTGGCGCGATGCCAAACCTCAGATGATCGATAGCGTGATCCTGCCCAAGCTCAAGAGCTTCGTGAAAGCCGCCGCCAGCGGCGAGGCACAGGAACTTCGCCGCGATCGCGTGCGGCTCTGCTTCGGAACCGACGGCATAGGCTGGGACGAAGAAAAAGTGCTGGAGCGTTACGAGCTGCTTTATGAAGCCGGCCTGGCGCAGGAATATGGCCGCGACAATGGCGGACGGCTGGAAGGCGGCGTCGGGGCCGCCATGATGTTCGATCATCGCCGCATTCTGGCCACCGCCATCGCCAGGCTGCGCGGCAAGATGAAGTATAGGCCGGTGGTTTTCGAATTGATGGCGCCGTCCTTTACGTTGCTGGAATTGCAGAAGACCGTGGAAGCGCTCTTGGGACGCAGGCTGCACAAACAGAATTTCCGCCGTCTGGTAGCGGAACAGGGCTTGGTCGAAGGGACGGGGAAATTCTCCGCCTCGGCGCGGGGACGCCCGGCCGAATTGTTCCGGTTCCGCCGCGAAGTCTTGCGCGAACGGCCCACGCCGGGCCTCAGGCTGGGTGGCCGCCGTTGAAACCGGCCGCGGCCTGTGGTGTTTTTCGATTGTCGTACACGGAGGTTGCCATGAAATTGCCGGTTTTGATTTCGGGTGCGCTTTGTTTTGGCCTTGCCGCTTGCGCCTCACCGAATGAAGGAAATCCCAATGGCGCGCTTTATGCGGGCGCGGCCGGCAGCGTCTATGATTCCTCCGCCAATCCGCTCCGGACCAATGGCGCGGTCGGCTACAACCCGATGGCGCCCATGCCGCCGGATCAGGCGACCATGGTGCCAAGCGGCAGCACACTGAACGTGCCGGCCCCAGCCCCCAGCCGCATGCCGCGATAAAAAAAGTCTACCCCAGTTGACGGTTTCGGACGACCAGAATATAACCACTAGGTTATATAAAGGGACGGTTTTATGGACCTGCTTTCCACCCGCTTTCAGGCGCTGGCCGATCCCACTCGCCGCGCCATCCTGGCCCGCCTCGCTTTGGGTGAGACCTCGGTGACCGAACTGGCGCAGCCTTTCGCCATGAGCCAGCCGGCGATCTCCAAACATCTCAAGGTGCTGGAGCGCGCCGGTCTCATCTCGCGCTCCCGCGAAGCACAATATCGCCCTTGCCGTCTGGAGCCTCTGGCCCTGCAAAGCGTCGACCAATGGCTGGCGGATTATCGCCGCCTGTGGGAAGCGCGGCTCGACCGTCTGGAGTCGCTGCTCGCGCGCGTCCAGGCCACGAAACCCAATGCGAAACCCAAATTCTCAAAGCCTCGCAAACGGAGATCCTTATGACCGCTACGACACATGCCGAACGCACCGTCACGCTCACCCGCGTCCTGAAAGCGCCCCGCGCTTTGGTATGGCAGGCCTGGACCGATCCCAAGATGCTGAAGGAATGGTGGGGACCGGAAAATTTCACCAATCCGGTGGTGGAAGGCGATATTCGCGAAGGCGGCGTGCTGCACATCACCATGCATGGACCAAAGGACACGCCGTTCGACATGGATTTTCCCATGATCAAACGCTATCGCGAGATCGTTCCCGGCAAGAAGCTGGTGTTCGAGAACGAACCCATCGGCCCCGGCGGCGAAAGGCTGATCGACGGGCTCACCACTGTCACTTTCTCCGACCATCCCGATGGCACCTTGATGGAAATGACCACGGTGGCCCGCGCCCTGGCACCGATGGCGGTCGCCATGCTTGAAGGCATGCAAGCAGGCTGGAGCCAGAGCTTCGACAAGCTTGCGCGTTTTCTGGAGAAGTGATCGTGGCGTTGGACAATTTTGCGCCTTTGATCGGACGCTGGCGCTTGTCCGGCGAAGCCGATGGCGAAATGACTTATCGCTGGGCCGATGAAAATCGCGTTATTTTGTTTCAGGATTTCGATATCCGCGTTTTCGGCCGTCATCATTGTGGGCTGGAAGTGATCAGCCATCTTCAGGGCCTGGGCGAGCCGCCCTCGCCCGAAATCTGGTCGCGCGCCTATATGTTCAACAGCGGCCTCACGCTGGATTACGTCTATGAGATGACGGGGCGGGAGCTGACCATCTGGTTCCGGCATAAGGGCTCCGACAACCATATGCGGGGTCGCATAAGTCCGGATGGCCGGCAGCTGGAGGCGGCGTGGCAATGGCCGGGCGGCGGCTATCGGATTGCCGCCGAGCGTCTTACCGAGGGCATTCCGGCCTAGGGGGCTTT
Organism: Rhizomicrobium sp.; assembly: GCA_035605955.1. Lineage (GTDB taxonomy): Bacteria > Pseudomonadota > Alphaproteobacteria > Micropepsales > Micropepsaceae > Rhizomicrobium. Next base: position 14,189 of record DATNGI010000099.1, read on the forward strand.
CCGGGAAGCGGCCATGCGCCTGGGTTTTGGCTTGGATTAAGCTAGGACTTGACCTCCTTATGCTCAGGTGTAGCATTAAGG
>DATNGI010000100.1:0-6235 GCA_035605955.1 Rhizomicrobium sp.
GAACAGGCTGGCGCGATAGTCCTGCGCCGGGGTTTCGGGCGGATGCGACATGATCCCGGGCTTCTAACAGCGCGGCGAAAGGCCGTCCAGCTAGGGGGCCAGCACAGGAGTCTGTGGGGTCTGGGCCAGGATTGCCCTGGCCCTTTTGGCATCCGCGCCGATCTGCGCGATCAGCGCCTCAACGCTGTCGAATTTCGCCTCCGGCCGGATATAGGAAATCAATTCGACCGACAGATGCTTGCCGTAAAGGTCGCCGTCGAAATCGAACAGATGGGCTTCCATCAGGGGCACGTCGATCTGGTACATGGGCCGGATGCCGAAATTGGCGACGCCGTCATGGCGTCCAACCGGCTTTTCATTTTCCACAATGGTCACGCGCACCGCATAGACGCCGAAGGCCGGCGCCAGGCAGTGACCCAGATGCATATTGGCAGTGGGAAAGCCCAGGGTGCGGCCGCGCGCATCGCCATGTTCGACGCGCGCCTCCACCGCCCAGAAGCGGCCCAGCAGCTCAGCCGCTTCTTCAGGTTTGGCGGCTCTCAGACTGTCGCGGATGCGGGTGGAGGAGATTTTCTCCAGCCCCCCGCCTGCCTTCAGTTCCGTCACCATGTCAAAGCGGGTGACCGAGAAGCCTTCCATCTCGCCCATATAGAGCAGCGTGCTGACATTGCCGCCGCGTCCCTGACCGAATTCGAAGTCCGGTCCCACCACGACGCCGGAAAGACCCAACCCTTTGACCAGAACATTGGAGATGAAATCGGCGGCACTGCGCTTGGCCATGCTTTCATCGAAGGTGAGCGCGAACATCGCATCCACGCCCAGTTCTGCCAGAAGCCGCGCCTTGGCGCGCAACGGCGTCAAGCGGATGGAATCGGGACGAGGACGGAAGAACTCCGCCGGATGCGGTTCGAAAGCCAGAACCGCCAGCGAACTTTTGCGTTCCTCGGCCAGACGGCGCGCTTGCGCGATCAACGCCTGATGGCCGCGATGCACGCCGTCGAAATTGCCGATGGCGACGACGGCGCCCTGATAGATCGGCGGCACATCGTCGAAATGGCGGAAGATGCGCATGTTTCAGCGCTTGGGCCGCTTGGGGGCGAGCACCAGGGCCTCGCCGCTGACCACCAATTTACCGGCCACGGTGCAGATGCAGTCTAGCACGACCTCGCGGCGCTCGCGGATCTCGCGCACCGTGCAGGTGGTGACCACATGATCGCCGATGCGGACCGGCGCTTTGAAATCGGTTTTGGCAGTGAGAAAAATCGTGCCCTCGCCCGGCAGCTTGGTGCCGACCACGGCGGAGATGAAGCCGATGGCAAGCGCCCCATGTGCCACCCGGCCCCGGAAGATGGTGGCCCTGGCATAGCCCTCGTCGAAATGCAGCGGATTGACGTCGCCAGTGGCCTCCCCGAACGCCCGCACATCGGCGTCGGTGACGGTCTTCTCCATGCTGGCCGACTGGCCGACCTGAAGGTCCTCGTAATAGACGCTCACCATGCCAATGCTCGCATCGCCGCCTTGGCGCCAACCCCCGCCGCGGCGAACATCTCCCCCAGATGTTCGGCGGTATAGGGCTCGATCTCCTCGCCGTGCAAGCCGTCGGCAATGAAAAGCGCCTCCAGACCGGCATTCCGGGCGCCTTTGAGATCGGTGATGAGGGCATCACCCACTGCCAGGGCGCTTTTGGGATGGCCCGCGGCGCTCAAGGCCACATCGTAGATCGCCTTGAACGGCTTGCCGTAATAGGTCACGCGCCCGCCGATCTCTTCATAGGCTTTCGCCAGACTGCCCGCGCACCAGCAAAGCCTGGCGCCGCGATGGACCTTGAGATCGGGATTGGCGCATAGCATGAGGAGATCCCTAGCCCGCATTGCCTGCAAGATATCGGCATAATCGGCCGGAGTTTCGGTGAGATCGTCCTTGAGCCCGACGCAAAGCGCCACATCGGCATGGGCGATATCGGCGCGGGCGATGGCAAGACCGTCGAGCGCCGCCGCGTCCTGCTCCGGGCCTATGTAATAAAGTGAGAGCGCGCGGTTCCGTTCGAAGCGGACTTTCAGATCATCGCGTGTTGCGCCGCCCGAGGTGACGATGACGTCATAGCAATCGGTGGCCACGCCGATACGGCGGAACTGGTCTTCCACCGATTGGGGTGGCCGGGGCGCGTTCGACAACAGCACCACCGGCCCCCGCTCGCGCCGGAACCGCCGGAGCGCCTCACCGGCTTCGGGAAAAGGCGCCAGGCCGTTATGGACGACGCCCCAAACGTCGCAGATCAGCGCGTCATGGTCAGGCGCGATTTCCGACAGGCCGGTAATGAGGCGGGGCGGCGGCATTGGTCCCGGATGACACGGCCCGGGGCCGGAATCAACTGGCGCGCCGGAGCTGTACCACGGCCGCCTCGATGGGCGGCTTGGACGCCTCTTCGCGCACCGCGCGCGGCTCGCCGAACAGGAAGCCTTGGGCGAAATCGACCGTATAGTCCAGAAGCTGGATCACGGTCCTCTCGTCCTCGACCCGCTCGGCAATCAGATTGAGGCCGTGACGGGTCAGTAGCTTCTTGAAATCCTCGGCAGCAACCGGAGCCCCTGCGCCGGTCATGCCTTTGGTGAGAATGTCGGCGCGCACTTTCAGATGACGGAAGCCCATCAATTTCAATTTGACGAAATCCAACGCCAGCGTTTCGACATGGTCCATGGATAACGCAAAGCCTAGTTCAGCCAGGCGGGTAAGATTGAGTTCGCCTTCCATGCCGGCCTTGAGCACAGCATTCTGCGAAAATTCGAAGATGATTTGGCCGGCCAGGTCGCGGTTGGCCTGCATGTAATCCAGGAATTGTGGAAAGAATTCCGCATCCGCCAGCGTGTCGCCGGAGATGTTGCAGAAGACCCCGATCTCGCGGCTCTTCTGGGTGAGGCGGCGAACCACTTGGACACAGCGGAAGAGAAGAAGATTGTCCACCACGCTCATCAGGCCCGCAGGCGCGGCGACCTTGATATATTGGGCCGGCATGATCACCGAACCATCCTCCGCGCGCAGCCGCGACAGGGCTTCATAGAAGCGCAGCTTGCGTTGCGGCAGGCTGACGATGGGTTGCAGATAAAGATCGACGCGGTTTTCCTCCAGGCTGGCACGGATGATCTCCAGAAGATCGCGCTCGCCCAGGCTCGCCAGATATTGCGCGGCACTGCCCTGGCGGCGGCCGGTCTGCATGACATGCGCCGGAGCGATTTCCGCCTGCTGCGCACGCGCGCTTCTGGAAACCCGGCTGGCGAATTCGCGCATCAGCCCTTCCAGCATTTTCAGTTCCGAGACGATCTTGCGCCCCTGGGCGTCGGTCTGGGTCTCGAAACGGTTAGAGATTTCGTCCATGCGATGACGGGTGGCGTTCAAAGATTGCTCGAACTCCAGGCTCACGCGCCGCAGGGCTGCAATCTCCCGCGCCGTGACATGCTTGTCGCGCCGCCGCGCGAAGATGGCGGAGACTTGCTGGGTGGCGAGAAAGGCAACGCCCCCCGCCAGAAGCGCCACCGGCCAGCCGATGAAGAGCGCCAGCGCCGCACTCAGGGTCGCGCTGGCGAAAAAGCAGGTCAGCATGATGAGGAACCGGGTCATGGCCCACTCCGGATGATTCTCTCAGAGTCTGAAGCCGGAGCGTTTCCAATTTGTTAACCGGAATTACCCAGGCGGGCCGGGCATGGCTGTGATGAACAAAAACTTGCAAAAAAAAGCCCCGGCATCGCTGCCGGGGCCTGGAAAGGGAACAGGCTCAGCGATTGTGACGGTGGTCGCCATCACCGCCATGCCAGCCGCCGCGGCCGGCGCCGCCGCCCCGCCAATGGTCGCCGTCACCTCCGCGCGGCGCCTGGGGCGCCTGACGGAATTGCTGGGCCTGGCCGTTGTTCTGACCATTGCCGCGGAAATCCCGGCGGTTGAAATCGCTGCGGTCAAAAGCCCGCCGGTCGAAATTCTGCCGTCCGAAATTCTGACGGCCGAAGTCTTGGCGGCCGAAGTCTTGACGATTGAAATCCGGGCGACTGAAATTTTGGCGCCCGAAATCCTGACGGTTGAAATTCGGCTGGCTGAAATTCCGCTGCTCGAAATTCTGACGATTGCCGTCCAATCTCCGATCGCCAAAATCGCGATTGCCAAAGCTGCGATTATCGAAGGTGCGATTGTCGAAGCGCCGGTTGTCGAAACTGCGATTGGTAAAACCGCGATTGTTATTCCAGCCGCCGCGGAAGCCGTGGCTGCGATAGAAGTTCAGACCCAGCGCGGGACCATAGCGGCCTTCATGCCACCAGCCGGGACGCGCGCCGCGCCATTCGTCATTGCGCCAGCCGCCGCGGACCCAATACTGACGCCGGCCGAACCAGTCGCGATAATAGACCGGACCGTCATACCAGGAGCCGCCGAAATAGACCGGGCCGTAATAGATCGGCAGATCCCAATAATCGTCGGGGCAGCCATAGGCATCGCAATAACCGCCCGTGTCATAGGAGAAATCGATGCCGCCATCCGGCTGGTAGCCATAGTCGTAACCGGGATCCTGCGCATAGGCCGGATCCGGCGGATACGCGTTGGCATAAGGGTCGCCATAGCCTGGATCATTCGCGCCATAGCCATTGTCGTAAGGGCTATTGTCGTAAGGACCATTGTCATAAGGGCCGTTGCTATAAGCACCATTGTCATAAGCCTGCGCATTGGCGCTGGCCGATAGGGTCGTGGCTCCTCCAACCAATATCAAAGCGGTCAAGACCGCTTTCCAGGACGTTCTCATCAGGCGCTCCACCTGTTCGCGCAAGATCGCGCTTGATGTGCAAGATGAGCGCTCGCGGTTGAACGGCGGCTGAACCGATCGGGGCGAGATTGTGTTCAAGCAAAATGGTCAAAACGAAAACGGCCCCGGTTTTGCCAGGGCCGTCTCGTTCATTCGGTACGGTTCAGGACTTAGCGGTGATGGCCGCCCCAACCGCCATGGCCGCCATGCCAGCCGCCATGGCCGCCATGCCAGCCGCCATGACCCCAGCCACCGCCGCCGAAGCTGAAGCCGATGCTTGGGCCGTAACCGTAGTAAGCGGGACCGTAATAGGCGGGGCCGCCGTAATAACCGTCGTAATAGCCGCCGCAGCGGTAGGGGCTGTACCAGCGGCTGTACGGATCGCAGGAATAGCGCGGGTAATAGGCCGGCCCATAGCCGTAGTAACCGGGGCCGACGCCGAAGCCGACCACAACGCGCGCATCCGCCGGGGACGAAGCAACCGCGGTGGCGGCGCCTGCCAGCATCAACGTACCCAGGGCAACTTTCGCGAATTTCTTCATCTCGAGTCTCCTTAAGCTCTCAACCTGGCGCCATCTTGAGCGCGCGCGGCTGAACCCAATATGAACAACGTTTTCAGAGAGCGCTTGTTCTGACCGGTTCCGCAAAAGCCTTGCTTTTGCCCTTTTTGATGACCCCATCTGTCTCTTTCGCGCAAGCGCTCAGAGCCGTTCGGTAGGCTGTTGCTACCGAACTCCCCTGCCAGGCCTACGGCCACCGGGAAGAAATTCCGTGTCCGCGGCAGCACCCCAAATCTTGACCTTTTCGGGCACCCCTCCTAAATACCCGGCCAGTGTTGGCACTCTCTTATTGGGAGTGCTGCCACGCAATTTTTTCTTTTGTTAAAACAATCCCTTAGGAGAGGCACGCATGAAGTTCCGTCCCCTTGGCGACCGCGTGGTCGTCCGCCGCGTCAAAGAAGACACCAAGACCGCCGGCGGCATCATCATCCCCGAGACCGCTCAGGAAAAGCCGCAGGAAGGCGAAGTCATTTCGGTCGGCCCGGGCCTGCTCGACGAGAAGACCGGCAAGCGCAATGCGCTCGAAGTCAAAGCCGGTGAATTCGTGCTGTTCGGCAAATGGTCGGGCACCGAAGTCAAGATCGATGGCGAAGATCTCCTGATCATGAAGGAGAGCGACATCATGGGCGTGATTGAAGGCCGCAAGGCAAAGAAGTAATCGCCCTCAAGTAGCGAGGCGGTAGGGCTTTAAAAAAGCCCGCGCCCTCTTTCACCAAATAGATTCAACAGAATTCAGGAGATCAAAGAATGGCAGCCAAAGATGTGAAGTTCGGCGCCGACGCCCGCGAAAAGCTTCTGCGCGGCGTCGATATCCTTGCCGACGCGGTCCAGGTGACCCTGGGTCCCAAGGGCCGCAATGTCGTGCTCGACAAGAGCTTCGGCGCCCCGCGCACCA
>DATNGI010000101.1:0-37305 GCA_035605955.1 Rhizomicrobium sp.
ATGGAGATGTCCTTAAGAAGCCGAAGCGGGCCCCTCTTTACAGGGTTTGGCCAGGGGGTCAACAGCATATGCCGATTTTGACATTTCCTTGTCTGTAGGATTCCCGGGTCAAAGAGACACTGTTATAAGCCTTCGTCTCCCCCTCTGGCCTACGCAACCTCGAGAGGTTGCTACGGCCACCTCCCCCGCCAGCGCGCTTTGCGCGCATTGGGGGAGGCGGACCTGCGCAAGTTGAAAGATCTTTTATGCGGACTGCGACTGTCGAGAGAAAAACCCGCGAGACCGAGATCGCCGTCTCTCTCGATCTGGACGGCACCGGCGAGTGCGACATCGACACCGGCATCGGCTTTCTAGACCATATGCTGGAAAGCTTCGGCCGCCATTCCATGATCGACCTGAAGGTCAGGGCGCAGGGCGACCTGCATGTCGATTTTCACCACACCACCGAAGACACCGCCATTGTCATCGGCCAGGCGGTGAAGAAGGCGTTGGGCGATTTTTCCGGCATCACCCGTTTTGGCTCCGCCCTGATCCCGATGGACGAGGCGTTGACCCGTGTCGCCATCGATGTGTCCAACCGGCCTTACCTGATCTGGAGGGTGAATATTCCCAAGCCCAAGCTCGGCGAGATGGACACCGAGCTGTTCAAAGAATGGTTCCAGGCTTTCGCCCAGAATGCCGGCGTGTGTCTGCACATCGAAAATCTCTATGCCGACAACAGCCATCACATCGTCGAGACCTGCTTCAAGGGTCTGGCGCGCGCGCTCCGCCAGGCGGTAACGCCGGATGAGCGGCTTGAAGGCGGGGTCGCCTCCACCAAAGGCGCGCTCTAGGAACGCGGACGAAGCTTGAGTTTGACGATACGCCAGGGCTGAAGCGGCTTGGTCGGCGTCTGCGTGGCGCCAAAAGAATTCCACTGGCTGACACCCACGACATAGGCGCCGCTATCGTCGGCCATGACCAGCGACGGATCGGCAACAGCGGCATCGTCGGCAGCGATCAGGTCCGCTGACAGCAATTCCGACCAATCCGGTGAGAGCGTCAGCCGCAGGATATGCGGCTGTTTGGTGCCGTTCTGACTGGCCAGAAAAGAGCCGTCCGGCAGGCGCGCCAGACCATCGATGCCCTTGACGTTGACGCCATCCAGAATTTTTAGCGGCGTGAAAGCGGCGGTGGCGAGATCCAGCTTGGTCAGGCCCAACGCATAGTCCACCACCAGCAGCGATTTGCCGTCGGCGCTCACTGCCATACCTTGCGGCGATTTGAACAGCTTCTGCGGGCCCAGCCGCGTCAATGCGGAGCCGCCTGGCGGCAGCACGTAAAGTGATCCGTCCAAGCCATCCGAAACATAAACTGCGCCGTCTGGCGCGATGGTAAGATCACCCAACGCATGCCGGCCTTCGCCTGGCGCGGGATAAGTGCCGATGATTTTGCCGCCAAGATCGAAAGCGATCAGCGCCGAGGGGCCATCGTGTCCCACGCCTTGCGCCACCATGGCCGCCGTCACCCAAAGCGTCTGTTTCGCCACGGCGACGCCGAAAGGCGAATAATCGTCCGGTAAACGCACGAAATCGCGCGCCTTGCCGTCGCGGATGGCGACGATGCGACGGCTGGCCACGCCGGCAACGAAGACGCGGCCGCTCACGGTATCGCGGGCGATGCCTTCGGCGATAAAAGGCGCGGGGTCGCCCACAAAGAAATCCGAACAAGGACATGGTGCGGCCAACGCGTCGGTCGCGCCGCCGGTCAAGTAGGCAATCAGCAAGACAGCTGCCATCTTCATGCATCCATCCTATGATTGATCTTGGCCGTTCGCGATGATCCAATCCGGCCATGAGTGATCTTTTTCCCCTGGTCGAAGACGCGCGGCGGGCCGAACTGGCAGCCGCCCAGGCCAAAGCGTTGAAACTCTTCGACGCCATTGAACGCGACGGCCTCGTCCGCCCGGGCGTCAGCGAGCGCCAGGTCGAGGACGAAATCGGCGAATTGGCGGCCCACGAATTCGGCGTGGCTAAGCATTGGCACCGCCGCCTGGTCAGGACAGGTCCCAACACCCTCGCCACCGCCAGCGACAACCCGCCTGTGCGGGAGATCGCGGAAGACGACGTGGTCTATGTCGATCTGGGGCCAGTGTTCGAAGCATGGGAGGCGGATATCGGCCGAAGCTATGCGCTGGGGAACGATCCGGAAAAGCAGCGCCTCGTGGCCGATCTTCCCCGCGTCTTTGAAAAAGTGCGGGCGCATTATCATCGCGATCCCGGCATGACGGGCGCAGCCCTGTACGCTTTTGCGCAAGGCGCGGCGGCCGAGGCGGGCTGGAAATTCGGCGGCAAGATCGCGGGCCATATCGTGAGCGAATTCGCTCATGCTCTGATCCCCGGCGACAAGGCGTTGAACCGCATCAGTCCGCTGAATCCTGCACCCATGAACGAACCCGACGGCAAGGGCCGGGCGCGGCACTGGATATTGGAAATTCACTTGGTTTCGCCGGATGGGACTTTCGGCGGTTTTTACGAGAGGCTGTTGTGATTTCGACCACGACCGCAGCGGAGGTGGCGCGCGGGGTCTCGCGCCTTTTGATTCAAGAGGGCTATTCACCCATTCTGGAATTCACCCTGCCCAACGGCCGGCGGCTGGACGTGGCCGCGCTGGGGCCGGCCGGCGACATGCTGGGGGTGGAGATCAAAGTCGCGCTGGCGGATCTGCGCGGTGACAGCAAATGGCCGGACTATCTGGATTATTGTGATCTGTTCTATTTCGCCATTCCGCCGGATTTTCCGCCCGAACATGTGCCGTCGGAGACCGGGCTGATCGTGGCGGATCGTTATGGCGGGGCCATCGTCAAACCGGCGGAAGTGCAGACGCTGCATGCCAGCCGTCGCAAGGCGGTGACGATCTCTTTCGCCAAAGTCGCGGCGGAACGCTTATCGGCTATTCTGGATACGGTAGCCCAGACATCTTCTCCCAACTTGGTAATTCCCGATGCCGCTGACCAGAACTGAAGCCCGCAAGATCGCGCTCTCCGTCGAGGGCGCGACCGAAGGCCCTTACTTCGGCAAACCCGCCGTGTTCGTGGGGGAGAAATTCCTGACCCGGGTGCATACCAAGGAGGAAGCGGTTGTGTTGCACATCGGCTCGATGGAGATGCGGGATGTGATGCTGGAGGCCGAGCCCAAGCTTTTCTACATCACCGATCATTATAAGAGCTTTCCCTATCTTCTGGCGCGGCTGTCCAGGCTGGACAAGGCGACTTTGAAAGACCTGCTCAACGCGCGGTTGTTGCGGATCGAAGCCAAGACAAAGAAAAAGCGCGCAGAGCCCAAGCCCGCAAAGGCACCGGCGAAGAAGAAAGCGAAGAAGAAGAAATCCTGACGCTGGCGGGCCCAGCCAATTCCATATTCACCATGGCCGGGCTCGACCCGGCCATCCAGTAAATCTCGGCAGTCACGATGGATGGGCGGGTCAAGTCCGCCCATGGAGAATGTTTCGAGAACCGAGATTTCCTAGCGCGGGCTGCGCTTCGCCAGAATCCGCTGCAAGGTGCGACGATGCATGTTGAGCCTGCGCGCCGTCTCCGAAACATTGTGACCGCAAAGCTCATAAACGCGCTGAATATGTTCCCAGCGCACCCGGTCCGCCGACATAGGATTTTCCGGCGGCTTGGGCTTGCCGCCCGGTGTCGCCATCAAGGCCGCCAGGATATCGTCGGCATCGGCAGGCTTGGGCAGATAATCGATGGCGCCATATTTCACAGCCGCCACCGCAGTCGCGATATTGCCGAAGCCGGTCAAGACCACCACGCGGCCATCGGGACGCACGCTATGCAGCGTTTCCACCACATCGAGGCCGTTGCCGTCTTCCAATTTGAGATCCACCACAGCGTAAGCCGGTGGCGCTTCCTTGGCGCGGGCGCGGCCTTCGGCCACCGATTCTGCGATCGCCACGGTGAAACCGCGCGCTTCCATGGCGCGGGCCAGACGCTCGCGTAAAGGGCGGTCGTCTTCTACGATCAACAGGGTCTTGTCTTCAGCCGGGTTCATTTTTTCCTGGTTGCGCGGCCTTCGGAAAACCGGACGTCCGCCGATGTACCGTCGCTATCGGCTCCTGGCCGACGCTCCGGGGCGGGGACATAGTACCGCAGGGCGGGCGCGTCAATCCGCCTCAATCTGGGCCGGAGCCTCCGGCCCATCAATCACGCCCCTTGCCCAGACCACCGCGACGCGCGCGCCGCCATCGGGTGGATTGGTCGCCTTAACCGTCCCTCCGGTCTGTTCCAGCAGGATTTTCGCGATAAAAAAGCCAAGACCCATGCCTTCATGTTCCCCCAGCGCGCCGGGACCGATGTCGGTTTCGCCCGGCGCATGATGGCCCGGACGCGACGTCACGTAAGGCTCACCTATACGTTCGAATATTTCCGGCGCGAAGCCGGGACCGTCGTCTTCGATCACGACCGAGAGATTGTTCTGATCCCAGCTGGCCTGCATGCGCACTTCGCTTCGGGCGAAATCCGCCGCATTCTCGATGATGTTGCCCAGGCCATGCAGTAAGGCCGGCGTGCGCCACACCTGCGGCACGGGATTGGCGGCATCGCCATGTGCGACCAGCACGGTTATATCGACATCCTCGCCGCGATGCGGCGCTGCGATGTCGTCCAGCAACGCACCCAGCGGCAGCCGCGCCGCCTGACCCAGCATGGCTTCTTCCGGATTGGCGAGGCGGGCGATGATGGCGCGGCAACGCTCCGCCTGGTCGCGCAACAGACGAACATCTTCCACTTCGGCGGAGTTGGCGGGCAGAGTCCGCTCCAACTCCCGCGCCACCACTGCGATGGTGCCAAGCGGCGTGCCCAGTTCGTGCGCCGCCGCCGTCGCCAAGGCGCCCAAGGATGCCAGACGGTGTTCGCGCGCCAGCGCCAATTGCGTCGCCGCCAGGCCGGCCGACATCCGAGTCGATTCCGAAGCAATGCGCCAGGCGTAAACGGAAGTGAACCCAATGCCGATCACCAGTGCCGCCCAGATGCCGGCTTGATAAAGTTGCGGCAGCACCAGGGTTTCGTGCACGGGCCAGGGCAAGGGGCGGTGAAAAATACCGATGAGGCTCACCGACACAAAGGCGATGCCCGCCAGGATCAGCGTGTTGCCCAAATTGAGAGTGGCTGCCGCGATCACCACCGGCGCCACGAACATCAAGGCGAAGGGATTGGTGATGCCGCCCGTCAGATAGAGCAGCGCCGCCAGCTGCAGCACATCGAAGGCCAGATAATAGGTCGCCTCGCGGTTGGCGAGGCGGTGGCTGGCCGGATAACGCAGGGCCAGCACCATGTTCAGGACCGCGCTGATGGCGATGGCGATGGCGCAATAACCCAGTGGCAGTGTGTAGCCGAACGCGAAATAGACCAGGAACAGCGCCGCCAATTGGCCCGCGATCGCCAGCCAGCGCAGATTGGACAGCGTGCGTAGCCGCACGCGTCCCCGCTCTGCCCCGGCAGTGACAAAAAGCCTCGGCTTGGCCGCTTTGGCTGATGCATCTGCGGAAACCGCCAATTTCACTTTCCTCCCGGATGCGGGAAGAATAGATCATGCTGCATGCTGAAGACTAGGCAAGCCATCCTGTTGGGCGTGTTGTTGGTCGTGGCCGCGCTAGCCGGTTTGGTCTTATGGCGTATGGCCGACCAACTGCCGGGCCTTGGCCGCACCATCACCAGCGGCCGGATCGCCATCGGTGGGCCCTATGCCTTGACCGACCAGAACGGCAAACTCCGCGCCAGCACGGATTTTGGCGGAAAATATCAGCTGATCTATTTCGGCTACACCTTTTGTCCCGATGTCTGCCCCACCACTCTGGCCGTGATGTCGGCGGCGCTGGACAAGATGGGAGCGGAGCAGGATCGCATTGTGCCGATCTTCATCACTATCGATCCGGCGCGCGACAAGCCGGAAGTTCTCGAGAAATATCTGGAGGCGTTCGGGCCGCGCTTTGTCGGGCTCACAGGAACGGACGCCCAGATCGCGGCGGTGGAAAAGGAATACCGCGTCTATGCCAAGAAGCAGCCCGTGAGCGGCGGCACATATGGCATGGATCATTCCAGCGTGATCTATCTGATGGGACCGGACGGCAGCCTGGTCAGCTTCTTTGACGAAGTGACTCAACCGGAAGAGTTGGCAAAAGCGCTGAAAGCGAAGCTTTAAAGCTTCGGCAGCGGCAAGCCGTTCTGGGCGCAGGCCGCAATTAAAGTGTTCTGCATCAGGCAAACGATGGTCATGGCGCCCACACCGCCCGGCACGGGCGTGATCGCGCCCGCAACCTCTTTGGCCGCGTCGAAATCCACATCACCCACCAGCCGGGTTTTGCCGCCGCCCGCATCGATGCGATTGATGCCCACATCGATCACCGTGGCGCCGGGCTTGATCCAGTCGGCCTTGACCAGTTCGGGCTTGCCGATCGCGGCGACCAGAATATCGGCGCGCCGCGCAATCGCGGGCAGATCGCGCGAACGCGAATGGGCCATAGTGACGGTGGCGTTCGCCGCCAGGAGCAATTGCGCCGCAGGCTTGCCAAACAACAGCGAACGGCCGATCACCAGCACATCCTTGCCGGCGATGTCGCCCACATACTCCTTGAGCAGAAGCATCACGCCGGCGGGCGTGCAAGACACCAGATGAGCCCGGCCGGACAGCAGAAGCCCCGCATTGGTGGGGGTCAGCGCATCCACATCCTTAGCCGGATCGAGCGCATCCAATATCGCGGCTTCGTCAAGATGCTTGGGCAGCGGCAGCTGGACCAGAATGCCGTGCACGCTTTTGTCGGCGGACAATTCGCGCACCTTGGCGAGCAGGATTTCCTGCGCCGTATCGGCAGCAAGCGCCATATGCACCGACTTGAAGCCCAGCGCCTCGGCGGTCTTGCCCTTGTTGCGGACATAGACTTCGGAAGCGGGGTCATTGCCGACCAGCACCGTGGCGAGCCCTGGCTGCACGCCATGCTGGGATCTGAGCCGCCGGGTCTCGGCCGAAATCTTCTCGCGCAGCTTCGCGGCCGATGCCTTGCCGTCGATGATGGTGGCGGTCATGGAATTCTAGAGACCGTACCGGACGCTGAGCCAGCCGATGGTGTACTGGAGCGTGATGATGACGACGAAAACGATGATCGGCGACAGATCCAGTCCGCCCATCGGCGGCAGGAATTTGCGGACCCGGCGGAACACGGGCTCCGTCAAGGCGCTCAGCACGTGCAGCGCCGAGCGTACGAAATTATTATAGGTGTTGATCACATTGAAGGCGATCAGCCAGCTGACGATCACCGCAATGATGACGATCCATTTGTAGATTTCCAAAATCTCGATGAGCAGGAAAAATATGGGGTTCATGGGAGCGTTGTAGCGATGTGAGCCCGCAACCCGCAAGCAGGGTTTCTGGGACCTGTGATCGACAACGGCCAGCGCCTTGACGGGCCTGACGGGCCTTCCTAAAACCCTCGCCCTTGCCCGGCTTTTGCCGGGCGGGACCGGTTCGGGGCTGTAGCTCAGTTGGGAGAGCGCCTCGTTCGCAATGAGGAGGCCAGCGGTTCGATTCCGCTCAGCTCCACCAACCCGTTGGTTGGCCGAACCGGCCTGGAAAACACCTAAAATTAAAATTCCATTTACCAATCCGTGGCTTAGCTACCATTATGCGGCTTCGGCTCATCCCTCTCTGGCTTTCATTCCTGGCGCTAACGACCGCGGCCGCCATGGGGGCCGACGAGGGCGAGCAAAAAAAGCCCGAACACAAGACCTCCCAATCCAAGAGCTACCTGTCGCTGGAGCCCATCTACACCACCATCATGGGCGATAGCCGTGCCCAGGGCATGCTGATGGTGGGAATTGGGCTGGATGTGCCCGATGCCGAACTGCGCGAAATGGCCGACCGCTCCATGCCAGTGCTGCGCGACGCCTATGTCCGCAACCTGATGGCCTTCACGGCGACGGCGGTGCGCACGGACACGCAGCCCGACGTGACCCTGATCGCCGACCGGCTGCAGAACATCACCGACCGGGCGCTGGGCAAGAAAGGCGCGAAAGTGCTTCTCGCCCAAGTGGCGATCCGAGTTTCCCGCTAAGCCGCCGGATCGTCGCTGGCGTCATTGTTGCCGGCTCGGAAGCAACGCTGGCCTGCTGCATCGCCCACGTCTGACAGAGTGTGCCCGGTGTGGAAATCGATGTCGTGTTCATGGGTCAGTCCCAAGCGTGGCATGCAAAATTCTGCAGACCTCATGCCGCGTTCATGGTGATGCCCACCAGCAACGCCGCCCACAACAGGGCAACCAAATCCTTAAGCATGCAAAGAAACTGAACCTGCTGGAAAAATTCCGGCCGGCAGAGGCCGGTTTCCCCGGGATGACGGTTTAGACAGACGGCAAATCGCGCTAAACCCAAGAGGCCCGCGAATCACAGATCTGTGCATGACCATGGCAAGACCCATCGCGATGCTGGCGGCCTCCCTGCTGGTTCTGGCGCTTGGACTTGCGGCGCTCTGGTGGGATCCACACGCCATCATCGCACACACCGTCCAGGCGCAGTTCGCACTGTGGCAAAGGTTGGGGGCGCAACGTCTGGTGCGGCCAGGTTGGGCGTTGGCGGTGGAGTCGCTGTTTCTTGTGGCGTCATGCACCGCGATGCTGGCTCTGATGGCGCGAACGCGGCTTCGGTGGGCCGGCCTGTTCCTGCTGGGTGCGATTGTCATCAGTTTCTATGCCGCGCTGTTGCTGGCGCGATTGAAGGGCGCGGTGCTGGATGTAATCGCGCCGGATATTGTGTTGCTTCTGGCTTTTGCCACCGGCGCTTGCGTGCGCCAGATCCAACTTCGCGCCCTGAAACGGCAATTGCGTTCGGCTTTTTCGGATTCACTGCCGCGCGCGGCGCTGGAGAAGATCGCCCGCGATCCGTCCCTCTTGTCGCTGGAAGGCGAGACCCGCACCGTCAGCTATTTGGCCTGCGGCATACGCGGATTGGCGGACTTGGCGTCACAGTTCAAAGAGCAGCCGAGGGCCTTCACCCAGGTGATGGAGCAGGTGCTGACACCCATGATGGGCCAGATCCTGCGCCATGGCGGCGTGATCGGAAAGCTGACGGCCGACGGTTTCACCGCCTATTGGAACGCGCCGCTGGATGATCCGTCGCATGCGCTTCATGCCTGCGCCGCCGCCAACGGCATGGTCATGGCGCTGGCGCACACCAATGAAGAGCTGGCGCATTCCGGCGGCCATCCGCCCACGATCGAAGTGGGGATCGGTATCGCGACCGGCGCGGTCGTGACGGGTGGTTTCGGCGGTGACGGCCGTCTCACCTACAGCGTCAATGGCGAGGCGGTGCGCCTGGCGGGCCGGTTGCAGGCGCTGTCGCGCAATTATGGTCCCGCCGTCATCGTGTCGGAAGAAACAAGAGAAGCGGCGGCGAAAGGCTTCGCTTTTCTGGAAGTGGATTATCTCGCCCAAGGCAAGGACGACCGGCCCGTCAGGCTCTTTGCCATGCTGGAAAATCCAGTGGCGCGCGCCTCGCCCAAGATCCGCGCCCTTGTCACGTTCCATGAGCATATCTTCAAGTCGCTGAAGGACCAGCGCTGGGGCGAGGCGCGCGGCCTGATCGAGCAATGCCGCAACCTGTCGGGCGCGCGCCAGTCGCTTTACGACCTTTACGCGGCGCGCGTGCGCTATTTCGAATCCCACCCGCCCGGGCCGAACTGGGATGGCGCCTTCCGCCCGGCGCTCAAGTAAACCTAGTCGCGCGCCAAACCGTAATGGGCCGTGTCCGCGCCCGTCAGCGCCGCCCACAGTTGATCGCCCCAGGAGAAATGCCACCATTCGTCGGGATGGCCGGCAAAGCCCTCCTCGGTCATCAGCCAATGCAGCAGCCGCCGGTTGGCGCGCGCCTCCTGGTCGGAAAAGGAGAAATTGTCGGCAGAAAGCGCTTCGAAACGATCGCGGGCGGCGAGCTCTGTGGCATCGTCGAACAGCGAACCCATCCAGAGTGTTTCGCCATCCTTGAAGCGCAAAGTGAGATCGACCGCCCCGCCGGTGGCGTGCGGCGCGGGTGAATTCTCGTCCAGGCTGGGCGCCGCCCAATAGCGCTCTACCGCTTCGGTCAGTCTTGCGCCCCTCAGCGAAGGGTCGCGGCGGGTGAGTTCGCCCGGCATCCAGACATCGTGGAAATAGGCCTGTACCGCGCGCGGCCGCCACGCATCGAACAGAAACAATTCCAGCCCGGCGTCGGCGGCGCGCCGGTTCACGTTCCCCAATTTCTCGGCGACCGACGTGCGCAGCAGCAAGCTCTCCGTCGCGCCTTCGATGCGCTGCCAGTAAGGCGGATTCCTGTCGCTGAAATAGAAATTGACGCCGCTGAGGCCCGCATCGCCCGCCTCCACCAGCCGCTCGCCATAAAGCGCGTTGTCACGCCGGATCGGCACGCGGGTGCGGAAATCGCGGCGCGCGGCGCGCGCCGTCGCAAGATCGCCGATAGGACGGGACCGCAATTCCTCCAGGGCGCCAAATCGCGTCATCTTTCTTCTTTCCCGCCTGCTTCGTAAGATTAGCGGCAATGACGGATAAGGCGCACGCCCAATTTCCCAAAGATTATCGCAGCGCCCGCAAGGCTTTTATCGCTGCCTGCACCAAGGCCCATGCCGACAGCATTGCGCGCGTCCATCCCAAGGCGGCGGGCCCGCGCGGCAATCCGCTTTTCCTGGACTCGGTAGCGCTGGGTCCCCGCGACGCGGCCAGGGCGCTTTTGGTGGTGGCGGGCAGCGACGGGCGCGAGATCCGTCAAAGCTCGGCCGTCCTCACCGGACTGCTGGATGGCAGGATTGCGCCACAGCCTGACGCGCGCCTGGTGCTGGTTCATGCGCTCAATCCCTTCGGCGCGGCCTGGGACCGGCACGAAAATGAAAACGGGAAAATGCTGGATCGGCCTGAGGGTCTGGCAAGCTGGTCCTACGACATGTTGCGGGCTGTCCTGACCGAAGACCTGTCGCGGGTGACGAAAATGCGCGCGCTGGAACTGAGCTACGCGGCGCAAACGAGCCTGACGGATGGGGGCGACAGTATCCTGGCTCAGGTTCTGACCGCCGCCCGGCCAGTGGCCGATATCCATGTCGCCCGGCTGGCCCTGGCGCCGCGAGACGCCCTGGCAGCCGGGCAGGCGGTTGTGGCTAGGGCGCTGGCAGACCTTTAGGTTTTTGGCTATAGCCTTGCCGGAGCGCGGCCCGAACGTCCGGACCCGCGAAACTTAAGAAAAGCGCCCGTAGCTCAGCTGGATAGAGTGCTGCCCTCCGAAGGCAGAGGTCACAGGTTCGAATCCTGTCGGGCGCGCCAGTTTTTGTTAGTGAGCGTAGCGAACTTACAAAAACTGAGCGCCACGGAGGATCGCGCAGCGATCCGACCAGGCGCCAGCAACTCGGTCCAACGGAGCGTCCGAGCGGGCAGGATCCGGCAGAGCTTTTGAGGCACCTGACGTGAGCATGACTCCTCGCCACAGCATCAAGGGTCTGCGCCGATTTGTCGATCTTGAGCAGCAGCGCAACTGGATGATGGGCAAGGCGGTCCTGCACGATGACGAGGAGCGTTCGGATGCGCCGGAACTGCGGTTAAAATACATCGCACGATTTCAGAAACTGCTTCGCCAGCCGCAAGCACGAGAAGCCCTGGAGATTCTCCGTATCTATGGCCGCAACTGCATTCCCGTCCCGCGCACGACTGAGCGGCACTACTGGTCGGTGTCCTGTTTGCCGTCAACCTCCGACAGGCCACTCATCCGCGTCAATGCGAGTTGGATGGAGCTTTTCACGCTCTACGCTGACGGCGAGGGCATCCGTGCGAGGTTCATCGTGCATCTTTCGGACTTCACAACGAACCATTCATCCGCGCAGAGCCATGTGGATGAAGCTTTTCTCACGCGATGCGTCACGCTGCCGGAAGATGTCGACTATTTCTTCCCGCGCGGTGAGGATATCTTCGGCATCAAGGTCCGCGGCGCCTCCTCGATCCGCAAGGTCCTCGCGATGCGCCGCATGTTGCGCGCGATCCGGGCTTTCAACCTGACGCACATGAACCGGGGCCGGAATGCCTATCAGGGGAGCCACTGCTACAGCCTGGCGGATTACATGCTGGAGCAGCGCACCTGAGTTTTTGTGGTGCGCAGAGCGTCCGTTTCGGCGCCAGCCGACAAATTTTTTCCGGCCTTTGTCGGCTGCCCCTATTCTCACCCGTCCTTTGACCAGGTGAAGCGATAAGGAGACCCGACCATGCGTGTGATGGTGTTCGTGAAAGCGACCGAAGACAGCGAAAAAGGCCATTTTCCGCAACCTTGGACCAGCGAAATGATGGCAGCGATGGGCCGTTACAATGACGAGCTGCGCCAAGCCGGCATCTTCGTCACCGGCGACGGGCTCAAGCCCTCCTCCCACGGCAAGCGCATCGCGTTCGATGGCCCCAGCCGCACGGTCATCGATGGACCTTTCTCTGCAACCCGCGAATTGGTCGCTGGTTTCTGGGTCTGGAACGTCAAGAACATGGACGAAGCGGTGACCTGGGCCAAGCGCTGCCCCAATCCCATGCTGGGACCAAGCGAGCTGGAGATCCGACCGTTCTATGAAATGGCGGACTTCCCGGCGTAAATCAAAGCGATAAGGAGATCCTCATGCGCAAAATCATCGGTGGCGTGTTCCAGTCCCTGGACGGGGTGATGCAATCGCCGGGCGGCCCGCTGGAAGATCCCACCGGCGGTTTCGAGCTGGGCGGCTGGTCCACCTCCTTCTGGGACGAGAAGATGGGCGCCGCCATGGGCGGGTTGTTTGGCGGCCCGTTCGATCTGCTTCTTGGCCGCAAGACCTATGAGATCTTTGCCGCCCATTGGCCTTTTGTTCCGGAAAACGACCCCATCGGTCCGACCTTCACCCGGGTCGCGAAATATGTCGTCACCCGCGGCGACGAAAAGCTGGACTGGAGCAATAGCCATCGCCTGAAGACTATCGACGCGGTGCGCACAGTGAAGACAAGCGACGGCCCCGACCTTTTGATCCAGGGCAGCACCACACTCTATCCGGAACTTCTCGCGGCCAATTTGATCGACCGGTTGTTCGTGATGACCTTCCCGGTGGTCTTGGGCAAGGGCAAGCGGTTGTTCGGCAGCGGAACCCCGCCACTGGCGCTGAAGCTCGTGAAACACGAACTCTCAAGCACCGGCGTGATGATGGCGACCTACGAACCCGCAGGAAAGATTCCCCTCGGCTCGTTCATGCTGGCTGACCCTACCCCAGCCGAAATGAAGCGGCGGGCCCGCATGGCGCGGGAGGGATAATCAGGAGAGGCGCGGGGCTTTGACCGTCACATTCAGGTCGTTCACCAGGCCGGTCGAAAGCGAATAAACCCAGCCATGCACGGACAATTCCTGGCCTCGCGCCCAGGCGTCCTGCACGAACACGTCGGAAGCGACATTCTGGACCTGGCGCATCACATTCAGTTCGCACAGCCGGTCGTCGCGCTTGTGCCGGTCGGCGATGGCGTCGAGTTCCGCATGATGCGCTTCCGCCACTTCGCGGATCGGATGCAGCCAATGATCGATCAACCCGCGCCGCTTGCCGTCCACCGCCGCGCTGATGCCGCCGCAACCATAATGGCCGACCACGATAATATGGCGGACCTTGATCACATCCACCGCGAATTGCAGCACCGAGAGATAGTTGGCGTCCTGCGGCGGGGCGAGGTTGGCGACATTGCGGTGGACGAATAATTCGCCGGGCGCCAGATCCACGATCTCGTTGGCAGGCACACGGCTGTCGGAGCAGCCGATCCAGAGATATTTGGGGCCTTGCTGCCGTTCCAGCCGCTTGAAGAATTCAGGGTCGCGCGAAACCATGCGTTCGGCCCAGGCGCGGTTGTTGGCTTTCAGATCGTCCAGCATCAGCCCTGTCTAATCGAAGCCGGAAAGGCGGTCAAAAACCGTATTCCGGCCGCCGCCAGACCAGCAGATTCACCACAAAGAGCTGCACCACCTCGCCCTTCTGGTTCTTGGTCTCGCTTTTCAGGATGACGAAGCCGCGCTCCGGCTTGGATTTGGAGGGTTTGATCTCCATCACCTCGCTTTCCACATGGAGCACATCGCCTGGGCGGGTGGGTTTAGGCCAGGAAAGCTCGCCGCTGGCCCCGATCATGCCGCCCGCGACCCTGGGCCCGCTGTCGATCTGAAGCCGCATGGTGATCGCGGCGGTGTGCCAACCGCTGGCCGCCAGTCCGCAGAAGAAGCTGTCCTTCGCCGCCGCCTCGTCGGTGTGGAAGGGTTGCGGATCATAATCTCGCGCATAGGCCTTGATTGCCTCGGCGGTCATGGCGTGGGTGCCGGTCACAAAGCGCTGACCGACGAAAATATCTTCCAGATAAAGGGGCTCGCTCACCGTCACCTCCATGTCAGGTGGATGAGATCCCCAAGCGACAGCCGAGTTCAACCATTGGCCATGCGCAAGACTTCTGCGCCTTTCGCAATCCTTCCGCCATCAGAGGCTCCCGGTCGGACACATTGGGGAAATCTGCATGATTCCAGCCGCTTGGCCGGCCTTAGCAGGTTGCGCGAAATGCCGAAATTCATGATGGCCGATGTCCTGAAGCGCGCCCGCCTTGTTCGGCTCGCCATCGATGGTGCGGACGATGGGCGATATCGCTTCCACATGTGGCGGATGGAACAGCCGGCGAAGGCGCGCTGCGTGATGTCGAAAAAGCGCGCGTGGAACGAATCAAATCGCTCGCGCGCTATGCTCAACGCGCATAAGCTCTCCTGCCCACTTGAACGGAGTGATCCATGGCGAAGGCGAAAAAGAGCAAGGCAAAAAAATCAAAAGCAAAAAAATCTAAGGCGAAGAAATCCACGGCTAAGAAATCGAAGACCAAGAAATCCGTAAAGCGCGCGGTCGCCGCCGCTTCACGCAAATCAAAGAAGAGCAAGCCGGCCAAAAAGCGCGCGGCGCCCAAGAAGGCCGCCAAAAAGAGCGCCATGCCCGCCAAAAAGGCGGCACCCAAAAAGAAGAAGCAGGTGATGGGGGAAGGCGACTATCAAGCGTCGCGCAAATTCCTGAAAGACGAAGCCAATTTCGTGAAGCGCCACAATGGCGAGATCCCGCAAATGGGCCGGGAAGCGGGCGCGGCGATGGACGGACCGCAAGGAACCGAGCTGCGCGCGGCTGAGGCCGAAGCTCAAAGCCATTCCAAGGCGCCGGGCGAAGGGTAACAGTTTCATGACTCCTCCGTCTCTTTCGCGGCTTTCTTTAGCGCTCCGGCTCACGCCTATGCGCTGGCGCTCAGAGACACCTCCCCCTTCAGCGTGCTTCGCATGCGAGGGGGAGAGGAGCGGTTCGCACTGGCGAACGAAAAGGTCCGGCGGACCTTTTCGAGCGACGAGCGCCGCGAGCTATCCGTAGCGACAGCGTACGGACGAGCGGCCGGAAAGCGGGCCTGAGTTAGTTAGAAAAGTAGCTTAGCCCTTATCGGAGGGCTTGAAGTTTAGCGCGGCGCCGTTGATGCAGAAGCGCTCGCCGGTGGGCTCTGGCCCGTCGGGGAAAACATGGCCCAGATGACCGCCGCAGCGGCTGCAATGGGCTTCGGTGCGGACCATGCCGTGGTTGGTGTCGGTGGTGGTTTCCACTGCGTCCGGCATGGGCGCATAAAAGCTGGGCCAGCCGGAGCCGCTTTCATATTTGGTGCCGGATTCGAACAATTCCGCGCCGCAGCCGGCACAGAGGAATTCGCCCGCTCGCTTCTCATAATTCAACGGACTGGTGCCGGCGCGTTCGGTGCCGTGCTGGCGCAGCACGCGATATTGCTCGGTCGACAGGGTCTTTTGCCACTCGCTGTCGCTTTTGTGCGTTTTGCCGTCGGTCATTTCGGCCTTCCGATGCTGTTGGCGACAGCGTTTAAATGGTGTTTCAGGGCGCTTCGCGCAAGATGGTGTGAAGCGTGTCGGTGAGTTTGCCTGTGTTGCCGAACTGGAAATTCGCGCCATAGGCGATGTCGTCCACCCGCCAGCCCTGCGGCGTCTGGGCCAGCACAAGCGTATCGGTCCAGGTCACCGGCTTTTGCCTGGCTTGGGCATGGGTGAATTCCACCGGACAGCGCGCGGCCGCGCCGGCCGTGGTGCAGGTGCCCAGCTTCCAGGACGTGGCCCCTTCGAACAGCGAAGTGAAAAGATCGCCTTCAATCAGGGGCGGCGCGCCCTTCACCGTGGCGGAAAAGCGCGCTTCCGCCGCCGCGCCTTCGGCCAGCAGCTTGTTCAAGGCGGGCGTCAAATAAGGTGCCAAGCGCGTCCTTCCGGTGGCATTGGGAATGCCGTCCGATGGATGAAAGCCGCCATAGACCGAAAGGAAGCCGTTCGCGGCGGCAGCCATATCGGTCTGCGCCAGCGCAGGTGCCGCCGCCAGGAGCATCAGCAAGCTGGCGGCAGCTCCCTTCATCATCGTCCTTTCAAGCCGTCGCGGATTTCGCGCAGAAGCAGAATTTCTTCACTTGGCGCGGGCACCGCTTCGGGCGCGGGCGGCGGCGCCACCAGCTTGTTCATCTGCCGGATCATCAGGAAGAGAACAAACGCGACGATCAGGAAATTGATCACGGCGTTGACGAACAAGCCGTAATTGAGGGTCACATCCTTGGCGGCTTTCGCGGCGGCCAGCGTGTCAACCGCACTGTCGCCTTTCAGCACCACAAAGAAGTTGGAAAAATCCACGCCGCCAAGAGCCAAGCCCACCGGCGGCATGATGATGTCATTGACCAGCGAAGTGACGATGCCGGTGAAGGACGCGCCGATGATCACACCGACGGCCAGATCCATCACATTGCCGCGCATCGCGAATTTTTTGAATTCTTCGAACATGGAAGCTCCGCCCGTAAGGTTCCTCAGCGGAAAGGCTAATCGGAGGCGGGCGCGGCAACAAGCGCGCCGCGTCTCGGAAACAGAATGAGAAACAACGCGCCAAGCGCCCAACCCGTCAACGCGCCCAGACTGTTGGCGACAAAATCCAGCATCTCGGCATCGCGGCCAGAAAATGCCTGGAGAACTTCCAGTAGGCCGCCCAGAAGGATCACACCCAGGATCGCCCATTTGAGATGGGGTCTAAGGCCGATGACCAAGCTCGCCATGGCGGCCAGGCCGAAATAGGCGATGAAATGATCGGCCTTGTCCCAGCCCAGCAACCCGGTCAATTGCGGCGGGCTGGGCGTGAACTCGCCCCAGGCGATGACCGCCACGCCCGGCCAGAACAGCCAAAGCGACAGAAGTCGGAAAAAATTCGCGAATTTTGCTTTCCACATGCGAGGGCGATCCTTGCCAGCGAATGTGGCGAGGATCGGGCGGCCAGCTCTAAGCGGTCTGTCGGTTGGCGACGAGCGAGCCAGGCACGCTGAGGCGGAAAGTGCAGCCCAGATTATCGGAGAAAACATCGAATTTCGCGCCCAATTCGCTGGTCAGCGCACGAATGATCTGAAAGCCTAGACCGCCATCTTTTGACAGGTCAAAGCCTTCCGGCAACCCGATGCCGTCGTCGCTGACCGTCACTTCCAGCGCGCCTTTGGGCGAGGCCTCGCACAACAGCAAAATCTTCACGGGCACGCCCGTGGGATGGGCATATTTCATCGCATTGGTGAGGATCTCGCACAGGATCAGCGTGATCGACTGCACATGCCGGGCAAGAACCAGGCATTCGCCGCCGGAATGATGAATCGAGACCGGTCGTTGTTCGCTTGAAAACGCGTTGACCAGATTGGCGCCGATCTCGCGCAGATGATGATTGATGGGGATCGCGCCGTCGGCCGGCATATGCGCCAGGAGACGGTGAAGCTGCCCGAGCGTGGCGACACGCGCGGCAATGCCGTCGAGCATTAAGCGCACCTCGGCATTGGTGAAAGGCTTATTGGCGCGGCCGGCCGCCCTGGCTTGCATCCGCACCAGCCCGCCCAGAAGGGTGAGGCTGTTGGCGACCCGGTGATTGGCTTCGGCGGCGAGATCGAGGCGGGGGTGGGCGATCTGGTCCATTGGGGCCTCCCTAGCCTTCGACGATGCTCCGTTTTCAAGGATGGTTCAAGTAATTTTTTCTATATTTATCAATGACTTAAGTTAGCAAAAGGCTGGTTTTGTACCCTTTTGGGTCTTGCAGCAAGGAACAGAGGTTCCTCATAAAGAGTTTTATAAGCCGATTACGCCTTTTAAGGCTTATGCGGAGAATGAGTAAGTGTCGGAAATCCGCTTGTGTTACAGGGTGTTGAGAGGCTGACCATGAATGATTTGACCCGTGGCGAGCGGCTTCAGATCATGTTGACCGCCGAAGAGCTGGAGGCGCTGGATAGCTGGCGCTTCGCTAAGCGGATGCCCAGCCGGGCATCGGCCGTTCGCGAGCTTTTGAAGCGCGGCCTATCGGCCGAAGGTTTCGACTTGGTCGAAGGCCGCAGCAAGTCCAAGGATTTCGGCGTCACCGGCACATCCAGCGCCAGTCCGACCCGCGGTCGCCGTGATGGCAATGGCAGCGAATAAGACCCATCCGGCTTGATTTTCGCGTCTGATTCCTCTTAAACGCGCCCTCTTTCGGGCCGCCCGGCGGGGCATGCCGTGGCGACCCATGAAAGCGACCGCGGACATCCGTCCGCCAGAGGAGAGCAAAATGCCCAAGATGAAGACCAAGTCGGGCGCCAAAAAGCGCTTCAAATTCACCGCGACCGGAAAGCTCAAGACAGGCAAGGCCTATAAGCGCCACCGGCTGATCAGCAAATCCAAGCGTACCCGCAAGGAACTCCATGACGTCCTGTCGGAGTCCGAGACACAGCGCGTCAAGCGCTGGATGCCCTACGCTTAAGGAGACAGCACCATGTCACGTAGCCCCCGTTCCGTACCGTCGCATGCCCGCCGCAAGAAGGTCTTCAAGCAGGCCAAGGGCATGCGCGGCCGTCGCAAGAACAACATCACCACGGCCAATGCCGCCGTCGATAAGTCGCTGCAGCACAATTATATCGGCCGCAAGGAGCGCAAGCGGAATTTCCGCGCGCTGTGGATCCAACGCATCAACGCGGCCTGCCGCGAGCATGGCGTGACCTATAGCCGATTTATCAGCGGGCTCGCCGGCGCCGGTATCGAGATCGACCGCAAGGTGCTTTCCGACCTCGCCGTCCACGAGCCCGCCGCCTTCAAGGCTCTGGTGGATCAGGCGTCCGCGGCGAAAGCCTGAATTTCAAACTCCATCAGAGCAAGCGGCCTGCTATGAAGGCGGGCCGCTGATTCCTGTCAGGAGTTTGGCTTTTCATGAACGACGCCGTGTCTCTTCAATCCGATCTTCTGGCGCAGATTCTGGCGGCCGGCGATGAAGCTCATCTGGAAGCGATCCGCGTCGCCGCGCTGGGCAAGAAGGGCACGATCAGCGAGTTGCTGAAAACGCTCGGTGGCATGAGCCCAGATGAACGCAAGCTTCAAGGCCCGCTGCTCAACGGTCTGCGCGACACGGTGGCGGCGGCCATCGCGGAGCGCAAAAGCGCGTTGGCCGACGCGGCGCTGGATGCGCGGCTGAAGACCGAGACGGTCGATGTGAGCCTGCCGCCGCGGCCTGAAACCCAGGGCACCGTGCATCCTATCGCCCAGGTGCTGGACGAAATCACCGCCATCTTCGCCGATATGGGCTTCGCCGTCGCCGAAGGCCCGGATGTCGAATATGACGATTATAATTTCACCAAGCTGAACATTCCCCCCGATCATCCGGCGCGCCAGATGCAAGACACGTTCTATGTGGCGCCGCAGCCGGACGGTACCAGCCATGTGCTGCGCACCCACACCTCGCCGGTGCAAGTGCGCACCATGCTGAACCAGAAGCCGCCGATCCGAATAATTTCTCCCGGCCGCACCTATCGCGTGGATTCCGACGCCACCCATTCGCCCATGTTCCACCAGGTCGAAGCCTTGGTGGTGGATGAAGGCATTCATCTCGGCCACCTGAAATGGACGGTGGAAGAGTTTTGCAAAGCCTTTTTCGAGATCGACGATATCGAGCTGCGCGCGCGTCCCAGCTTCTTTCCTTTCACAGAGCCCAGCCTGGAATGGGACATGCGCTGCGACCGTTCGGTGCCCGGCAAGATCACCTTCGGTCATGGCAACGATTGGCTGGAATTGGGCGGCTCGGGCCTGGTGCATCCGCGCGTGTTGGCCAATTGCGGCATCGACCCGGAGCGTTATCAGGGCTTTGCGTTTGGCTTCGGCTTGGACCGCATGGCGATGCTGAAATACGGCATTCCCGACATCCGTAGCTTCTTCGAATCGGATCTCCGGTGGCTGCGCCATTACGGCTTTTCCGCCCTCGACATGCCGACCTTGGATGGAGGTCTAAGCAAATGATCTCCTGCCGACTGAATACGCAGGCCCGCCGCCCCCGCGCATGCGCCAGCATGCCGGCGGTGGAGCGAGGTTCGCAGCCAAGCGAACCGAGCGCCGTAGCACGCTCTCGAGCGTGCGTAGGCCGGAGGGGGCATAAATGAAATTCACTCTCTCCTGGCTGAAAGAGCATCTTGATACGACTGCAGACGTCCAAACCATCGCCGACAAGCTGACCAGCATCGGGCTGGAAGTGGAAAGCGTGGAGGACGTTGGCGCGCGCCTGAAGGATTTCACCGTCGCCGAAATTGTCAGCGCCGAGAAACATCCCAATGCCGACAAGCTGCGGCTGTGTATGGTGAACACAGGCGATAAAGACCCACTGCAGATCGTGTGCGGCGCGCCCAATGCGCGGGCCGGCATCAAGGTGGTGCTGGCACGGCCCGGTACCGTTATTCCGGCGAGCGGCGAAGCGCTTAAGATCGGTACCATCCGCGGCGTGGAATCGCGCGGCATGATGTGCTCGGCGCGCGAGCTGCTTTTGGGCGAGGACCATGACGGCATCATCGAGCTTGGCGCGGATGCGGTGGTCGGCATGCCTGCCGCCCCTGCCCTGGGCCTGACCGACCCGGTTTTCGACGTCTCGATCACGCCCAATCGGGGCGACGCAGCCAGCGTCCATGGTATCGCACGCGATCTGGCGGCAGCGGGGCTTGGCACACTCAAGACCAAGAAGATCGAGCCGGTGGCCGGGAAATTCCCCAGTCCAAAAAGAATCTCGCTCGATTTCACCCCAGAGAACAAAAACGCCTGCCCGGTCTTTGCCGGCCGCTTGATCCGGGGCGTCAAGAACGGGCCTTCGCCGCGCTGGGTGCAAGACCGCCTGAAAGCGGTGGGCATGAAATCCATCTCCGCCCTGGTGGATGCCACCAATCTGATCGCCCAGGATCGCGGCCGCCCGCTGCATGTGTTCGACGCCGACAAGCTTTCCGGCAACATGCATGCCCGCATGGCGAAGGCTGGCGAAACCGTGCTGGCGCTGGACGGGGAGACCTACACACTGGATGCCGACACCGTCGTCATCGCCGACGACGCGGCGGCGCGCGGCATCGCCGGCATCATGGGCGGTGAAGATACCGGCTGCTCGCTGGAAACGGCGAATGTCTTCATCGAATCCGCCTGGTTCGATCCGGTGCGGGTGGCGCGCGCGGGCCGTAAGCTGGGCATCGTTTCGGATGCGCGCTACCGTTTCGAGCGCGGCGTCGATCCGCAATTCGTGCTGCCAGGCCTGGAGCTTTGTACCCAGCTGATCCTGGAATGGTGTGGCGGCGAACCGTCCGATGTGGTGATCGCGGGTGAGTTGCCGCCGCCGCACAAACATATCGATTTCGATCCGGCCCTGGTCGAGGGCCTTGGCGGTATTCAGATCGACAAGTGCGAATCCATCCGCATCCTGTGCCGCTTGGGCTTCACCGTGCTGGAGCGTGGCGACATCTTGCATGTGACCCCGCCCAGCTACCGCCGCGATATCGACGGGCCTGCCGACCTGGTGGAAGAGATTGTGCGCATCCATGGCCTGGAAGATGTGCCGGCGGCGGCATTGGAACGCTTGCATGCCGTCGCCAAACCCGTTTTGACATCGGCGCAGCGCCGGTCGCGCGCCGTGCGCCGGACGCTTGCCGCGCGCGGTTTCAATGAATGCGTGAGCTTTTCCTTCATCGCCCGCGACCAGGCCAAGCTGTTCGGCGGTGGCGACGAGGCGCGCCAATTGTCCAATCCCATCGCGTCGGATCTGGATGCGCTTCGCCCCTCGCCTCTGCCGTCGCTACTGGCGGCAGCGGCGCGCAATGCCGCGCGCGGCCTCTCAGATTTCAACCTGTTCGAGATCGGGGCCGCGTTCAAAAGCGGCATGCCCGAGGATCAAAGCGCCAATGCTGCGGGCTTGATCGTAGGTGCGGGCGCCCGCGACTGGAGCAAATCCGGCCACGCCGCCGATGTCTTCGACGCCAAATCGGCCATGCTGGCAGGGCTCGAAGCTGCGATGGGCGGGCCGATGACCGCGCCGGTTCTTGCCGGTGCGCCCGCATGGTTTCATCCGGGCCGGAGCGGCACCGTGGCGCTGGGCCCCAAGCAGATCGCCTGGTTCGGCGAATTGCATCCTAGAATTTTGGCCGCGTTCGATCTCAAGCTGCCGGTGGCGGGGTTCGAGATCAATCTCGATGCCATTCCCGAACCCAAATCCCGCAAGGGCCGCGCGATGTTCTCGCCTTCGCCGTACCAAGCCATCGAGCGCGATTTCGCCTTTGTGGTGGATGCGAAGGTGCCGGCGGGCGAGATCGTCAAAGCCGCCAAGCTGGCCGACCGCAATCTGATCGAAAGCGTGTCGGTGTTCGATGTCTATGAAGGCAAGAATGTCGGCGACGGCAAAAAGTCCATCGCCATCGCCGTGCGCATCCAGCCCAAGGACAAGACCCTGGCGGAAGCCGAGATCGAAGCCCTGGCGCAGAGGCTGGTCGCGGGCGTGGCCAAAGCGACGGGTGCCACGCTTCGTAGTTAGAGTTACAGCGCGCTGACATCCCCCGATCACCATGGCCGGCCCCCGAGCCGGCCATCCAGAAATGAATTCGGAGACGGATGGATGGGCGGGTCAAGCCCGCCCATGGTGAATGTTGTTTCAGGCGATAGCGTCTGCCAACAATTTCGGCGCCGCGCCGATTTCCTTCGCCAGCTTCTCGAATTCGGCACGGGCGCGCGAATTGCCGCGCTGGTGCCGCTCGGCGAAAATAAATTCGTTCTTCAGCGAATGTTCCAAGCCGGTCAGTTCGGTCACCCGAACCTTGTAGCCATGCGCTTCCAGAAAGAGCCCGCGCAGCACATTGGTCAGATGCGCCCCGAACTCCCGCCGCTGAATGGGATGGCGCCACAACTGATCCAGCGCGCGATGCGAGCTTTCCAGCTCGCGCGCCAATTCCGCCTGGCAACAGGGCACCAGGGCGACATATTTCGCTTCATGCTTAAGCGCAAATAGGATCGCTTCGTCGGTGGCGGTGTCGCAGGCATGGAGCGCCGTGACGATATCGACCGCCCCCAGCGATGAATCCCCGATACGGCCTTCGACGAAATCCATGCGGTCGAACCCGCTATCGCGCGCGATCTTCTTCGCGGTGGCGATGAGGTCAGCACGCGCTTCCACTGCCGCCACTCGGCCCCGGCCCGCAGGCCCGAAATAAAGATCGTAGAGAATAAACCCCAGATAGGATTTGCCCGCGCCCAGATCTGCCAGCACCGGCGCGTCTTTCTCGTTCAAGGCGGCGTCAATGGCAGGCTTTATCAACTGTGCCAGATGCTGCACCTGTTTCAACTTGCGCCGTGAATCCGCGTTCAGCCCGCCATTGTGTGTGAGGATATGCAGTGCCTTTAGCAGCGGCACGGATTGGCCGGGCCAAAGTTCTTTCAGCTCGGGCGCGCTCACTTGAACAGCTCCGCCATATGCGTGATGCCGTGATAATAATTGTAGGCGCGGATTTTCCAGCTATTCATCTCGGCCCATTGTTTGGGCGGGGTGAGATCATCCCAGTCCGGCGACAAACTCTTGGCAATCTGGGCCGCCATGTAGATTCGCCGCCGCCCCTGCCAGTAATGCAGAAAACTGTCGTGGATTTCCGCGACCGGTGTCTGGCTAAACCGCAACACTTCCGACAGCGCGAATTGCTCGATGGTGGGAAATTTCTTGGCGCGGCCCATCAAAGCATCGACCATCGCCAGCGTATCGTCCAGAAGCGGCAAATGCTGGGGCCGCATGCCGATCAGGCCGCTATTGTACATCCAGCTATGCGCCACGTCGTAACGATAGGCGCCCAGATGCGGCAACGTGGTGCGAAAGCCTTTGAGCGGCGGGATCGGGTTGCTTTTTTCGAAGCGGTTCATCACCACCGCGTCCACCATCTTGGCCTCGACCTCGGCATGAAAACCGGGACGGATGATGGAATCCGCGTCCAGCAAAAGAACCGGCTCGCCCAGCTCCTTGAGCGCTGCCTGTACCAGCGCCGGCTTGATGCGGTGATGGTAAAGCCCGCCGCCCGACCAGGCCGGAATGCGCGACTCGATATCCATGACCATGACCGGCCAGGCCCGATAGACCTGGGGCGCGTCGGTCGCGATCAGGATCCGGGCCGCGCCGGGGTCCAGCTCGGTCCGAAGCGAGATCAGGCTGTATTTCAGCTCGGCCCGGGTTTTGGCCTGCCCGCCATAGTCGAGATAGAGATAGTTCAACATCCTAAGCCTATGATCGCACGGGGTTTGTGCTGCCGCAAAAGGCCTGTTGGACGCCGCCCTTCAAGATGCTAGACCCCCGCGCCTACGGCCTCATATAGCGAAGCGATAGGCCCAGGAGCGCATGCCTGATCTCGCCCAAATCCGCAACTTCTCCATCGTCGCCCATATCGACCATGGCAAGTCCACCCTGGCCGACCGGCTGATCCAGGTCACGGGCGGCCTCTCCAATCGCGAGATGAAGGATCAGGTGCTCGATTCCATGGATATCGAGCGCGAGCGCGGCATTACCATCAAGGCCCAAACCGTGCGGCTGGATTACAAGGCGGCCGACGGCAAGGACTATGTCCTGAACCTGATGGACACGCCCGGGCATGTGGACTTCGGCTATGAGGTCAGCCGCTGTCTGGCGGCCTGCGAAGGCGCGCTGCTGGTGGTGGACGCCAGCCAGGGCGTCGAGGCACAGACCCTCGCCAATGTCTATCAGGCGATCGATGCGGGGCTGGAGATCGTTCCGGTCTTGAACAAGATCGACCTGCCCGCGGCCGAGCCCGACCGGGTCAAGCAGCAGATCGAGGATGTAATCGGGCTGGACGCCAGCGACGCGGTGCCGATCTCGGCCAAGACCGGTCTCAATATCGACCTGGTGCTGGAAGCCGTGGTGACCCGCTTGCCTCCGCCCAAGGGCGAACTGGACGCGCCACTGAAAGCGCTGCTGATCGATTCCTATTACGACGCCTATCTGGGCGTGGTGGTCTTGGTGCGTATCGTCGATGGCGAACTCAAGAAGGGCCAGAAGATCCGCATGATGGCGACCGATGCCGTCTATCAAGTGGAACAAATCGGCGTTTTTACGCCCAAGAAAATTTCGGTCGAGAAATTGGGGCCCGGCGAAGTGGGCTTCCTGACCGCCCAGATCAAGCAGGTGGCCGACACGCAGGTGGGCGACACCATCACCGATGAACGCAAGGGCACGCCCGTTCCCCTGCCCGGCTTCAAGAAGGCGCAGCAAGTGGTGTTCTGCGGCCTCTTCCCGGTGGACGCGGCGCTGTTCGACGATCTGCGCGAGGCGCTCGGCAAACTGCATCTCAATGACGCCAGCTTCACTTATGAAACGGAATCCTCTGCCGCGCTGGGCTTCGGCTTCCGCTGCGGATTCTTAGGCTTGCTGCATCTGGAAATCGTGCGCGAGCGGCTGGAGCGGGAATTCAATCTCGATCTCATCACCACCGCGCCCAGCGTGATCTATCACATCTATATGAACGACGGCTCCTATATGAACGACGGCTCCATGAAGGAGCTGCACAATCCCGCCGACATGCCCGATGTGGTCTATATCGATCGCATCGAAGAGCCTTGGATCAAAGCCACCATCCTGGTGCCGGACGAATATCTGGGCTCGGTGCTGAAGCTGTGCGAAGACCGGCGCGGCCGCCAGGTCGAGCTCACCTATGCCGGCAGCCGCGCCCTGGTGGTCTATATGCTGCCGCTGAACGAGGTCGTGTTCGATTTCTATGACCGGCTGAAATCGGTGTCGCGCGGCTATGCCAGCTTCGACTATCACATCGACAAATACGAAGAAGGCGATCTTGTGAAGATGTCCATCCTGGTCAATGACGACCCGGTAGATGCGCTCAGTATGATCGTCAATCGCCAGCGCGCCGAAGGCCGTGGCCGCGCCATGTGCGAGAAGCTGAAGGATTTGATCCCGCGCCACATGTTCAAGATTCCGATCCAAGCTGCCATCGGCGGCAAGGTGATCGCGCGCGAAACGCTCTCGGCGCTGCGCAAGGACGTGACGGCGAAGTGCTATGGCGGCGACATCAGCCGCAAGCGCAAGCTCCTCGACAAGCAGAAAGAGGGCAAAAAGAAGATGCGCCAATTCGGCAAGGTGGACATCCCCCAGGAAGCCTTTATCGCCGCTTTGAAAATGGATGATAACTAATCGTCCGCCGACGGATTAACCAGCGGACCGAAAGCCACGAGACGTCACGCCCCGCTCCCGTTAAGTCTTACGACCATGGGGAGAAAAAAACCGCGCTGGGTGGACAAGCCGAATCTTGCCTGGACACCCGAGCCGCCTTTGCACTTCGAGCCGCACGATCCGAGCGATTTTTCCAGTGGGCGGGAGTCGGCACGTCCCGGCATGCCCCCGCCTTCAGCCGACACGCCGATTCTACCTTGGGTTTGGCGGCACAATCACACGTTGAATATCCTTCTGCTTCTGTGCCGCCTGGGACTGGCGCTGGTACAGGCGGCCGCCTTCGCCTTTTTGCTTCATGGCCGCAAGCATCATTGGTGGGCCGACACGCAAATCGCCTCTGGCCTGGCCATAGCGGGAGCGCTTGCGCCGGCGCTTCTGATTCAGGGGCTGGGGCGAATTAGGGCGCGCCCGCTTTTCATCTGGACGGCAAGTGCATCGCTGTTTCTTTTCGGCCTTGGCCTCTACCAGCATTGGCGCGCTGTAGGAAGCGATCCAGATTCACCCGCGCTGTGGCTTGCGGCGATGGCGGGGGTGATTCTTTTCATCGGACAATCGCTGCTTCTGGCGCAAGCCAAGTGCCGTCCGGCGCATTATCGCGCATTCCATCATGCAAGCTGGGGACTGTCCGTTCAACTCCTGCTCTGCGGGATTTGCGCCGCCGGGCTCTGGGCCGTGTGGCACACTCTTTCCATAACGGGATTCGCTGCGCTGCTCTTGATGGCGATGGTGGTGGTGCTGGTGGCGCAGTTTCTAGATGGCGCGATATTGCGGATGGCCAGTGACGGTCTTGCGTCGGCGCTGACCGCCATGTTCGCCGTTGCCATCTTCGCTGCGACATTTGCGATTCTGTTCTGGTCGTTGACGCGCTGGCTCCCGCCTTTGGCCTTGTCGATGCTGACGGCACTCATTTTGACCGTCGGCATCAACGCATCCTACGGCAATGGCGAGTGGCGGCCCGCATGGCGGCGGCGGTTGGAATTTGCCGGCGCGCTGTTGCTTGCACCTCTGGTCACGCTTTGTGCCATGGCATTGCAGACGCGCGTGGCCGCCTTCGGCTTTACCGCGCCCCGTGTCATGGCGGCGGCGCTGGTGTTGCTGCTGGCGGCCTATGCCATTGCGTATGCCGGCGCGGCAGCGATCTCGCTTGGTGGCGGTCGCGCCATGGAGCGCATCGAAACCGCCAATCTCGCTTTGGCCTTTGTGGTGATGAGTCTGATGGCCGCCATGGCCTCGCCCCTGGCCGACCCAGTGCGCCTGGCGGTGGCCGAGCAGGGCTGGCGGTTGAGGCACGGCGCGGTCGTGCCTGCTAAGTTCGATTATACTTGGCTTGGCAGAGCAGGTCTGCGTTTTGGGCATGAAACACTCAAGCGACTGGCCGCGCCGTCCCTGAAATCCTCCACCGCGCCCTGAGCTTCGACAAACGGGCCTTGAGCCGCTATAGAGCCCGCGCATTCGGGAACCGCGCATGCGCACCGCTTTGATCGATTACGGCTCCGGTAATATCGCCTCGGCGGCGAAAGCTTTGGGCCGCGCCACGGCCGGCAGTCGCCAGGAGATTGTCGTCACGGCCGACCCCGCCTTGGTGAAGAGTGCCGACCGCATCGTATTGCCCGGCGTGGGTGCCTTCGCCGATTGCATGCGGGGCCTCTCCGCCGTTCCCGGCATGATCGATGCCCTGAATGAAACTGTTCTGCGGAACGGCCGACCATTCCTGGGCATTTGTGTGGGCATGCAATTGATGGCGACCGCCGGACGCGAGTTCGGTATCCATCCCGGCCTGAATTGGATCGAAGGCGATGTCGTGCCGATCAAACCCGCCGATCCCGCGCTCAAGATTCCACACATGGGCTGGAACGAGATCGAGCCGGTCGCGGATCATCCCATCTTCGTGGGCCTGGAACCCGATGCCAACGCCTATTATGTGCACAGTTTCGAGATGAAGCCTGCCGATCGCGCCACGCTTCTCGCGACCACGAATTATGGCGGCGCCGTCACCGCCGCGATTGGGCGCGACAATCTGGTCGGCACTCAGTTCCACCCCGAGAAGAGCCAGGCGGTGGGATTGAAAATTCTTTCCAATTTCATGCACTGGACTCCATGATCATTTTTCCCGCCATCGATCTCAAGAACGGCCAGTGCGTAAGGTTGAAGCGTGGCGTGATGGAAGACGCCACCGTGTTCAACACCAATCCGGCGCAGCAGGCGAAGGACTTTGCCGCGCAGGGTTTTCGTTGGCTGCATTGCGTGGATTTGAACGGCGCGTTCGAAGGCCACAGCATCAATGCCAGCGCGATCAAAGCGATCCGCAGTGCCATCGATCTGCCGATCCAGTTGGGTGGCGGCATCCGCGATCGCGCCGCCGTCGAATTCTGGCTGGCGGCCGGAATCACGCGCGTCATTCTGGGCACCGCCGCGCTGATGAACCCCACCTTTGTGAAAGAAGCGGCGCGCGCCCATCCCGGCCAGATTGTGGTGGGCGCCGACGCCAAAGGCGGCAAGATCGCAGTGCAGGGCTGGGCCGAGGTCAGCGAATTGACGCCGGTCGAACTGGGCAGACGGTTCGAGGATGCGGGGGTCGCCGCCCTGCTCTTCACCGACATCGATGGCGACGGCTTGCTTCAAGGCGTGAATGTGAAAGCCACGGCAGCGCTGGCGAAGAGCCTGTCGATCCCCGTGATCGCGTCCGGCGGCGTCGGCGCGCTGGCCGACATCGAGACCTTGATGGCGGCGAATGAGCCCAACATTCAAGGTGTGGTGGTGGGCCGGGCGCTTTATGACGGCCGCATCGATCCGTCTGCCGCGCTGGCTGCGGCTAGTGCCGGCTCAAGCGGCGCGTGATCTCGTCCAGCTGCTCCAGGCTGGCGTAGGAAATCCGAACTTCCCCACCTTTATCCCCTTTGTGGATGATCTGGATTTTTAGCCCCAAGCTGTTGGAAACGCTGGCTTCCAGGTCAGCCACATTGGGGTCCTTGGCAGGTTTTCCACCGGGTTTGGCCTTCTTCGCCGAACGCTGTTCGGCTTGCCTCACTGTCATGCCGCCTTTGAGGATTTCCCAGGCTGCGGCCTCCGGATCGGGGGCATTTAACAGCGTTCGCGCATGACCGGCGGTGAGTTTGCCTTCCTGCAACAGCGCCTTCACTGAATTGGGCAAGCGCAGCAGTCGGATGGTATTGGCGACATGGGGCCGGCTCTTGCCGACTTCTTGCGCCACCTGTTCCTGGGTGCGACCGAAGCGATCGATCAACTCCTGATAGGCCGCCGCCTCCTCGATCGGATTGAGGTCGGCGCGCTGGACATTCTCGATAATCGCGATTTCCAGCGCCTCGGCATCGGCCAACTCGCGCACCACCACTGGCACGTCATGGAGCTTGGCCATCTGGGCCGCCCGCCAGCGCCGCTCGCCCGCCACGATCTCATAAGCATCCGCACCCAGCGGCCTGACCAGGATCGGCGTGAGCACGCCCTTCTCCTTGATCGAAGCCGCGAGTTCGGCCAGTGCGTCATCGGCGAAATTCTTGCGCGGCTGATATTTGCCAGGCTTGAGGAAGGCCACCGGCAAAGTGCGCGTCGCTTTCGGCGCCGGTTCGCCGCGCATCGGCACGGCTTCATCGCCGATCAGTGCCGAAAGCCCCCTGCCCAGCCCGCGCGGCCGTT
Source organism: Rhizomicrobium sp. (assembly GCA_035605955.1). GTDB lineage: Bacteria > Pseudomonadota > Alphaproteobacteria > Micropepsales > Micropepsaceae > Rhizomicrobium. The sequence goes on from DATNGI010000101.1 coordinate 30,261, forward strand.
CTTCCTTGGGCGTCATGCGGCGGCTCCAATGCGTTCGCGCTGAATCAGTTCACCTGCAAGCTTGATATAGGCCTGGCTGCCGGGACAACGCAGATCATAAACGAGCGCCGGCACGCCATGGCTGGGCGCTTCGGAGATGCGCACATTGCGCGGGATCACGGTGTTGTAGACTTTGGCGCCCATATTCTCGCGCACATCGGCGGCGACCTGGTCCGACAATTTGTTGCGCTTGTCGAACATGGTGAGCACGATGCCCTGGATCTCCAGCGACGGGTTGATGTTGGCGCGCACCAGCTCGATGGTCTTGAGCAATTGGCTGAGTCCCTCCAACGCAAAGAACTCGCATTGCAACGGCACCATCACGGCGTCGGCCGCTGTCATCGCGTTGATGGTGAGCAGCGTCAGCGATGGCGGGCAATCGATCAGCACATAGGAGAATTCGGATGCTCCGTGTGCGGAATATTCTGCCAAAGCATCCTTCAAGATGAAATTGCGCCTTGGCTTGTCGATCAGCTCCAGCTCGGCGCCGGATAGATCCACCGTCGCGGGCACGATCGACAATTTGGGAATCCGGGTGGGCATGATCGCGTCCTGGAGCTTCGCCTCTCCCATCAGCACGTCATAGGTCGTGACGGTGCGCGACGCGCGTGCCACGCCCAGCCCGGTCGAGGCATTGCCCTGGGGATCGATGTCGATCACCAAGGTCGGCTCGCCGATAGCCGCCAGCGCGGTCGAAAGATTGATGGCGGTGGTGGTCTTACCGACGCCGCCCTTTTGGTTGGCGACGACCAACACGCGGGGTTTCTTGCGGGGTTCGGTCATGGGGCGACAGCTCCCTCAGCTCCAATATGACACCCGATGGGTCGGTCAGGCTTGGGATCTGCCTGACTCCCATCTTCCAAGATTTATGGACTTCCGTCAATTCGGACCCCACATTTTGACCCTTGAGGAACAGGCAAACGCTGTTCGGGCCTAGGAAATGCTGTGCATACGATAGCAATTGAGGCAAGGGGGCACAGGCGCGGGCCGTAACCAGATCGAAGGGCTGGACCGGCGCTTGTTCCATTCTCTGGTTCCGGATCTCGACCGGGAGTTCCATGGCCTCGGCGGCAGCCGCCAGGAAGGCGCATTTTTTGGCCGTGGCTTCGTTCAGGGTCACGGAAACCCGGCCGCGGAGCAGTTCCGCCAGAACCAGTCCGGGAAAACCCGCGCCGGAGCCCAGATCCGCCAAAGTCCGGATTCCGCTTGGGACGAGGGAGCCCAACTGAGCAGAATCCCAGAAATGCCGCCGCCAAAGGTCCTCCAGCGAGCGTTCCGAGACCAGATTATGCCGGCTGTTCCAGTCTTTTAGCAGGCCGGCATAGCGCTCCAGCCGGGCCAGCGTTTCACGTGAAACGCCGGTGGCGGCGGCGAATTCCGCAGGCCCGAAAGCCGCTTCAGGCACGCTTCAACCCGGTTTCGGCAATTTTTGCCCTTTTGGCGCCTTTGACATGGGCCAAGACCAAGGTGAGGGCGGCGGCGGTAACCCCTTCGATTCGGCTGGCCTGGCCGAGGGTGGCGGGCCGGATGGCCTCCAGCTTCTGCCGGACTTCGTTCGAAAGCCCGATCACGGCGCGATAATCCAGATCAGCGGGCAGGGTACGGCCTTCATCCCGGCGAAAGGCCAGAATATCGGCATCCTGGCGATCCAGATAACCCGCATACTGGGCGTCGATCTCCAGCTGCTCGACAACGTCCGGGGCAAAATCCTGCAATTCCGGCCATATCGCGGCCAATCGAGGGAATTCGACTTGCGGTAGGCTCAACAATTCTTGGGCGCTGCGGCGGACCCCGTCCTGCCGCATCGAGAGGCCAAATTTGGCGGCTTCATTGGGCGTCAGGGTCAGCCGGGCCACCGTTTCACGTGAAACAGCCAGCCTTTCCATCTTGTCGGCAAAGGCCGTCCGGCGCTCTCGTCCGACCAGCCCGGCCTTCTCACCCAGCGGGGTGAGACGTTGATCGGCGTTGTCCGCCCGCAGACTCAGGCGATATTCGGCGCGAGAGGTGAACATGCGATAGGGCTCGCTGACGCCCTTGGTCACCAGATCGTCGATCATCACTCCGATATAGGCCTGGGCGCGATCCAAAATGAACGGCTCGCCGCCACTCGCCGCCCGAGCCGCATTCAATCCCGCCGTCAGGCCTTGAGCCGCGGCCTCCTCATATCCGGTGGTCCCATTGATCTGGCCCGCCAGGTAAAGGCCGGGCACGGTTTTCACCGCCAGGGCGGGGGTGAGGGCGCGGGGATCAACATAATCATACTCGATGGCATAGCCCGGCCGGCGAACCGCAGCGTTCTCCAGCCCGGGAATGGTCGCCAGCAGAGCCAGCTGGACATCCTGGGGCAGGGAGGTGGAAATGCCATTGGGATAAATCGTGTCGTCGTTAAGCCCTTCCGGCTCAAGGAAAATTTGGTGACTTTCCCGATCCGCGAAGCGGCTTACCTTGTCCTCGATGGAGGGACAGTAGCGCGGACCGGTGGACGCGATCTGGCCGCTATACATCGGCGCCCGGTGCAGATTGGCGCGGATGATCTCGTGGGTCTGAAGCGTGGTGCGGGTGATGGCGCAGGCGATCTGCGGCGTGGTGATGGCCTGGGTCAGAAACGAGAAGGGCAGGGGCGGATCGTCGCCAGCCTGGGATTCAAGCGCGGCCCAATCGATGGTCCGCCCGTCCAAGCGCGGCGGGGTGCCGGTCTTGAGCCGCCCCATGGGCAAGCCGAAGCCATAGAGGGTCTTGGACAATCCCAATGACGGCGGCTCTACGCCATCGGTTTTATTTTGACCTACCGCTTCGCTACATGAGGCCGAGGCTTTCATCCGGCCTGCCGGAATCTGGGTTTCACCGATATGGATCAGCCCATTGATGAAGGTGCCGGTGGTAAGCACCACCGCGGCGGCAAAAATCTCTTTGCCGGCCGCCGTCCGTACGCCGGTGACGCGGCCGTCCTTCAAAATCAGGTCTTCCGCTGCCGCTTCCTGGATTTCCAGATTGGCGACCTCGCGCAGTGCCCCCTGCATCGCACACCGGTAAAGCGCGCGGTCAGCCTGGGCGCGGGGACCGCGCACCGCCGGCCCTTTGCGCCGGTTGAGCAGACGGAATTGGATGCCGGCCTTGTCCGCCACCCGACCCATCAGCCCATCGAGAGCGTCGATCTCCCGGACCAGATGGCCCTTGCCCACCCCGCCGATGGCGGGATTGCAGGACATTTCGCCCAAAGTGTCGAAGCGATGGGTCAGGAGCAGAGTGCGCGCGCCCACCCGCGCCGAAGCCGCTGCCGCCTCGCAGCCGGCATGGCCGCCCCCGATCACGATGACGTCAAAGCCGCTCATGGCGCGGCTCAATACGCGCATCGCCTCTTCAGAGCAATCGTTCGCCGCTCGAAATCGCCTTCGCACAACGCTGCCGCTAGCGACGGCGATTTCGCCCGCTCGCGGACCGCGGCTCACTTCCCTATGCAAAAATCCCGAAAGACGACATCGAGCAATTCTTCGACATCGACCCGGCCCAGGATGCGGCCAACGGCGCGCAACGCCAGGCGCAGATCTTCGGCGAACAATTCCGGCTGATCCGCGGGCGCATCAAGGCCGTGGCGCAAGGACGCGAGCGCTTCGCCCAGCGCTTCGCGATGACGCGGCCGGGTCAGCGCGGGGGTTTCGCCCTTTGTTTCCAGCCTTTCGGCTACCATCGCACTGAGCGTTTCGATAAGCCGGCTCAAGCCTTCACCGCTCTTGAGCGAGAGCGCGAGGCCATCGCGTTTCTGAAATCCCGGCAGATCGCTCTTGTTGGAAATCACCAGATCGGGCTTGGCCGGGAATTGATCCGTGTACGGAGCAGTGCCATCCACCAGCAGCAAAACCAGGTCGCTTTCGCGCGCCTTGGCCAGCGCCCGGCGCACGCCCTCGGCCTCGATCGCATCGTCGGCCTCGCGCAGGCCCGCCGTGTCGGCCACATGCACCAGATAACCGCCCAGATTGAGCCTGAGCTCGATCACATCTCGGGTGGTGCCGGCAATGTCGGACACGATGGCGGCCTCCCGTTGCGCCAGGGCGTTGATCAGCGAACTTTTGCCGGCATTGGGCGGGCCAATGATGGCGATGCGCAAACCTTCCCGCAGCGCTTCTCCGCGCCGTCCATCCTCCAGATGCGCCTGGATCTCCGCGATAATCTGGGTCACCGCTGCCCGCGCGGTGGCGAATTCCTCGCCGCCCACGCCATCGTCGGAAAAATCGATGGCCGCTTCAGCATGCGCCAAACCCGCAACCAGCCTGCCCCGCCAGCCCTCATAGAGCGAAGCCAGCGCGCCGTCATATTGGCGCAGCGCTTGGGCAAGCTGTGCCGGCGTCTCCGCCTCCACCAGATCGGCGATGGCTTCGGCCCGGGTGAGGTCGAGGCGGCCATGCTCGACGGCGCGGCGGGAAAATTCACCGGGCCGGGCCGGGCGCGCGCCAAGACTTTCCAAGGCTGCGAACAGGCTTTCGCGCACCGCCCGGCCGCCATGAATATGGAATTCGGCGACATTTTCGCCGGTGAAGCTGTGCGGTCCGGGAAACCACAAAACCAGGGCCTGGTCGATCTCCAGGTCCGCCTGGCGCAGGGTCCTCACCGCCGCCATGCGCGGTGCCGGCAAAGAGCCTGCCAAAGCCGAAAGCGCGTCCCCGGCGCGGGGTCCCGAAACGCGTACCAGCGCCACGCCGGCGCGGCCGGGGGCGCTGGCCAGGGCATAAATCGTCGCCGCGTCCGTCAAATCAGGGCTTTTCCTTGGGCTTGCCGCCCCGGGCGACCATGCTGGCGCTGTCCCAGAGGAATTTTTGGAATTGGGTGAAGGCTTCCGCCCCGCCCAGCGGCATCCAAGCCCGCATCAAGCCTTCCATATCGCCCGCTTCCATGGCCTTGCCCATCCGGGCGCGCATGTCGTCCAGCATCTGCTTCTGCAGAGGGGCGATGTCCGGCAGGCCCATCATGGCGCGGGCTTCCTCCGGCGTCATATCCAGTTCGACATGTACTTTCATAGAAAATCCCTTCCCGAACCCTCGCCGTGGGGGCCTTTGCCCTCTTCGTAGCACCCGGCCGCTCGCTTGTGCTCGCGGCGTTCGCCACTTGAAATGGTCCCCCGGACCATTTCATCCGCTTCGCGGCCGTGGCTCACCCTTCCTGGGGCAGGCGGTTTCGGCTAAGAAGCGCGGCCTTTCAAACCTCTGGCGATTTTCCACCATCGCCGCCGCTAATGGAACCCGTGATGAGCGCTTTCGACAACGCCACCAGCCCCTATCTTTTGGCGCACAAGGACAATCCGGTTCAGTGGCGGCTTTGGAGCACCGATGTCCTGGCCGAGGCGGAAGCGTCGGGCAAACCCATCATGCTCTCCATCGGCTATTCCGCGTGCCATTGGTGCCATGTGATGAACCGGGAAAGTTTTTCGGACCCGGAAACGGCGAAGTTCATCAATGAGAATTTCATCCCCGTCATTGCCGACCGCGTTCAACGGCCTGACCTCGACCAGATGTATCAGGCGGCCTCCAACATCATGGGCCATAATGGCGGCTGGCCGCTCAACATTTTCCTGAACGCCAAGGGCCAACCTTTCTTCACCGGCGGCTATCTCCCCAAGGAGGAGCGGCTGGGTCAGCCTCCCTTCATGCGCGCCTTGACCGAGATCGCCACGCTTTACCGCGAAAGGCCCGAGGAAGCGGCGAGGACCGCGCAGACCATCGCCGATCAGATGGCGCATCTGCTCGATCGCGACATGCGCGCCCAAGCCGAAGCCATCCAGATCGATGCCGCGGCGCTGCGCATGGGTCAGCGCTATGACATTTTCCTGGGCGGCCAGCTGGCCTATCTCAACAACGGCACCCAGAAATTCCCGCAAGCCATCTTCCTGCAGATTCTGTGGAACGCCTATCTGCGTTCGGGCATCCAGCAATTTCTGCAGATGGTGACTTGCACCATCGACAATGCCGTGCTCGGCGGCCTTTACGATCATATCGGCGGCGGCTTCTTCCGCTACACGATCGACGAACGCTGGCTGGTGCCGCATTTCGAGAAGATGCTGGCCGACAATGCCTTGATGGTCGAATTCATGATCGGTATCTGGCAATTCAACCGCAACGGCCTTTCCCGCCAGCGGCTGGAGGAAACCGTCGCCTGGATGCTGCGCGATCTGAAAATGGCCGATGGCTTTGCTGCCGGGCTGGAAGCGGAATCCGAAGGCGAAGAAGGCAAATATTATCTTTGGAGCGAAGCGGAAGTGGATGCCGCGCTTGCCGGCACCTTCGTGCAGCGCTTCAAGCAGGTCTATGGCGTCACCCGTGACGGCAACCATATGGGCAGGAACGTCTTGCGCCGCACGGGCCATCCCCAGCCGCCGCTCAACGATGCCGATGATGCGCTTCTGGCGCGTCAGCGCGCCATCCTGCTCGAGGCGCGCGAGAAGCGCGTGCGCCCCAACCGCGACGAGACGCTCCTGGCCGATTGGAACGCCCTGGCCATCTCGGCACTGGCCCAGGCGGGCGCGGCACTGGACCGCCCCGATTGGATTCAGGTCGCGGTCTCGACCTTCGATTCCATCGTGAAAGCGTTGGGCGAGGGCGATCTTCTTTATCACTCGGCCAATGGCGGCAAGCGCGGCGCCAAGGCCTTCGCTGACGATTACGCCCTGATGGCGCGCGCGGCGCTGCATCTATGGGAAGTGACCGGCGAGGGTCGTTTCTTGAACGACGCCAAGCGCTGGGTGGAAACCCTCAACCAGCATTTCTGGAACCCGCAAAAGAGCGGTTATCACACTGCCAGCGACGATGCCGAAACGCTCTTGGTCCGCGCGCGGGTGCTCTACGACCAGGCGGTGCCGTCCGCCAACGGAATTATGGGCGGCGTCCTGAACCGGCTGGGCATGATCACGGGCGAGGGACCTTATGGCCAGCGCGCCCGCGACCTGCTCGACGGCTTTGCCGACGAATATGCCCGCGCCTGGGCGGCTTCCGCCTCTTACCTGACCAGCCTGGAAGCC
>DATNGI010000102.1:0-68488 GCA_035605955.1 Rhizomicrobium sp.
CTGGACGCGCGCTGGCGTCCATTGTTGCGGATCGCCACCTTGGCGCCGGGCACGATGCGCAATTGGCCTTCCACCACCACCTGGTCGCCCGGTTTCACGTCGCCCTGGATGGCGTCCATCGCCCCGTCATCGTTCAACACCTTGACGGTCTTGGACGCGACCATATCGTTCTTATCCACGACATAGACATAGGAGTTGTCCGGACCGACATTAACGGCGTCGCGCGGCACCACGGTGGCGCCCGCAATCTGGCCGATGGTGATGCCGACATTGACGTTCTGGCCTGGCACCAGCCGCTGATCGGTGTTGGGGAAGGTGGCGCGCACCTCGATGGTGCCATTGTTGGCGCCAACCATGTTGGAGACGAAATCGACCGGGGCCTGTTCCTTGCCGCCTTGTGCGCCCGGCATGGGCACCACGGCTTCAAGCTTGCCTGCCGTCATCTGCGCCTGAATCTGGGGCAATTGAGTCTGGGGCAGGAAGATGGAGAGCTTGATCGGCTGGATTTGGGTGATGGTGACCAGCGGCGAGGCCGTGTTGGACGCGCCGGCGACCATGATCACATTGCCGGGCTGGATCATGATCGGCCCGGTCTTACCGTCGATGGGTGACGTGATGCGGGTATAGCCCAGATTCTCGGCCGCAATGTTCACTGCCGCCTTGTCGGATTCCACCGTGGCGGCGTCGGCCCCCGCCGTCGCCACCGCCTGGTCGCGCACTTGCTGCGAGATGGCGTTCTGGGAGTAAAGCGCGGTGTAACGCTTTTCGTCATTCTGAGCACTTTGCAGCGTGGCGCTGTCCTTCGCGAGCTGCGCTTTCGCCTGGGCAAGCGCATTCTGGAAGGGCGCGGGATCGATCAGGAACAGCGGATCGCCCCTCTTCACCAGATCGCCTTCTTTGAAATAGGCGGTGAGAAGCTTGCCTTGCACTTGGGCCGTCACCTGGACGGTGGCAGGCGAGACCACGGTGGCGATGGTGTTCTGCACCATGGTCACGTCTTCCTTGACCGCTTGCGCGGTTCTCACCGGCGCGGGCGGCGGCGCATGAGGCTTGGATGGCGCGAAGATGCGATAACCAAACCAGGCCAGACCCAGCAGCAGAAGAACGCCGACACCCCACAAGAGCCAGCGGGCGCGCGATGAACGCGCTGCGCCCGCCTTTACGGCACGGCTTGCGGAAGGGAGAAATTCGCTGACTGACATATCGACCGGGCCTTGAGTTCTGACGCGAAGGCGCGCCGCGGCTCATTTCCGGAACGCGACAGGTCATCGCTTTTCGGTTGGCTCGTCACCGTCAGCAATAACCAGCCGCATGCGGGAATGTTCCTTCGCGGCGCACAAATTTTCTAGTCCGCAAGTCGCTCGAAATTGTCTCCGCTTTGGCGCACAGATGGGCAGGAGAATTACCTTTTGCCCATGTTTACAGAGTGATTTAAGGAACTGTTGCCCGGATCACCGGGGCCATGCCTGCATGGGCAGGCATGTGGGGCTTTGCTAAGGTTTACAGGGTTTCAAACGGGGGCCGCATGTTCCTTGAAATACGGGATTTTTTGAACGCAGCGGAAATCGCGCGTCTGGTGCAATTCTCCAAGGAATTGCGCTTTGTCGAAGGCCGGCTGTCGAACGTCCACAACATCGCCAAAGTCAATCTTCAGTCCGACCAGAGCGAGCCCCGTTACCAGGAAGCGGCGAAGATCGTGGTGGATGCCTTCCAGCGCTGCCGGCCTTTCCGCGATTTCGCCTACCCCAAACGCATCGCGCCGCCACTGCTCAGTCGCTATGAGCCGGGGATGAAATACGGTCCGCACGCCGATGCATCTTACATGACCATTGGGGGGCCGGAGCCGTTCCGCATGCGCTCCGACCTGTCCTGCACTATCTTCCTGAACGATCCCGCCGCGTATGAAGGCGGCGAGCTGGTGCTGCATATCGGCACCATGCCGGTGATGGTGAAGGGCAAGCCCGGCGAGGCCTTCATTTATCCTTCGACCCTGGTGCATGAAGTGCGGCCGGTGACATCGGGCACGCGGCTGGTCTCCGTCACCTTCATCGAGAGCGTGATCCCGGAGGAACGCCAGCGCAACACGCTCTATGAATTGCAGGACGTGCTGGCGACGGAAGGCTTGAAGATGGACTATGTCAGCCGGGTACGGATGGAAGTGGTGATCCACAATCTCATCCGGCTGTGGTCGGTGCCGTGAGGAACGGTTCGCCTTGGGCGAATGAAACGGTTCGTCGCTAGCGTCAGCCTAGCGCGACGGCCGTTTCAAGTGACGAACGCCGCGAGCTTGGGCGAGCGGCAGTGGAAGCAGTTTCAACCCGGTTTTATACTGACAGCTTCGCCAGCGCCTTCAGGATCTGATCCGTCATCGCTTCCGTGCCGAGCTGGATCATGCCAGTCTGCATGATGTCGCCGGTGCGATAGCCTTCGGCCAGCACCTGTTCCACCGCTTTCTCCAACAGCTTGGCGTCTTCCACCCGCCCGAAGGAATAGCGCAGGCACATGGCGAAGGAGAGAATGGAGGCGATGGGATTGGCGAGACCCTTGCCCGCAATGTCCGGCGCGCTGCCGTGGATCGGCTCATAAAGCGCCGCCTGTTTACCGCCGATCTTGGCGCCCAATGACGCCGAAGGCAGCATGCCGATGGAGCCGGTCAATTGCGCCGCTTCGTCCGACAAAACGTCGCCGAACAGATTGTCGGTGACGATCACGTCATATTGCTTGGGATTGCGCACCAGCTGCATGGCGCAATTGTCCGCCAGCACATGGGAAAGCTGCACGTCGGAGAATTCCTCTTTGTGCACTTTGGTGACAACTTCACGCCACAGCACGCCGGTCACCATGACGTTGGACTTTTCCGCCGAGGCGACGCGGTTGCCGCGCAGCCGCGCCAGCTCGAAGGCGACGCGGGCGATGCGGGCGATTTCGGAAGTGGTATAGACTTGCGTATCGACGGCGCGCTTCTGGCCGTCGGCGAGGGTGGTGGTTTCCTTGGGCTCGCCGAAATAGACGCCGCCCGTCAGCTCGCGCACGATGAGAATATCGAGGCCCGCAACAATTTCGGGCTTCAAGGTAGAAGCATCCTTCAACGCATCGAAACAGAGCGCGGGACGTAAGTTTGCGAACAGCTCCAGCTCCTTGCGCAGGCGGAGCAGACCCCGCTCCGGCTTCTGGGCGAAGGGCAGCCCGTCCCATTGCGGCCCGCCCACCGCGCCGAACAGTACGGCGTCGGCCTTTTTGGCTTTTGCAATGGTTTCGTCGGGATCGGAGCGGCCCGTTTTCTCGAACGCCATGCCGCCGATCAGCGCGCTTTCTACGGTGTAGCCGAAATTTCGGTTGCCGCCATACCAGGACAGCACGCGCTGGGTGGCGTCCATCACTTCGGGGCCGATGCCGTCACCCGGCGTCAGAAGAATATTGTGCATGTCACTCTCTTACAGCCAGGGGGCTTCGGCCTTGTGCTTCTTTTCGTAAGCCGAAATCTTGTCTTCGTCGCGCAAAGTCAGCCCGATATCGTCCCAGCCATTGAGCAGGCATTGGCGGCGGAATTCGTCCAGCTCGAACTTCACCATGCCGCCATCGGGGCCGCGGATCTCAAGCTTCTCCAGATCGACCGAGATGCGGGCATTCGAGCCGCGCTCGGCATCGTCCATCAACTTGTCCACGATCTCTTGCGGCAGCTTGATGGGCAGAATGCCGTTCTTGAAGCAATTGTTATAGAAAATGTCGGCAAAGCTGGGCGCGATCACACAGCGGATGCCGAAATCAAGCAGCGCCCAGGGGGCGTGTTCGCGCGAGGAGCCGCAGCCGAAATTCTCGCCCGTCACCAGGATCTGCGCCTTGCGGTAGGCCGGCTTGTTGAGCACGAAGTCCGGATTCTCGCTGCCATCTTGGCTGTAGCGCATCTCGTCGAACAGCGCCTTGCCCAGGCCGGTGCGATGGATAGTTTTGAGGAATTGCTTGGGAATGATCATGTCGGTATCGACATTGATCATGTTCAGGGGGGCGGCAATGCCGTCCAGCGTCTTGAAGGGTTCCATGGCGCCGGGACCATAAGAAAAGGCGACCCATTGTCAAGAAACGCGCGCCAAATGCCGTGTTTTACGACGAGCAAGACACCGCCAGGCCGCCATATTCCGGACCGGGCGGTTGGGCGAAGGCCTCATCCCCCGGATGGGCGGAAAACGGGCTTTGCACCAGCTTCAGGATACGGTCTAACGGCCCGGGGTCGCTTCTGTCTTCCACTGCCCGGATGGCGGTTTCCGCCACCCAGTTGCGCAGGACATATCTAGGATTTGCTGCGTTCATGGCAGCGCCCTGATCGCCCTCACTGTCCATACGGGCGCGGTAGCGTTCGCGCCAGCCCAATGCCGCCTCGCGTGCGGTTCCGAACAGGAACAGCCAGTCCTCGTCCATCCGCGTCAGGCCGCGGAAGGTCAAACTGTAATCGGCGCGCGTGGCGGCCATCAGCTGGAGCAGCGCGCGGATGAGATCGTCATCACCCGCTTCGTCTCGCACCAGGCCCAATTTGGCCCGCATCAAAGCGCGGAAGCGGGCAACGAAGATCGCTTCATAGGTGTCGAGCTTCTCCACCAACTTGTCGCTTTCGATCAAGCTGGAAAGCGCCAAAGCCAACGCCCGGAGATTCCACAAGCCGATGCCGGGCTGATTGGAGAAGGAATAGCGCCCGGTTTCGTCGGAATGATTGCAAATGAAATCCGGATCATAGGCGTCGAGGAAACCATAGGGCCCATAATCCAAGGTCAGGCCCAGGATGGACATATTGTCGGTGTTCATCACGCCATGGGCGAAGCCGACTGCCTGCCATTGAGCGACCAACTCAGCCGTACGCTTCACCACCTCGCCGAACCAGCCGGCATGATCGCCAACGAAATCCGGAAAATATTCCCCGATCACATGCTCGGCCAAGAGACGCACTTGCTCATGCTTTCCCTTGTGATGGAAATGCTCGAAATGGCCGAAGCGGATGTGACTGCGGGCCAGGCGCGTCAAGATGGCGCCGGGCTCGAAGGTCTCCCGCGCCACGCTTTCGCCGGTGGCGACGATCGAGAGCGCGCGGCTGGTGGGAATATTGAGCGCGGCGATCGCTTCGCTGCAAAGATATTCGCGGATAGTGGAACGCATCACGGCGCGGCCGTCACCAAAGCGCGAGTATGGCGTGAGGCCGGACCCTTTGAGTTGCACATCCCACAATTCGCCTTGGGCATTGCGCACCTGCGCGATCAGAAGCGCCCGGCCGTCGCCCAATTGCCCCGCCCAGCCGCCGAACTGGTGCCCGGAATAGACCATCGCCAGCGGCTCGCCGCCGGGAAACGGCCGGTGGCCGGAGAAGATTTCGACAAAGGCGGGATCGTGGAAGAAAGCCGGATCGAGCCCGATCAGGGCTGCAGCTTTGGGATTGACATGGATCAGGCGAAGCTCCTTGCCCACCTTTTCCGCCGCCATCTTGGTGTGAAAATCGCCCGATAAGCGCGCGAACAGATTTTCCGTGCGGCTGTCGATCAAAAGCCGGAGCTCAGAGGCTTCACTCATCAGGCTCAGGCTCACGCCTTCGCTCCTTTTAATTTTGTCGCTCGTCCATACGCTGTCGCTATGGACCTCGCCGACGCTCCTTCTTGGTCGCTCCGGCTCTCGCCGACGCTCCTAGCCTGCGCGCTTCAGCGCCTGGATGCAATTTTCCAGTTCGCCCAGGAAGCGGGACCGGTCCTTGGTGGAAAACCCCGCATGATGGGTCTGGCCGCCCGTAACCTCGCGCAGATGGCGGTTGAGTTCCCGCATGCCCAGCGCCATGCCGACATTGTCGGGCGTGAAAGCCTTGCCGTTAGGACCAATCACGCGCGCGCCTTTCGCCAAAGCGCGCGACGCCAGGGGAATATCGGCGGTGACGACGATATCGCCCTTCGCGGCATGTTCGGCGATCCAGTCGTCCGCAGCGTCGGGACCCTCGGGCACCATGACATGGCAGATCAGCGGATTGGCCGAAGGGCGCAATCCGCCGTTGCTGACAATGGTGACGTTAAGCCCATGCCTGATGACGACCTTTTCCACCTCGGCCTTCACCGGGCAGGCGTCGCCATCGACAAAGATCGCCGGCATGGGTCCGGTCAGGCGGCGTCGCGCTTGCGATGCCAGTGACCGCGCGAGCCGTTGCGCTTCTTGGCCTGCTGTCCCGGGTTCTGCCCCGCCTTGTGCTCGCCCTGTTTGTGGCCGCCATTGTGGTGCTGGCCCTTGTGACCATGCGGCTTGCCATGGCGATGGCCGTGCGGCTTGCGCGGTTCCTCGGCTTGGGCCTTCTGCGCCTCGGTCAGTTCGGGCAACTCATGCTCCACCACCGCAATCCGGTTGCGGATGAGCCGCTCGATGTCGCGCAGATAATTCCGCTCCGACGGATCGCAGAAGGAGAGGGCGATGCCCTCCCCGCCTGCCCGCGCGGTGCGGCCGATGCGATGGACATAGCTTTCCGGCTCGTTGGGCAGCTCGAAATTCACCACATGGGAGATGTCGTCGATGTCGATGCCCCGCGCCGCGATGTCGGTCGCCACCAGCACCCGCGCCTTGCCGGAGCGGAAAGCCTCCAGCGCCCGCTGCCGGGCATTCTGGGATTTGTTGCCGTGAATGGCTTCGGCCACGATGCGGTTCTTGGCGAGATGCTCGCTGACGCGATTGGCGCCATGCTTGGTGCGGGTGAAGACGATGACCCGGTTCATGGCTTCGTCCTTCAGGAGCTCGACCAGCAATTGGCGCTTCTGCGGCATGGCCACGTGATAGAGTTTCTGCTCGATGCGGTCGGCGGTCTTGCCCTGCGGCGTCACTTCGATGCGTTCCGGCGAACGCAGCATGTCGCCCACCAGCTTGACCACGTCGTCGGGCATGGTGGCGGAGAACAGCATCGATTGCCGCTCCTTGGGCAGATGCGCCACGATCTTCCTCACATCGCGGATGAAGCCCATGTCCAGCATGCGATCGGCTTCATCGACGATGAAGACCTGCACGGCATCGAGCCGGATATGCTTCTGCTGCACCAGATCGAGCAGACGGCCCGGCGTCGCCACCAGGATATCCACGCCGTGCTTCATGGCAGCGACCTGGGCGTTCTGGCTGACGCCGCCCAGGATCACGGCGCGCTTGAGATTGAGGAAGCGGCCATAGGTCTTGAGGCTCTGCTCGATCTGGACCGCAAGCTCGCGCGTGGGCGCCAGGATCAGGGCCTTGGCCTCGCGCGGGCGCGGCGGAACATGGCCGATGGAAAGCTTCTGCAACAATGGCAGGCCGAAGGCCGCTGTCTTGCCGGTGCCGGTCTGGGCGATGCCCAGCAGATCGCGGCCGGCCAGGAGCGCTGGAATGGCGCGCAGCTGGATTGGGGTGGGATGGGTGTAATTTTCCGCCGCAAGCGCGCGGAGGATCGGCTCGGCAACGCCAAGCGCGGCAAAGGTTACATCAGTCACTGAAAGTCCTTAAAAACCGGAAGAACGCGCGCGTTCATGGGCGCACGGGAACGGCTGTTGCCGTCTTCCACGCACGTTGGAGGGAACGGAGGTTGTAAAAATTCCCGGCGATGAGGCCTAAAAGCCCCTGTGCGACCGCGTCGGGTTGATGCCTATATGAGGGGCAAACCCCTTGAAGTCAAGGAAATTTTTGCAGTGCAGCGTGAAACAGGAGCATGTTTCGCGGCTGCAACCAATGATTAACCTCGCTTGCGGGTTGTCTGTTTCTGTAGTCATCATATGGCAATGCGCCCTGCTCGCAGCCGGACGTGGGGGCGTCCTGTTATCAACCGGCTTGGGTGTGGCGTCGGTTCAAATGGCTCATTATGACAACGAAGGGTCCAGGCCCCTCGCGCAGACATCTGCGACGGGCAAGGTCAAGTGGTTCAACGGAACCAAAGGGTATGGCTTCATCACCCTGAACAATGGCAGCGATGCGTTCTGCCATGCTTCGGCTCTGCAGGCCGCAGGTCACAGCGAAGTGCCGCAAGGCGCGACTATCGTGTGCGACCTAGCCGACTCTCAGCGCGGGCTTCAGGTGGTAAACGTCCATAGCGTCGATCTCTCCACCGCTGAAGCGCCGGGTCCGCGTGGGCCGCGCCGCGATTTCGGCGGCGACCGGTTCGGCGGTGGCGGCGGCCGCGGCTTTGGCGGCGGCTATCGCGACAGCGGCCCGTCAGGCCCCATGGTCGAAGGCAAGATCAAGTTCTTCAACGACCAGAAGGGCTTCGGCTTTGTGATGCCGGATTCCGGATCGGGCGATATCTATCTCCATGCCAGCGCGCTTCGGCGTTCGGGCGTGCAGATGGTCGAACCGGACCAGCGCATTCGATACTCGACCCGTCAGGGGAACAAGGGTGTCGAAGTCGATCGGGTCGAGATCATCTAGCTTTCCCTTTTTCTCGCGGGCGTCGCCCTAATTGGGCGCGAGGCGTTTTGCGACCTGAGCAGGGTTGCCTAGCGACAGCGTCGCGGCAACGGACGGAGCGTGCAAATAGCATGTGAGCACGCGCGACGGTCGATAGCGACAGCGTATCGACGGGCGCAAAAGAACCGCGCCCCTCAGACCGGCTCCGACCGCGCAACGTTCGGCGCCACGTCGGGATCGTTCTCAACCTGCTTGAGCTTCTCGCGCGCCGCGGCGGCTTCACGCTGCTTGTTCCACATCGAAGCGTAATGCCCGTTCATCGCCAGCAACTGCGAATGTCGCCCCCGCTCGATGATCTCGCCATGGTCCAGCACCAGGATCTCGTCGGCATCGATCACGGTGGAAAGCCGATGCGCGATCACCAATGTGGTGCGGCCGCGCGAAACATCGCTGAGCGCGCCCTGGATTTCGCGCTCGGTGCCCGTGTCCAGCGCGCTGGTCGCCTCGTCCAAAAGCAGCATGGGCGGGTTCTTGAGGATGGTGCGGGCGATAGCGACGCGCTGCTTCTCGCCGCCCGACAGTTTCAGGCCGCGCTCGCCTACCATGGCGTTGTAACCTTGCGGCAGATCGACGATGAATTTGTCGATCTGAGCCAGCCGCGCCGCTTCCCGGATTTCCGCGTCGCCGGCGCCGATGCGGCCATAAGCGATGTTGTAGCGCACTGTGTCGTTGAACAGCACCGTATCCTGCGGGACGATGCCGATGGCGGCACGCAGGCTCTTCTGCGTCACGTCGCGGATGTCTTGGCCGTCGATCGTCACCTTGCCCTGGCGGATATCGTAGAAGCGATAAAGGATACGGCTGATGGTGGACTTGCCGGCGCCCGACGGCCCCACCACCGCCACCGTCTTGCCGGCGGGTACCGCGAAGCTGATACCCTTCAGGATGGTGCGTTCGGGATCGTAATTGAACACGACATTGTCGAAACGGATTTCGCCGCCGGTCACCAGCAGCGGCTTGGCGCCCGGCCGGTCCCTCACTTCTTGCGGTTGATTGAGCAGGCGGAACATGGCTTCCATGTCCACCAATCCTTGCGTGATCTCGCGATAGACCGTGCCCAAGAGATTGAGCGGCTGGTAGAGCTGAATGAGGATGGCGTTGCCGGCCACAAACAGGCCGATGGAAAATTGGCCGCGCGCGATGCCCATCGCGGTCAGGATCATCACCGCGCCCAGGCCCACCGCCATGATCGCAGCCTGGCCGGTGTTGAGATAGGAGAGCGAAATCTGGGACTGGATCGAGGCCTTGGAGAAACGCTCCATCGAGACGTCGTAACGGCGCGTCTCGTGCGTCTCATTGTTGAAATATTTCACCGTCTCGAAATTGAGAAGGCTATCCACTGCCTTGGTGTTGGCGTCGGTGTCCGACTGGTTCATCTCGCGGCGATATTGGATGCGCCAGCGAGTGATCCAGAAGGTGAACCAGACATAGGCCACCACCATGGCCAGGGTGGAGATCGCCACCCAGATGTTGAGATCGATCAGCAAGATCGCGGTGTAAAAGGCCAAAAGCAGGATGGTGGGAAAGATGCTGAAGAGCGCGAAGGACAGAAGCGTGTCGATGCCTTTGGTGCCGCGCTCGATCACGCGGGAAAGGCCGCCCGTCTTGCGTTCCAGGTGAAAGCGCAACGACAGGGTATGGACATGCGCGAAAGTCTCCACCGCCACTTCTCGCATGGCGTGATACTGCACCTTGGCGAAGATGCCGTCGCGCAGCTGCGCGAAGGCCTGCATCATAATGCGGGAAATGACATAAGCCCCGATCAGGGACAGCACTGTGGCGATGGCGATATTGGCGGGTGTGGGGCGCAGCCGGTCCACCGCCCAGCCAAAGATCAAGGGCGATATGCTGGTGAAGCCGGTCGCCAGAATCAGAAAGACGATGGAGACGATCACCCGCCCCCGAAGGTCGGCCCGGCCCTTGGGCCAGAGATAGGGCATCAGGGTCCAAAGCGGCCGGAACGATGGCGCACCGTCACCTTCTTCCACCGCCGATCGCGCCATTCAGACCCTCGCCTCTACCGCCCCATATTCGCGCCGCCGAAACTCAGATAACCCGCTATGAGTGCGATCAGTGCAATCGCCCCAAGAAGCCATAACCAACGCGGCACGAGACTCTCCGTAACAGGAGCGTCACGAAGACGCTCATTTGGGTATTGCCCCTTGCTAACGCAAGGCGCGCGCATTTTTTCCATGCCCCGGCGGGCCGGCCGCGCCAGCCCTTGGTTTGGACGCCGAACCTGTTTAGGAAGATGCCACTCCCCGTGCAACCCCCATAAGCGACATGGACATTAAGCAAAAAACCGCGATCTGCGTCTTCTGCGGCTCCTCTTATGGCGACAATCCGCTCTATCGCGAGGTGGCGCGCGCCATGGGCGCGGGCATTGCCAAGGCGGGCTGGTCGCTGGTGTTCGGCGGCGGGGGCAACGGGCTGATGGGCGATGTCGCCCGCGCCGCCCAGGAAGGCCGCGCCCCGGTGCAGGGAATCATTCCCGCCTTCCTGCAGGCTCTGGAGCCGCCCGTGTCGGAAGAGGAAAAACTGATCATCACGCCGCATATTCAAGAGCGCAAAGCCCTGATGCTGAAAATGTCGGACGCTTTCGTGGTGCTGCCGGGCGGCCTTGGCACCTTCGACGAATTCTTCGAAGTGGCGGTAGAGGCGCAACTGGGCGTGCATGACAAGCCCATCGTGGTGGTCAATGCCGCCGGCTATTACAACGCGCTGGATGCGTTGATCCAATCCATGGTTAAGGCGGGTTTCGCGCGGGAGAAGATCCTGAAGCTCTATTACCTGGCCGACGGGCCGGAAGACGCGCTGAAGATTCTGGAGGGGCGGCTTAATGCCTGAGACCATCGCGTTCGATGATTTCCTGAAGGTCGATATTCGGGTGGGCACGGTGGTCGCGGCCGAACCCTTTCCGGAGGCGCGCAAGCCCGCCCTCAAGCTCACCATCGATTTCGGGGAAGAGATCGGCACCCGCCGCTCCTCCGCCCAGATCACCCGGCACTACACCCCCGAAGGGTTGATCGGCAAGCAGGTGATTGCGGTGGTGAATTTCCCGCCGCGCCAGATCGGAAAATTCATGTCTCAGGTGTTGACCCTGGGCGTGCCGGACGCGGAGGGTGAAGTGGTGCTGCTGCATCCGTCCCTGTCCGTTCCGAACGGCGGCAGGATGTTCTGAATCTTTTGATTGTCGCGCCACGAACGAAAACGGCGCCCGTCGGGCGCCGTGTCCGTGTTCAAACACCGAACTTATTACATACCCTTCGGCGGGGGCGGCGGCATGTCGTCCATCGACGCCGTCTGCGGCATCATGATGTGCGCGCCCGGCTCGCCGGAACGCATCATCCAAGGCGACGACGCATTCATGCGCTTGGTGGGAAGGCCGAGATCCTCGCCCTTCACATTGGGCATCAGGACCACCCACATGGAGCGGGCTTCGGCTTCGGTCTTGCCGCCGCGGGTATAGATCATGGTACCGGCGGGGGCGCGCTTCAAGGTGCCCGCGGCGTAAGCCGCATCGGTGGCGGCACCGATGGCCTTTTGATCCTTGCCGGCGGCTTTTTCCTTCGCCTGGAAGTCGGCAATCGCGCGCATAGTATTGCCACGGCAGCTTACACTGAAATTATCCGCGGTGGAGTTATTGGTGCAGAAGATGCTGCTGGTGCCCTGGCGCAGAACTTGCGGCAAGCCCTTACTGTCATAAGCGATCACAGTGGCGTCGGCGCGCATCGCGGCCGGCAACGCGGAGGTCGCCGTCTTGATCTGATCGTCCTTGGACATTGCGCCTTGCGCCATCGCGCCGCCCGCGAACGCGGCCGTGATCGCCACGGCGGCGGCCATCGTCAGTAAACCCTTCATTTGTTTCTCCCTTGGTGACGTTCCCCAGGCGGACCCTGGAACGGGCGAAACATACCGGGTTTACATGACAGACGAAAGCGGGGAAGTACTCCCATTCCCGCCCTTGGGAGTGAAAATTTTCCGTAAATTCAGGGCGAAACGCCGTCTTTGAAGAGTTTGTATGTAACCGAATCCGTGAGCGCCTCGAAGGACGCGTCCACGATATTGGCCGACACCCCCACGGTGGACCAGCGGTTCCCCCGCCCGTCTACGCTTTCGATCATCACCCTTGTCACGGCTTCGGTGCCGGTGGTGAGGATACGGACTTTATAGTCCGCCAGCCTGAGATCGGCGATGGCCGCGGAATATTTGCCCAGATCCTTGCGCAGCGCCGCGTCCAGCGCGTTGACTGGACCATTGCCCGTGGCGACATTGTGGATTTCCTGGCCCGCCACCTCCAGCTTGACCACGCCTTCGGAGACGCTGACAAATTCGCCGCGTGCATTGCGGCGGCGCTCCACGCTGACGCGGAAATTCTCGATCCGGAAATAGTCCGGCACTTGGTTGAGGGCGCGGCGCGCCATCAACTCGAAGGAAGCTTCGGCGCCGTCATAGGCATAGCCCAGATATTCGCGCTGCTTGACTTCGTCGAGCAGGCGGGAGACGCGCGGGTCTTGCGGATCGAGGGTAATGCCCACTTCGTTCAAACGCGCCAGAACATTGGAGCGCCCCGACTGGTCGGAGACCGGGATGACGCGGGCATTGCCCACCAGTTCCGGCTTCACATGCTCATAGGTGCGCGGGTCTTTGAGCACGGCGGAAGAATGCAGCCCGCCCTTGTGCGCGAAAGCCGAGAGCCCGACATAGGGCGAGTGCCGCCCGGGGGCGCGGTTGAGAATTTCGTCCAAGAGGCGCGAGACCTGGGTGATGTGCGAGAGCTGCGCCGGCGAAACCCCGGTCTCGAATTGTGACGCGTAAGGTTCTTTCAAAAGCAACGTTGGCAGCAGCGAACAAAGATTGGCGTTGCCGCAGCGCTCGCCCAAGCCATTGAGCGTGCCTTGGATCTGGCGCACGCCGGCGCGCAAGGCCGCCAGGCTCACCGCCACCCCCTGCCCGGTATCGTCATGGGCATGGATGCCCAGCGCAGCACCCGGAAGCTTCGCTTTCACCTCCGACACAATGCGATAGACATCTTCCGGCAAGGTGCCGCCATTGGTGTCGCACAACACGATCCAGCGCGCGCCCGAATCATGGGCGGCGCGGATGCAGGAAAGCGCATAGTCGGGATTGGCTTTCCAGCCGTCGAAGAAATGTTCCGCGTCCAGCATGGCTTCGCGCTTCTTGGCGATCGCAGCTTCGATAGAGCGGGCGATATTGTCGATATTCTCTTCGCGCGGAATCTCCAGCGCCACATCGACCTGATAATCCCAGCTTTTGCCCACCAGACAGACCGCGTCGGCGGGCGCATCCAGGACCGGCGCCAGCGACGGATCGTTGGCGGCGCTGCGGCCCGAACGCTTGGTCATGCCGAAGGCGGTGAAGCGGGCGGATTTGAGCGGCGGACGCTCCTTGAAGAAAGCCGTGTCGGTGGGATTGGCGCCGGGCCAACCGCCTTCGATATAGTCGATGCCCAGGCCATCCAGCGCCAGCGCAATCTGACGCTTGTCCTCGACCGAGAAATCCACGCCTTGCGTCTGCGCGCCGTCGCGGAGCGTGGTGTCGAAGATATGGAGGCGTTCCCGGGTCATTTTCTGATCTCCCAGGTGGTGCCGCCCGGTCCGTCTTTCAGCACGATGCCTTTTGCCAACAACTCATCGCGGATGCGGTCGCTTTCCGCGAAATTCTTGGCGGCGCGCGCCACCTTGCGGGCCTCGATGGCGTCGGCGATCGCAACTTCGTCCACTTTCGCCTTGGCCGCGATCCGCAGCTGCACATTGGAGAAACCCATGAAACCCAACCCGCCGGCAAGCGCGAGCGGCCCCGCCTGATGCAGCGAAGCAATGGCGGCGGGGGTGTTGAGATCGTCGCGCAGCGCTGTCAGGAATTCCGCATTTGGTGCGGGGTCGACCAAAGGCTCGGTCGTTTCATACCAGCGCTCCAATGTCTTCCAACTTTCGCTGAGACCCTTGAGCGTGAAATCGATGGGCTGGCGATAATGCGTGCGCAGCATGTTGAAGCGCAGCACCTCGCCAGGCCAGTCCTTCAGAAGATCACGGATGGTGAAGAAATTGCCCAGGGATTTGGACATCTTCTCCCCTTCCACCTGAAGGAAACCATTGTGCATCCAGGTCTTGGCTAGGGGATGACCGTGATGCGCGCTTTCGCTTTGGGCGATCTCATTCTCGTGATGAGGAAACATCAGGTCGATGCCGCCGCCATGAATGTCGAACGTCTCGCCTAGATATTTCCCCGCCATGGCCGAGCACTCGATATGCCAGCCGGGACGGCCACGTCCCCAGGGCGAATCCCAGCCCGGCTGCGCAACGTCCGACGGCTTCCACAGCACGAAATCCATCGCGCCTTTCTTGTAAGGCGCCACATCCACCCGCGCGCCCGCGACCATTTCATCGAGAGAGCGGCGCGCCAGCTTGCCGTAATCGGGCTTGGAAGAGACATCGAACAGCACATGGGGGCCACTTCCATCAGAAGAGGCTGCCGCGTAGGCGTGACCCTTTGCGATCAGATCTTCGATCATCGCCACCATCTGGGCGATATGCTCGGTGGCGCGGGGCGTGACGCTGGGCGGCAGATTGCCCACCGCCGCGACGTCTTCGTCATAGATGCGCGCGGTCTCTTCCGTCAGTTCGCGGATGGAGATGCCGCGCTCGGCGGCGCGGGCGTTGATCTTGTCGTCCACGTCGGTGATGTTGCGGACATAGGTGACATGGGCGTCGCCAAAGTCATGTCTGAGCAGCCGGAACAGAAGATCGAACACGATCGCCGGGCGCGCGTTGCCGATATGGGCGAAGTCGTAGACCGTGGGCCCGCAGACATACATCCGCACATTCGCCGGATCGAGCGGAACGAAATCTTCCTTGGTCTTAGTCAGGGTGTTGAACAGGCGCAGAGTCATGGAGGCCCCTTAGGGGGTATGAACTTGTCAAATTGTGAAGGCGGGCAGAAGGGTTTTTGCAGCGTCAGCTGCAAATAGAGATCCGAATAATGACGCCCCAAGAACGGGCATAAGAAGACGTCACGCGGTTTGTCCTTCCAGGCGGGCCTTGGCTTTCGCCCGCCCGATCAGGGGTAACAGTTTTTTGAGTTCGGGTCCATGCTCGAGGCCGGTAAGAGCCAGGCGCAGCGGATGAAACAGGCCTCGCGCCTTGGCGCCGGTTTCGGCCGCGACCTGCTTGGTCCAGGCGCCCCAGGTGCCCTCGTCCCAAGGTTCGGCGGGCAGCAGCGCAAGCGCCTTTGACACCAGTGCCGCATCCTCGATCACGGGCGTGACCGGTCCCGTCACCAGGCGCATGAGGTCGCGCGCATCAGTCAGGCGGGTGACATTCGGCTTCACCGCTTCCCAGAGCGCTTGCGAGACGCCCAACGCCTCAAGCCGGGGCGCGACTGTGTCATACGGCATGACATGCAAGGTCTTGGCGTTCAGCGCCAACAATTCGTGGCTGTCGAAATGCGCCAGCGCGCGGCCCATCTTTGCAAACGCAAAGCCGTCCGCCAGCGCATCCAGCGACGGCGCCGGCTCGATGCTGTCGGAGGTGCCGATATGGGCGAGATAGGCGTTCAGCGCCATCGCCTCGACACCCTCCTCGCGCAAGGTGCGCAACGACAACGAACCTTCTCGCTTGGAAAGAGCTTCACCACCCGCCGCCACGAACAGCGCGAAATGCGCGAAATGCGGCACCGGCACGCCCAGCGCCTCGAAGATCTCGATCTGCGGCGCGGTGTTGGTGACGTGATCCTCGCCGCGCAGGATATGGCTGACGGCAAAATCGGCATCGTCCACCACCGAAGGCAGGGTATAGAGAAAACGTCCGTCTTCGCGAATGAGAACGGGATCGGACAGGGTGGCGGTGTCGATCTCGACCGCACCCCGGATCAGATCGTCCCAACGCACTTTGTTATGGCTGAGCTTGAACCGCCAATGGGGCTTGCGGCCCTGGGCTTCGTAGTCGGCGCGCTGCGCGGGTGTGAGTGACAGCGCGGCGCGGTCATAGACGGGCGGCTTACCTGCCGCCATTTGGCGTTTGCGGCGGCGGTCGAGTTCTGCGGCCGTCTCATAGCAGGGATAAAGTCTTCCCGCTGCCTTCAATGTCTCCGCCGCCTCCTGATGACGCGGCGCGCGCTCGGATTGGCGGGCGAAAAGCTGATGCTCCAGACCCAGCCAGGCCAGGTCTTCGATGATCGCGGTTTCGAATTCCGGCTTGGAACGGGTGTCGTCCGTGTCATCGATGCGCAGCATGAACTTGCCACCCGCATGATGCGCAAAAAGATAATTGAGCAGCGCGGCGCGGGCATTGCCGACATGCAGATAGCCGGTGGGCGACGGCGCGACGCGGACGATCACTTCACTCATCTGGCGTCCCGGAAAGCATTGGTGATGGGATAGCGGCGGTCGCGGCCGAAATTGCGGGAGGAGATTTTCACACCGGGCGGCGCCTGGCGGCGTTTATATTCGGAAACATAGAGAAGCTGCTCCACCCGCTTGACCGTGGCGGGTTCGAAGCCGCGTGCCACCGTATCCTCGAAGTTCATTTCGTGTTCCACCAGGCATTCCAGGATGCCATCCAGAATATCGTAAGGCGGCAGCGAATCCTGGTCGGTCTGGTTGGCGCGCAATTCCGCCGTCGGCGGCTTTTCGATGATCCGGTCCGGGATCACCACCCCACCCGGTCCCAGCGCATCGGCCGGCGCATTCTGATTGCGCCAGCGCGAGAGCGCGAAGACTTCGGTCTTGTAAACATCCTTCAGCACATTGAAGCCGCCGCACATGTCGCCATAAAGCGTGGCATAGCCCACGCTCATCTCGCTCTTGTTGCCGGTGGTGAGCAACATGGGGCCGAATTTGTTGGAGATCGCCATCAAGATCAGGCCACGCACCCGCGACTGGATATTCTCTTCCGTGGTGTCGGCGGCCTTGCCTGCGAACACCGGCGCCAGCGTTTCGCCAAAGGCGGCGACGGCACGCTCGATCTCGATGGTTTCATATGGCACGCCCAAACGGCGGGCGCACTCGTCGGCATCGTCCAGACTGTCGCGACTGGTATAGCGCGAGGGCAGCATCACACAGCGCACGCGGCTTGCACCCAAGGCATCCACCGCCACCGCCGCCGACAGCGCGGAATCGATTCCGCCCGACAAACCCAGCACCACGCCGGGAAAGCGGTTCTTGTTCACATAATCGCGCAGACCCAGCATCATGGCGTGATAGACGGCACTTTCGCGGCTCTCGCTCGAAGCCTTGTCGCCCGGCGCACAACTCCATTTGCCCTGATCGTCGCGCATCCATTCGCTGGTCACGACCGCCTCCGCCCAAGGCGGTAACGCCAACGCCATGGAACGGTCGGCGTTCAAGACAAAAGACGCGCCGTCGAACACCAGCTCGTCCTGGCCGCCCAACTGGTTGAGATAGATCAGGGGCAATCCGGTTTCGCCCACCCGCGCCGCCGCCAGCTGGAGCCGCACATCCTCCTTGCCCGCTTCGAAGGGTGAGCCGTTCGGCACCGCCAGAATTTCCGCGCCCGTCTCGTAGAGGCATTCGGTGACGTCCTCGGTCCAAATGTCCTCGCACACCGGCACGCCGATCCGCACGCCGCGCACATTCAGCGGCCCCGGTAGCGGGCCGGCGGCGAACACCCGCTTCTCGTCGAACACGCCGTAATTGGGCAGATCATGCTTGAAGGTGCGGCCCGCGATCTTGCCTCCGTCGAGCAGCAGCATGGCGTTATAAAGCTTGCCCTCTTCCTTCCACGGCGCGCCGATCAGGATGGCGGGGCCGGTCGTCGTGTCAGTCGCCAGCTGTTCGATCGCTTCGCGGGCGTCGTCCTGCAGCGCGCCTTTCAGCACCAGATCCTCGGGCGGGTAGCCGGTGATGAAGAGTTCGGAGAACAGGATCACATCGGCGTGCGGCGCCAGGGCGCGAGCTTCGCGGGCGCGCTTCAAATTGCCCGCAATGTCGCCCATCACGGGATTGAGCTGCGCCAACGCGATGCGGAACCGGTTCATCGCCGTTACTTAGAAGCTCAAGCGTAAAAGAAAAAGCCCTGCCTTACGCAGTGGCCGCCATGCGCCGGATCTGGGCCTGCGCCACCACACCCAGGCTGGCATCGGCCGCTTCCTCGATCAGAAGCGCGGTTTCCACTGCCTGGGCCGCCTGTTCCGGCAGCACCACGGGCGCGATTTCGCCCCGCGCCGCGGCGACGAAGGAGGCGACGGCGTCGCCCAGGGGATCGCCCATCTCCAACTCCACCAGCGGACGCGGCGTGGTGTTGACGATTTCGCGGGTGAGGAAGTCGATCTCCACCACGCCATCGGGATAGACGGCGCGGAAGCCGCGCTTGCGGCTGTCGGCGATGCGGCTGGTGTCCAGATGGGCCACGGTGCCGTTGGCGAAGGTCACCTGGGCGGCGACTTCGTCGGCATGGGGCCCATATTGCACGGTGCCGCGCGCGGTGACATCCACCACGGAGCTGTCCACCAACGTGTGCACCAGATCCAGATCATGGATCATCAGGTCGAGCACAGCGGAGACGTCATCGCCCCGGCCGGTCCAGGGACCACGGCGCCAGCATTGAATCTCGATCGGCGCCACGCCTTGATCCAGCAAGCCGGTGCGGGCGAAGACGAAACGCTCCTGATGGCCGACGGTGAGGATAAGACCGGTCTTGCGCGCCAGCGCCACCAGTTCCTCGGCTTCGGCGACGGTGGTGGCAATAGGCTTCTCCACCAGCACATGGGCGCCAGCCTGGAGGAAAGCGCGCACGATGGCGGCGTGGGTGACGGCGGGCGAACAGACGGAAACCAGATCGACCTTGCCCAGAAGCTCGCGCCAGTCGGCGACGGCCAGGACACCATATTGCGTGGCGATGGAATGGCGGACTTCGGCGCTAGTGTCGGCGACGGCAAACAGTTCCACGCCGGGAATGGCGCGATACTTGGCGCAATGGTGACGGCCAAAGGCGCCAACACCGATGACGGCGGCCTTGAGCGGCCCCTTCTCCGGAACACGGCGGCGAATGAACATTCAGAGCCCTTTGGCTTCAAACCCGGCCCTGTTTAAGCCTGCCGGGACTCCCGGGGGCGACTCATAAGATGTTTCGGTTTGTGACTGACATGAAAAACACAATATATATCAAGGCATTATACGAATATTCAGCCCGAATCTTTCTTTACCTTAATCGTGCGGAAGCCTAGGCGTGAGGCTCCGACCCGCTTTGAAGTTCCCAAATGGGACACCAGAAGAAAGTCAGCTTTCCGGCGAACTTGCCAGCAAGGTCGCCAACGCCGCCACCACCAGATAGGCCAGCATCAAAGGCGCCAGGCCGATCAAAAGCGCGCCGGCGATATCGGCGAAGGCATGGCAAGGGAACCAGGGATAGGCGGAGCCCACAAAAAAGAACTGCATTCCCACCACCCCCACCAGCCCCAGGCAAAAGGCGCGGATGGACGGATTAAGCCCTTCGGGCCGTGTGTTGCGCTCCAGCCGGATGATCCCCGCCTGCAGCTTCAGGCGCGAGCAGGCCGAGGCGAGAAAGATCACCGCCAACGCCCAGGAAAAAGCCGAAGCAAAAATGCGCCCGCCATCCAAGCTGCAAGCGTCCAGTCCTGAAACCAGGGCGCGTTGACCGGGCACCGCGAAATAGATCGCCTGCTCCAGCGGCACCACGGAATTTCCCCCAAGATGAGCCGGCGCGAACCAGACCTGGTTCACGAAGGACAGGACCACAAACAGCAGGAACACGATCTCGTTGAAGCCGGGCACGAAATGGCCGAGCCCCAGCCGGGCGCGAAACGGCGTGCCCGGCAGACCGGCGGAGACGCCGAAACCGCCTGCGAACAAAAGCCCCATCGCCATGAACAGAAGGACGCAAATACCGATATCGGCCAGCGAGGGCGCCAGCGGCACGCCGCTGGCAAAAGCGATGCGCAAGGCATGCGCGCCGGCGAACAGGCAAAAGATGATCCAGCCTTTCGCTAAAAGTCTCGCAATTCCCATAAGGTTGCCTACGCGGACGCGGCCAGGCCGGCGTCTTTCATCCGCTCGTCGCGGATGCCCTGGGCGATCAGGAAGGCCAGTTCCAGCGCCTGGCTGGCATTGAGGCGCGGATCGCAGGCGGTCTGGTAGCGCGATTGCAGATCTAACTCCTTGATCGCCTGGGCGCCGCCAAGACATTCCGTCACATCCTGGCCGGTCATTTCGAAATGCACGCCGCCGGCATGGGTGCCTTCGGCGCGATGCACGGCGAAGAAGGTGCGCACCTCTTCCAGGATGCGGTCCACCGGCCGGGTCTTGTAGCCGGATTTGAGTTTGATGGTGTTGCCGTGCATGGGATCGGACGACCACACCACATGGACACCTTCCCGCTTCACCGCACGCACCAGAGGCGGCAATTTCTCCGCCGCCTTGTCGGCGCCAAAGCGGGCGATCAGGGTGAGACGGCCCGGGATATTCCCTGGGTTGAGCACCGCGATCAGGCGCAAGAGATCGTCTGTCTCCAGCGAGGGACCGCATTTGAGACCGATGGGATTCTTGATGCCGCGGCAGAATTCGACATGGGCGCCATCGAGCTGGCGGGTGCGGTCGCCGATCCACAGCATATGCGCGGAGGTGTCGTACCAGTCGCCGCTGGTGGAATCGATTCGCGTCATCGCCTGTTCGTACGGCAGCAGCAGCGCTTCATGCGACGTATAGAAATCGGTGGCGCGCAATTGCGGCACGGATTCCGGGGTGATGCCGCAAGCGGCCATGAAATCGAGCGCTTCGGAAATGCGCTGCGCCAATTCGCGATATTGTTCGCTGGCGGGCGAGTCCGAGATGAAGCCCAACATCCAGCGATGAACATTGTGCAGATCGGCGTAACCGCCCGATGCGAAGGCACGCAGCAGATTGAGCGTCGCCGCCGAATGGGCGTTGGCCTGAATCAGGCGCTGCGGATCGGGTCGGCGCGCTTCGGCGGTGAACTCGCCGCCATTGATATTGTCGCCGCGATAGGAGGGCAGCGTGACGCCGTTCTGGGTCTCGAAATCGTCGGAGCGCGGCTTGGCATATTGCCCGGCGATGCGCCCCACCTTCACCACCGGCACGCGGGCGGCAAAGGTCAACACCACCGCCATCTGCAACAGCACGCGGAAAGTGTCGCGGATATTGTCAGGATGGAATTCGGCGAAGCTTTCGGCGCAGTCGCCGCCCTGCAGCAGGAAGGCCTTGCCTTGCGCCACCTGGCCCAAGGACGCCATCAGATTGCGGGCCTCGCCCGCGAACACCAGCGGGGGATGGGATTTGAGCTGGGTCAAAACACGGTCCAGCGCCGCCTGGTCCGGATAATCCGGCACCTGACGGATGGGCTTGGATTGCCAGCTTTGCGGGGTCCAGGGCTGGGCCACGCGTGTCTCCCTCAAAATCGGTTCTCAGTATCAGGAGGGTCGATATAGGGGAAGGGCGCGGGCTTTGCCAGCCACGTCCGGATAAACCTGAATTTTAACCAGATTCAACAGCTTGCAGGCTGTTAAGACCGCTCAACCGGCACTTTGGAATAACTCTTGGTTCGCATCGTCACCAGCTCCTCCGCCGCGGTGGGATGGAGCGCAATGGTGCGGTCGAAATCCTTTTTGGTGGCGCCCATGCGCAGCGCCACGGCGGCGACCTGGATGATCTCGGCTGCATGATCGCCCAGGATATGGACGCCCAGGACTTTGTCCGTTTTGGCATCGACCACCATCTTCATGGTGGTGCGCACGGGGCGTCCGCCCAGCGTGTGCAGCAGAGGTCGAAAACTGGACTTATAGACATCGAGATGGTGGCCCCGCATCAGCGCCGTCTCTTCCGACATGCCCACCACCGACAATTCCGGCGTGGAGAAGACGGCGCTGGGCACATGCACATGATCGGGCTTGGTGGGGTTTTCCTTGAAGGCGGTTTCGACGAAACACATGGCCTCGTGGATCGCCACCGGCGTCAGTTGCAGCCGGTTGGTGACGTCGCCCACGGCGTAGATATGGGGCGCGCTGGTACGGGAATATTCATCCACCACCACTTCGCCCTTCATGCCCAGCGCGACGCCGGCCTTCTCGACATGCAGCGCGTCGGTGTTGGGCTGGCGGCCGATGGCGAGCAGGATCTGGTCACATTCGATCACGCCGCCCTTGTTGGTTTCGGCATGCAGGCAATCGCCCCGCTTCTCCACCTTGGTGAACTGGTAGCCCAGCATCACGTCCATGCCCTTCGCCGCCATGGACTCGCACAAGGCGTCGCGCATGTCATTGTCGAAGCCGCGCAAAGGCTTTTCGCCGCGATAGACCAGCGAGACATGCGCGCCCAGGCCGTGGAAGATGTGCGCGAACTCCACCGCGATATAGCCGCCGCCGGCGATCAGGATGCGCCTGGGCATGCGGTCGAGATGAAAGACCTCGTTGGAGGTGATGCAGAGATCGCCCCCCGGCACGATATGATCGGTGCCCATCTCGCGGGTGGGCCGGTTGCCGGTGGCTATCAGGATCTTCTCCGCCGTCAGCTTACGGCCCTCATTGAGCAGGCGGAGCGTGTGTGCATCCTCGAACACGGCGCGGTCGGAGAAGATGGTGACGCCGGCGGCCTTCACATTCTTGGTGTAGAGGCCTTCGAGGCGGGCGATCTCCTTGTCCTTGTTGGCGATGAAAGTGGGCCAGTCGAAGCTGGGTGCGCCGGGGATGGTCCAGCCATAATGCGGCGCGTCCAGAAAATTCTCGGAGAACTGGCTGGCATAGACCATTAGTTTCTTCGGGATACAGCCCCGGATCACGCAGGTGCCGCCCATGCGGTATTCTTCCGCCAGCGCCACGCGCGCGCCCGCCAGCGCCGCCATGCGCGCCGCGCGCACTCCGCCCGAACCGCCGCCGATGACGAAGAGGTCGAAATCGTAGTTGGTCATGATGCTCAAACCCTAACCCAAGCGTAGCTGTCATCCCCGGCGAGCGGCGCATCAAAGATGCGGCGCGAGGGAAGGGGATCCAGGTATTTCAACAAGCGCCTGGATCCCCTTCCCTCGGCGCTGGTCGCGCCTCGCCGGGGATGACAGTCAATGTTAGTTGCCACGCTCAATCACTTCGACTTCGCCGGGGGTGGCAATCAGCAGCGTGGTGGCGATGCCCACGAACAACCCATGCTCGACCACGCCGGGCACGGCGCGGATCGTGGTGGCGAGCTTGGTGGCATTCTGGATCGCATCGAGCTTGCAGTCATAGATCACATTGCCATTGTCGGTTTTGAAGATGGCGCCATCTTTCTGGCGCACCATGAGACCGGCGTGTTTGTAGCCCGCAACCGAAAGCGCGGCGGCGAGACGCTGCGCAATCGCCTTGTGGCCGAACTCCACCACCTCCACGGGCAGCGGGAATTTGCCCAGCCGGGGCACCAGCTTGGATTCGTCTGCGATCACAATCATCTTCTTGGACGACGAAGCCACAATCTTTTCGCGCAGCAGCATGCCGCCGCCACCTTTGATGAGATCGAGATTGCGGTCAGCCTCGTCGGCGCCGTCTACCGTGAGATCGAGTGGCGCCTGATCGTCGAGCGTAGACAGCGTGAGGCCCAGCTTGCGCGCCAGGGTGGCGGTGCGCTCTGACGTGGGAACACAGAGGAGCTTCTGCCCGCCCCTGACCCGCGGCGCCAGCAGCTCCACGAACAGTTCGGCGGTCGAGCCGGAGCCCAGCCCCAGCTTCATGCCGTCCACGACATAATCGAGCGCCTTGGCGGCGGCGGCGCGCTTCAATTGATTGATATCGGTCATGGGCCGGACCATAGAGGGCCGCCCGGACGGGGCCAAGAGAGGCCGCGCGAAATCTAACAGGCTTTATTCGACCGTCACGGACTTGGCGAGATTTCTCGGCTGATCCACGTCCGTGCCTTTGGCGATCGCGGCGTAATAGGCCAAGAGCTGCACCGGGATGGCGTAGAGGATCGGCGCCAGGAAAGGATCGGCGTCGGGCACCGTGATCGAGGCCCAGACCGGTCCCGCCTCGGCCACGCCCCGCGCGTCGGAAATCAACAGCACCTTGCCGCCCCGCGCCATCACTTCCTGCATGTTGGAGATGGTCTTTTCATAGAGCGCGTCATGGGGCGCGATCACGATGATCGGCACTTTCTCGTCAATCAAGGCGATGGGACCATGCTTCATCTCGCCTGCGGCATAGCCTTCGGCATGGATGTAGGAGATTTCCTTGAGCTTGAGCGCGCCTTCCAGCGCCAGCGGGAAGCTTTGGCCGCGGCCCATGTAAAGCACGTCGGTGGCCTTGGCGATGGCCTGGCCCAGCGCCGCGACCTTGTCTTCTTGCTTGAGGAATTCGGCGATATGGCGCGGCGCTTCCAAGAGCGCGGCGCAAAGCTTTTTCTCCTCGGCCTCGTTCAGGCGTCCACGCGCTTGGCCGGCTGCGATGGCGAAGGCGGCCAGCGCCGCCAGCTGGCAGGTGAAAGCCTTGGTCGAGGCGACACCGATCTCCGGCCCGGCATAAGTGGGCAGCACGATGTCAGCTTCGCGCGCGATGGAGCTTTCGGCCACATTCACCACCGCGATGGTGGTCTGGCCCTTGGCCTTGGCGTCGCGCAAGGCGGCCAGCGTGTCCGCCGTCTCGCCCGATTGCGACACAAAGAGCGCCGCGCCGTCTTTGGGATAGACCGGATCGCGATAGCGCAACTCCGACGCCACATCGGATTCCACCGCCAGCCCGGCCAACTTCTCGAACCAGTATTTGCCCACCATGCCGGCGTAATAGGCCGTGCCGCAAGCGGAGATGGTGAGCCGAGAAGCGCGTGACAGCGCCGCGCGCAAGCCGACGCCTCGCTGGCGCACCACAGGTCCCGCCGGATCGAGATAATGGGCCAATGTATGGCCCACCACTTCCGGCTGCTCGTGGATTTCCTTGGCCATGAAATGATCGTGACCGCCTTTGTCCACCAAGGCAGCGGAGGCGGTGGTGATCTTGATTTCGCGATTGGCGGGGCGGCCCTCGGCATCGAAGATCGAGACCTGCGCGCCCTCGATCACCGCCACATCGCCATCTTCCAGATAGGCGACACGATTGGTGAAAGGCGCCAGCGCGAAGGCGTCGGAGCCGAGATAGGCCTCTTTGTCCGCATAGCCCACCGCCATGGGGGCGCCCTTGCGCGCGCCGACCAACAGGCCTTCATGATCCTTGAAGATCATGGCGATGGAATAGGCGCCGGTCAGCCGCGCCACCGCCGCCTTGGCGGCTGCGTCGGGCGCCATGCCCTGGTCCATATTGTCGGTGACCAGATGCGCGGCGACTTCGCTGTCGGTCTGGGATTCGAATTTGTGGCCGCGCCCGATCAGCTCTTCCCTGAGCTCGCGGAAATTCTCGATGATGCCGTTATGGACGATGGCGACCCGGGCCGTGGCATGGGGATGGGCGTTGGATTCGGTGGGCGCGCCATGGGTCGCCCAGCGCGTATGGCCGATGCCGGTCCGGCCCGCCAGGGGCGATTGGTTGAGCACCGCCTCCAGCTTGGAGAGTTTGCCGGGGGAACGGCGGCGCTCGATCTTGCCGCCCACCAGGGTGGCGATGCCCGCCGAGTCATAGCCGCGATATTCCAGCCGCTTCAGCGCTTCCAGGATGACGGGCGCTGCATCCTTGGTTCCCGCGATGCCGACAATGCCACACATCAGCGTTTCTCTTTCTGTTTCTTGTCCCGGAAGGCTTTCGCCCAGCCGGGTTTCTCCGTCTGTTGTCCGCGCGCCACCGCCAGCGCATCGGCGGGCACGTCGCGCGTGATTACCGAGCCCGCCGCCGTGATCGCGCCCGCGCCCACTTTCACCGGCGCCACCAGCGCGGTGTCGGAGCCGACGAAGGCACCATCGCCGATTTCGGTCCGGGATTTGTCATAGCCATTGTAATTGCAAGTGATGGTGCCCGCGCCGATATTGACCTTTGCGCCCACCATGGCGTCGCCCAGATAGGCCAAGTGATTGGCCTTGGTGCCCGCACCGATCCGGCTGTTCTTCACTTCCACGAAATTGCCGATATGGGCGCCTTCCCCGATCACCGCGCCCGGTCTGAGCCGCGCGAACGGACCGATGACGGCATCGGCGGCGATCTCGGCGTCCTCGATGTGGCAATGGCTTTTGATCTGGGCGCCGGAGGCGATTTTCACCTTGGGCCCGAACACCACAAAGGGCTCGATGGCGACATCGGCGCCCAATTGTGTGTCGTACGAGAGAAACACGGTCTCCGGCGCGATCATGCCCACGCCGGCCGCCAGCGCCTTGGCGCGCAACCGGTTCTGCATGCGGCGCTCGGCTTCCGCCAATTCGGCGCGGCTATTGACGCCCAAGGCATCGTCTTCGGCGACAATCGCCACCGAACAGACCGCGCCATCGCGTCTGGCCAGCGCCGGCACATCGGTCAGATAGAATTCGCCTTGAGCGTTCTTGTTGTCGAGCTTCCCGACCCAGCCGAAGAATTTCCGCGCGTCCGCCGCCAGCACGCCGGCATTGCAGAGATCGGTCTTGCGTTCGGCTTCGCCCGCATCCTTGAACTCCACGATGCGGTCGAGCTTGCCGGCACCATTCAAAATCACCCGGCCATAGGCGCCCGGATCGGCGGCACGGAACGCGACAATGGCAAGCCCCTCGCCCCTGGCCGCGAACGATGCCGCGAAAGTGGCGTCCGTCATCAGCGGCATATCGCCATAAGCGATCATCAGCTCGCCGTCGAAATCCTTGAGCGCCGGCCACGCCGCCGCGGCGGCATGACCGGTGCCCAGTTGCTTGTCCTGGACCACGGTCTGGCAGCCACGGGCCTGTGCATAGGCTTCGACCTCGACCGCGCCAGGCGCTACCACCACCACGATGCGGCTCACCCCGGCCGCCTCCAACCCAGCGATCACATGCCCCAGCATGGCAAGCCCCGCCACCTTGTGCAGCACCTTGGGGGTCTGCGACTTCATGCGGGTGCCTTGTCCGGCGGCTAGTATGATGGCGGCTCGGTTCATGGTTTCCGGTAAGTCCCGGCCCTAAAAAGAGGAAGTGACGATTTGCGACATTATATTGCCCGGAATTTACACCTTATTACCGTACCATGACCCCTGATTTGATCTTCGACCTGGACGGGACCCTGGTGGACACCGCCCCTGACCTGCTGGAAGCCACCAATGAAGTGCTGCGGGCCCGGGGCCGCCCCGTCATAGAACCGGCCACCCTCCAACACATGGTGGGCTTCGGCGTCCGCTCCCTAATCTCCCAGGCCTTTTCGGTCACCGGCGACGAGGCCCGGGCCGAGGAGATGCCGGCGCTGGAAGAGATCTTCCTCAATCATTATCGAGCGCATCTCGCGGATTTCAGCCGTCCTTTTCCCGGGGTGGAGGAGACGCTGGCAAAGCTCAAACTCTCCGGCGCCAGGCTGGGCGTGCTCACCAACAAGCCGCATGAAATGGCGTTGCCGCTTTTGAAGATGCTGGGCTTGACGGATTATTTCAGCGCCATCTATGGCGCGGGTTTCAGGCCCTATGTGAAGCCCGATCCTCGCATCTTCCACGAAGTGGTGGCGGATCTGATGCCAGAAAACAAAGGCGGCCGCGCCGTGATGATCGGGGATTCGGTCACCGACCTTCAGACCGCGCGGGCGGCCAAGGTGCCCTGTGTGCTGATGACCTATGGCTACACGCCTGTGCCGGTTACCGCGCTGGGTGCGGACGCGGTGCTGGATCATTTCGTGCAGCTGCCCGAGACGATTACACGCCTGCTTTCCTGATGGCCTACCGCTTCGCTATATGAGGCCGGGGTGTCATAATTCCTTTTCTGTAGCAGGGCATGTAGGAGACGCCTCCTTTTCCACGATCCCCTATTATTCCTTTCCCCTCCTTCCGCCGGAGACGCGCGCCATGGCCAAGAACAAGAAATGGAACAAAGTGATCGCGCGCATCGAAGCGCTGGAAAAGGCGTTGGCAAGCCTGATGACCGTTGGCCGCCAGAACAAGAAAAAGAAGAAGAAAAAAACCAAAAAGAAAGCTCCGAAAGCGCGGGGACGGGCCAAAGCGAAAGCGCCTGCGCGCAAAAGCGCCAAAGCCGCTAAGCCGCGCCGGGCCCGCAAGCCGCGCCTGCCAGCGCCGGTTGTCATTCCGCAACCGCCGATGATGACGCTCTAGCAGCGCCGGCCGCTGCTGACGCATCCGCCGAAACGGCCTAGACTGGCCGCGAATCAATCGTCCGGGCTGGGACTTCATGACATTGGCACAAGGCCGCTCGGCGCCGGGCCGCGCGTTTGTGGCCACGCTCCTCACAGGACTCGGCTTCTTCATTCTGGGTTATGGCGGAATTCTTCTCTCCGGCCATGGCCGCATGATCGCGCTGGTCTGGCCCGCCAGCGCCTTCGCCGTCTGCATGATCGTGCGACTGTCGCGGTCGCTGACCATGGATTTCGCCCTGTTCGGAGCCGCGATCATCGCCGAAGCCGGCGTCAATCTGGCGGCGGGGGCGCCGCTTCCTATCCTGTTCGGCTTCGGCGTCGTTAGCTTGTTGGAAATTTTAGGCGCGGTGATCGCGGCCAGGAAATTCGGACCCCGCCGCTTCCGCGATCTCAAGGGCGCGATCACATTCCTGGCCGTCGCCATTCTGTTGCCGGCGCTGACGGGCGGCGTCATGGCGGGCGGCATCATGTTCGTCGCGGGCAATCCCAACTGGCTGGCCGACGGCCGCCATTGGTTCGCCGCCAATGTGCTGGGCTTCAGCATCATCCTGCCGATCGGCTTGGCCGCCACCTGGCGGCAGCTCTCCAAGCTTCGTCTCAAGCAGCGCTGGCTGGAAGCCGCGGCGGTGCTTTTGGCGGTGACATTCATCAGCCTTTACGCCATTCGCTGGTCGTCCCATCCCATGCCCTTCGTCATCCTGCCGGCCGCGCTGGCCGCCGCCGTGCGCTTCCGCATGTTGGGCGCTGGTCTGGCGCTCATGATCATCGTGACCGTGATGTTGACCACGGATGTCAGCTTGAACCTGCCCTATCGCGAATTCGCCATGCGGGTGGAGATCATGCAGACCTTCCTCGCCATCGCTAGCCTGATCGTGGCGCGCACCGCCATGCTGCTTAATGAGCGCGATCTGCATGTCGCCATCATTGAAGGCAAGCGCCGCAAGGCGTTGCGCGCTTCGCGTTTCAAGAGCCAGC
This sequence comes from Rhizomicrobium sp., assembly GCA_035605955.1. Classification (GTDB taxonomy): domain Bacteria; phylum Pseudomonadota; class Alphaproteobacteria; order Micropepsales; family Micropepsaceae; genus Rhizomicrobium. The sequence goes on from DATNGI010000102.1 coordinate 29,596, forward strand.
TTCTGGCCCATGTCGGCGAAGAGGTGCGCGGGCCGCTCTCCGCCATCATCGGCATTTCCAACATGCTGGAATCCGGCGCCATGCCACCCAGCCGTGCCCAGGAATTCGCCCATGTCGTGGCGCATAACGGCGAATTGCTGCAGCGTCTGTATGGCGACCTGCTGGACCTGGCGCAGGCGGAAGCGGGCGGCCTCGCCATTGCACCGGTGAAGGTGACAGTAAGCGACGCGCTGCGTAGCTGTGTCGGCGCGATCCGGCTGGATGCGGCGCTGGGCGGCAAGCCGCTGCTGCTGGGCGAGATAGAAGACGGGCTTTGCGTCCAGGCCGATCCCAAGCGGCTGGCGCAGATCATCAACAATCTGATCGCCAATTCCTACAAATATGGCGACAATCATTCGCCCATCCGCGTGCGCGCCTCGCGGCTGGGCGAGCGCTTCGGGCGGATCGAGATCTTAAATGCCGGACCCGGCATTCCCTTGCGCGAACGCGAAGCCCTGTTCCAGCCTTTCAGCCAGGAGACCAGCGGCCGGCTGGTGCCAGGCGCGGGGCTCGGCCTTTCCATCGCTAAGCTTCTTGCCGAACGCCAGGGCGGACGGATCGATTTCGAAAGCATTCCCGGCCGCCAGACCCGTTTCTGGATCGATCTGCCGTTGGCTGCCTAAGGCAGCCAACGGTTTTTCATGGCCTGCCACTTCGCTATTTGAGACCCGCGGCGGCTTGAAAATCAGCGAAAGCGCCCTGGACACAAGTTCGCCGCGACTATCTCCGACTGCGCGCCTCGCGCAATGAATTCGTACGCGGCATTTGGCGGTCGTTTTCCTTGGGCGCTGCGAGCGCACCCAGCACGGCTAACACGGTCTTGAGGGTGGGGTTGCCGTTTTTGCTAAGCGATCGATAAAGCTGTTCGCGCGCGCAGCCGGCTTCTTGCGCCACATGCGACATGCCCACTTCGCGCGCAGCCACGCCCAATGCGTGTGCTATTTGCGCGGCGTCCGAACTTTCAAAAGCGGATGCCAAATCCGCGGCCAACTTCGCACCCGCTTTCGAGCGGCCATAAACAGTCAAATTCATACTACGCAACGCCCCAAGCCACTCGATGCCGGAGAATGTCCTGATTCATTCAAATAAAGCAACGATTGAGAGATTTTATTCCGAAGAGAGCAATAAAATTGCGCCGACAACATGATGGGAAAGGCGGGGTATCCCTTGAGGCGTAATGGCGGATTTCGCCCCGCGCTCGCGAAATTTTCCCCTTAGATCGGCTTCTGGATCGATATGCCGTGAACGGCGTAAACACTGTTCGGTGCGATCGGACCGCCGCGACGTGGCATGATGGCGTGGAATTAGAAGACTGAGCCGCGCCCTCGCGGCGCGCTACGCTGGCGCTAGCACCGCTTCGGGCACCATTTCAATCGGTGCTGAGCACCGATTGAAATGGTGGGCGCGATAGGGATTGAACCTATGACCCCACCCGTGTGAAGGGTGTGCTCTCCCGCTGAGCTACGCGCCCCCGTCCCAAAAGGGGAGCATCGCCTTAAGGAGCGGCCGCTTTCCTGTCAAGACGGCCCCGCCCGCCCCCTTGGCAAGGAGATTGCAGCGCGCCTCCCGAAGCTCCGAGTTGGCACGGCGATGGGCATTCTGCGACTTCATCGTGAACCGGGAAAAGGGTTCGATATCAGCATTTGGGCGGCCTTTCTTGGCCTGCTCCTGTTCTGGACCGCGGTCGGAATTGTGATTTCCCGACTGATCTGAAGTCTGACATTTGCCGAAAATTGAACATGGGCAACCGTAATAGCCGCCCTACTCCTGTATCAGCGTACCCCGACTGTTCGGGCGATCTGGCTATCGCCCTCAATCCCCCGTGCGGCACAGCCGCTGACGGGGGAGTTCGCTAGCGACAGCGTAGCGAACGTGCGCTACCGGGCTTGCCCGCGCGCAGGCGTGAGCCGGAGCGCCAAGCAAAGCTGGCGCACAGATGGGGGCCAAGAAAGCTAAGCCGAGACGACTTTGTTGAAGGCGGAGAAGAAGCCTTCCATGTCGGTCTTGGAGCCGATCGAGATGCGCGACACAGTCGGCCAGATCGGCCAGCGCCCGCCGGCGATTTCCACATCTTGCGCCCTAAACGCCGCCTGCATTTCCTTGGCGGTCCGGGTTTTCCAGTCGATCATTACGAAATTGGTCTGGCTGGGACCGATCAGTTTCAGGCCGCGCTTGGTGAGAAAGTCGATGGTCATGGCGCGGGTGTCCATCAATTCCTTGCGGCGCTTGGCGATCTCGTCATGCGCGGTGAGGCTGGTGGTGGCGCACACCAAGGACGGCATCGGCAACTGACCCGACAAAGTGCCGCCGTCATGCATCTGCATCTTCTTGACGAGATCGGGCCGCGCCATGAAATAGCCCATCCGCGCGCCCGCCATGCCGAAGATCTTCGAGAAAGTCCTGAGAATAATGACGTCCTTGCCCTGGGCGGCCAGATGCGAAGCCGTGTTGTTGGGATAGGCGTCGCTCCAATGAATATAGGCTTCGTCGATCAGCACGATCGCGCCGGCCGGTTTATTCTCCACCAACCATTCGATATCCGCCATCGGCGTCATTGTGCCGGTGGGATTGTTGGGATTGACGATGTAATAGACGCCGGCATTGGGATTGGCCGCCAGCATGGCACGCACATCGTGGCTGTAATCGGCTTTGAGCGGCACGGCCTTGAGCGGCACGTTCAGGAAGGCGGCGGCGCGTCCCGGCGTTTCGTAGGTGGGATCGGCCGTGACCAGCCCCCTGGCCGGCGAGCAGAAGGCCACGACCGTGCGCGTCAAGGGCTCGCCCGAGCCCGGCCAAGGCGAAATATGGTCTTCCGGCACATTCTCGATCTGCGACACGGTACGGATGAAATCGCCACGCTCGTCATGCGGCGCATAGCGATTGCTTTGCGACAGGATCTTGGCGCCCGCGGCAACGCCGACCGCGAAAGGGCCGGTCCAGCATTCATTCTGGCCGATGCGGAACTTTGCGTGGGCATGCTCCATCTTAACGCTGTCGTCCTGCGCCCAAGCGCTTTCCGGACTGAACCCGGCAAGCGCCGAGGCGCCGCCGAACAGAACGGCGCTGCGCAGCATCTGGCGACGCGAATAGCCGCGGTTCAACAGATCGTCTTTGCCTTCGGCGGTGATGATTTTGGTCATGGCAGTTCTCCTCAAAGGGCTGCGACCAGCTTTGTGACGATAGGATGACGGGAGGGCGGCCGCAGCACCTCCGATTCCAGGCGCAATCGAGGTGTGGAGGTTACTGCGCGCCCGATAGCTCTTCAAGGACTGGCGACCTCTTTGACCCCCATCTGTCTCTTTCGCGCAAGCGCTCAGGGACATCTTCCCCCGCCAACGGCTTCGCCGCGCGGGGGAAGAAAGTCATGGCCAAGACGCCCTAGCTTGGACCGTCCAGCCCTTTAGGCCGACACAACTTTGTTAAAGGCGGAGAAGAAGCCTTCCATATCGGCCCTGGAACCGATGGTGATGCGGGTCACCGTCGGCCAGGCCGGGAAGGTGCGCGCCAGTTCCACATTCTGCGCCGCGAAGGCGGCCTGCATCTCATGCGCCGTCTTGGTCTTCCAATCCACCATCAGCATATTGGCCTCGGTGGGCAGGATCATGCGCAAATTGTGCATCTTGAAGAAGTCCTGGGTCATGCCGCGCACTTCCACCAACTCCTTCCGGCGCTGCTCGATCAGATCGTGCGCCGTGAGGCTGGCCGCCGCGCTGGCGATCGAGGGGATCGGCAGATCGTGCGAGAGCGCGCCGCCATCATGCATCAAGAGCTTCTTCAACAGATCGGGACGGCCCATGCAGAAGCCCACCCGCATGCCGGCCATGCCGAAGATCTTGGAGAAGGTGCGCATAATCAGCACATCCTTGCCCTGCGCCACCAGATGGGTGGAGGTGTTGTTCGGATAGCCCGAGGTGAAATGGATATAGGCCTCGTCCACCACCACGATGGCGCCCGCCGGCTTGTTCGCCACCAGCCATTCCACATCGGCCACCGGCGTCATGGTGCCGGAGGGATTGTTGGGCGTGCAGATATAATAAAGGCCCGCCTTGGGATTGGCGGCCAACATCGCCTTCACGTCATGGCTATAGTCCTTGGTCAGCGCCACCCGCTTGATCGGCGCGCCGATATAATTGGCGGCGGTGCCCGCGGTCTCATAGGTGGGATCAGCCGTGACCAGGCCTTTGGTCGGCGAGCAGAAGGCCACCACCGAACGGGCCAAGGCTTCGTTCGAGCCCGGCCAGACCAGGATATGATCTTCCGGCACCTTCTCCATGGCCGCGATGGTCTTGATCAATTTCACGCGCACATCGGTGGGATCGTAGCGATTGCATTGGGCGATAATGTCGGCCGCAGCCTTGGCACCTGGCGCCATGGGACCGGTCCAACATTCGTTGAGCGCGATGCGGATGCGCCCGGATGCCACGGCGGGAGCTGCGAGCGCCATTTCGGGGTGCATCGCCAGCGCGGCCGCGCCGCCGCCCACCAGCATCGCGGCGCGCAGCATATGTCGGCGCGAAAAGCCGCGGCTCAACAGATCGTCCTTACCTTGTTCCGTCAGTGCTCTGATCACGCCAATCTCCCCTTTTCCTGTCCGGCGAATGGCGCCGGCCGCGGCCCAAACTCTAACCCAAGAGACGGGCGCGAACATCCGTTGCCACATCAAATATCGCGGGTTTCGGCAGGATTGTTGCGAGGAACCTTCCCGAAGGCCAGATTCGGCCCAGCTTTCCGCTGGTCCGCCATGCCTTCGTGCTCAGGGACCGGCTAACAATTTCGCGCCCAGGCCCATCAGAATCACACCGATGACGGCATCGAGCGTGGCCCTGGCTTTGGCGAAGCGGCGTCGCACGGGCTCAGCCGAAAGCAGGAACGCCACCCCGCAATACCAGAGCGCCGACAACAGCGTGGCGATCGCTACCACGGCAGCGGAGAACCAAAAGGGTGCATGGAGCGGCAGCATTACCGCCAGCACGCTGCCATAGAAGGCGGCCGATTTGGGGTTGGTGAGACTGACGAAATAAGCTTTGCGGAAGATCGCGCTTTCGCTTTCCACGCCGGGGCCGACATCGGGCGCTGGCGGCTTCTTGGCTTGCCACAGCATTTTGGCGCCCAGGAAGATCAGATAAAGAGCGCCCGCGATGCGGATGGCGGTGTAGAGCCAGGCAGCATGCACGATCACCAATCCAAGTCCCGCCAGCGTGAGCATGGTCCAGGTGCCCGAGGCAGCAGCCAGGCCCAGGCCGCCGATCACACCGGCGCGGCGCGACATGTTGATGGCGGTGGAGGTGACGATAGCGAAGTTCGGACCGGGACTGATCATGCTCAGCGCCAGAACGCCGGTCAGCACCAAAAGACTGTCCAGATAATTCATGCCAGATGATTTATGCCCGCTTCGAGCCCACACATGACATGCGAGGAGCCGTCACACAATTGCGCGGGAGAAATAGCGGACCGTCTTGCCCGCGCCGGGCAGGATTGCGAGCCCCACCTGCTCGAAACCCAAACCGGCATGAAAGGCATCGGATTCCGGATTGGGCGGGTTCCAATTGACTTCGCAGACCACCCGCACATGGGCATGGGCAGCTGCTTCGCGGAACAGCGCCCGGTAAAGCGCGCCCGCCAGGCCCCTGCCCCGCATCTCGGGCGCCACCACCACACGGTCGATATAAACGAAGCGATCGAAGCGCTCGCGGAACCATTGGAAATTGGGATTGTCGTATTGGGCGTCCTGATCGAAAGCGAGCAGCAAGGCGTCGGCCTCGCCGATGCGGCAGGCCATGAAGGCCTGATCCACCAGACGGGCGGCCTTTTCAGGGCTTAGGAAGGAGAGCTCCCGCTCGAAGCAATTGTTCAGCGCCAGAAGGTCGGCGGGCAGCCCCAGGCTGCGCTCCAATGCGATGATGCAGGGATCTTTAATCCGGCGCCTCCTTCAGGCGGCAGTAGCGGCGCTTTCGTAGAGCTTGACGAAATCGCCCATGGTCACGGGAAATTCGAATTCGTCACCGGTGGAGAAGGGGTCAATCCCCAGCTTGTCCTCCAACCGCGCCACGATCACCGCCATGCACAATGAATCCAGCCCCGTCTCCAGCAGCGGCAGCTCATCGTCGAGCGGGATCAGCGGCTTCTGCTGCTCCTGCGCCACCGACTGGCAAACTGAAAGGATGGTCGTCCGAATGTTCATGAAAGTCCCCTGTTATATCACGCCCCGGATCCGACCGGGGGATAGTTCAACGCCGTCATGCCGGATGCGACGACGGTATTTTTCTGAGGCCAGCCAATCTCTTGCGCAGCCTTATCGAGCTGGGCGCGGAAATGCGCCGCCAGGATGCTCACCTGCGGTTCGCGCACCATGGCCAGATGGGTTCCCTCAAGATAAAGGGTCTCGATCCGGGGCGCGATCTTGCTCCAGGCCACATCCACTTGCAGCAGATGGAACAAGGGCTGGGTCTTGGCGGCGTAGATCAAAACGCGGCCTTCATAGGGCTGCGGAATATAATCCTCCAGCGCGGCGAAAAGTCCGCGCGCGAAGGCCGCCTGCTCGGCCGGCAGGATCGTGGTGTCCATGAAGGCGTCCACGGTCGCGCCGCGCTGGGCCTTCTTCCCCGTCAGCGCTTGAAGATTGAGCTTTAGTTCCCGCTTGATGCGCTTATAGACGCCGGAGAAGCCCCAGCCGGAGGCGATATTGTCTGAAATCCAGCGCGGCAGATTTCCCGCCAGCTTCCAGTAATAGAGCGGATTCCAAGGGGTTATCTCAGCACCGGTGTTGTAGAGAATGCCATCCAGCACCACCAGGAACTCGACCACGCGGCCTTGGCTTTTAAGAATCTGCGCCATTTCCAACGCGACAATGGCGCCGGCGGACCAGCCGCCCAGCATCACCGGCCCGTGCGGCTGAAAAGCGACAAGCGCGTCAACATAATAGCGCGCAAGGCCTTCGATCGAGGCCGAGAATTCGCCGCTCATTTTGTCTTTCGGCGCTTGGATGCCATAGACACGCCGGTCGGTACCGATCTTCTCCGCCAGCAGACGGAAGGACGTGACCTCGCCGGCGATGGAATGAACACAATAGAGCGGCGTCGCTTCGCCCCGACCACCTAAAGGTACGATGGTCTTGGCGTTCTTGGCGACAAGCCGCCACAATGGCGATTGCGATCCTATTGTCATTCCCCTGCTGCCCTCGCGCGCCAATCCTGCCGCGCCGCACGGCCCCAATCTGCAAGCTCCGGTCCATTGATAGCAGGCAATTGAGATGGAGACATAAACCTGTGCAGAATTTTTGCGCGGGACGATGAATGCGATTTCAGCCTCCTTTGCCCAAAATTCAAAGTTAACGTGCGCGCCACGCGAGCGCACTCGCGGTACGAAAAGGCACAACTGTCACGGGAAGTTTGATTTACCGTCGTCTGGAAATGATCTAAAACGGCACAGTTGGGTGGGTCGAATTTTCCAAAAAAAGCGCCACAAATACTGGCCTTGTTCTTGCTCATCCCCCCAGCAGATGGATGTCGTTGGGACATCCCGTCATTAGGGTGGGTCGGCTGCAATGAAAACACTGGAACAAGAAAACACCGCGCAGATTTCGGCGCGGATTGCCGGATTGGATGCGCGTCATATCGGGACAGAGGCTCCCAAGCCCGATCGCCGCAAGGGCGATTTCGCTTTCGAGGCGGTGGTGGACGATATCTGCGCGCTCCCCTGGGAAGCGATCAGCGAGACAGAAGTGCTGCGCGTCGCCATGGCCTATTATTATTTCTCGGTCCAATTCCGCGAGAGCCTGGAAGGCGCGCTACGCGTCTATCCCAGCGACGACAAGCTTCAGGACCTGTCGCGGGGCGAATGCAACACCGACAATCTCTCGCCCTATCCCGGCGTGGCCGAAGCGGGCGAGCGGATGAATCACGACGATTTCATGCAACGTCTTTTGGCGCTGCAGCCGATGACCGACGTGGCGGGCATCGAACGCGCCGGCGCGATCTATCTGTCGATCTCGCGCTCCATGGACGATTTCACCAAGGCCAAGAGTATCGCCAGCTATGAAGATGGCGGCCTGCAGCTTGTGTTCGGCGCCATGCTGCGCGCGCCGTCCTGGAACGGCCCGGGCCAGAAGGCGTTCCGCCACTTCCTGGAGAAGCATATCGAATTCGACAGCGACGAGGATGCCGGCCATGGCGCGCTGAGCCGTCACGTGCCGGTGGACGACTCGATCCTGCCCTTGTGGCTGGCCTTCGAGGACATCCTGCGTTGCGCGGTTCCCGCCTTCGCCAAGGCGGAGATGCCGGCCGCGGAATGACCGCGGCTGCCAGGCACAATCGTCCCAACACCTGGCTCTGGATTTTAGCCAGCTTTGCCGTCGCGATTTTCGTCGCGGCGGCGACGCTGTTTGCGGACGGCATCCACCCGGATGGCGTCAGTTCGGCGCTGCGCAATTCGGCGCGGTTCTCGTTCCTGCTGTTCTGGGGCGCCTATGCCGGCGGGCTGTTGAAAAAAATCCCCCTGACGTTGACCCAAGAGCTTTCACGGCGGCGGCGCGAATTCGGCCTTTCCTTCGCCGCCGCCCATTCCGTGCACCTCGCCTTGATCTTGGTCCTCTTCTACATCTCCTCCAGGCCGCCCGTGTCGCTCAAGACCATTATCGTGGACGGCATCGGCTTCGGCTGGATGTATCTGCTGGTGATCTTTTCCTTCGACTTCGCACGCAAGCGGCTGAGCCCGCCCGCCTGGCGGCTGCTATTCAATGTCGGACTGGAATATATCGCTTTCGTTTTCGCCACCGACTTCATCCTCAACCATCTGCGCGACGGCAAGGACTTCACGCTCTTCTATTGGCCGTTCATCGTGATGCTGGCGGGCACCGCATTCCTGCGCTGGGCCAGCGGGGGCTGGTGGCTCCTCACGCGCGCCTTGGGCGCACACCGCTCTCCTGGCGCGGCATGACCTGAGCGGCGGGCACGCCGGGCCGGCCGGACGCCATTGCATCCGCCTCCGCCACCGCCAGCGCCTTCTCGGTCTCCGGCAGCTTGGGCACATCGAAACGCGGCGCATGGCCGAAACCGAACGCCGAAGTGAGATCGCCGGTCGCCTCGCGCCGCCATTTGCTCAAATTGGGCACTTCAACGCCAAAGCGTGTTTCCAGCAGCCGCAAAGTCGAGGTGTGATCGAAGGTTTGGCTGGCGACATAGCCGCCACGGCTGAAAGGCGAGATCACCAGACAAGGCACGCGGAAGCCCAGCCCGACGGGCAGGCCGCCCACGAATTCTCCCTCCGTGCCCGGCGGCGGCACCGGCGGCGCGACATGATCGAACAGCCCGTCATTCTCGTCGTAATTGACGATCAGCGCCGTCTTGGCCCAGAGCGTGGGATTGGCCCACAACGCTCTCAGAATCTGATGCGTGTGATGCTCGCCGGCGGCGGGCAGATAATCGGGATGTTCCGACAAATAAGACGCCGGCACGATCCAGCTTACTTGCGGGATATTGCCGTGGCGGATGTCCCACAGCAATTCGTAGAGCGGCCGGTCGCGCAGCGCATTCTCGTAAAGCGCCGAATTGGCGGGCGCCTTCTGATACTGGGTGAAGTATTTCAGGATGTTGCAATCGTAATCGTCTTCCTCGTGATAGACGCGCCAGGAAATGCCGGCGCGCTCCAATCGCTCCGGATAAGTTTCCCAAGAATAATGGCGGCCATTATTGTCCAGCGCGGGGCCGCCCGCCTTGCCATCGGCATCGATGCTGGCCGTCATCAGATAGTAGCGATTGGGATTGGTGGGCCCGAACATCGAGCAATGATAGCCGTCGCAAATGGTGAAGGCGTCCGCCAGCGCATAATAGAAGGGAATATCCTCGCGGGTGTGATAGCCCATGGTGAGCGGACCGCTTTCGCCGTCGATGCGCCGGTGGGTGGGAACCCAATTATCCATCCGGCCATTGTTCCAGGCGGCATGCTGGCCTTCCCAGCTGTGATCCAGGTCGTAGAGCCGCTGGGCATTGGTCTTTTTGGTGTCCAGGCGGAAGGGAAGAATATGGCCTTGCGGGTTCAGCGCATCCGCCTGGCGAAAAACCGAACCGGCGGCGGCGTCGTCGAAACCGCGCACACCGTTGAGGCTGCCGTAATAGTGATCGAACGACCGGTTCTCCTTCATCAGGACGATGAAGTGATCGATATCGCTGAGCTTGGCCGGCGTCGCCCGCTTGGCAATGGCTTCGGCCGGCGTGCCCACGGCCGACAGCGCCGACGCCGCGGCCGCTGCCTGCAGGAAATCCCGGCGCTTGATGTCCGTCATATAACCCCCCAAATCACGGCCAGTCGGCGGAGCCTAGGGGCGGCAGGGCGGGCTGTACAATGACGTTTTTATTTTCCGTGCGGGCCGGAAAAGGCGCAATCGCGGTTTGTCCTTGGTCCTCAAGCAATTGCGGCAAATTCGGGACAGGAACGAAACCCGCACCTCTCCCGTTTTTCTGATCAGAGGGGCGAAACGCAAATTTGGCCGCGTCCGTCCATTCTCTGGCGCGGCGCGATGGAGAGGTTCCATGTTGAGATCTTCGCTTCTTGTGGCGGCGACCGCCCTTTCTTTGAGCGCCGCCCTGCCCGCAGCCGCGGCCGTGCATCAACTGGGCGCGGTCAACGTTTCCGCCGATCATTACACGCAAGTGAGTTGGACCCGATTCGACGGGCCGGTGCAGAAATTGAGCTTCCTCCCCGACACCGACGCGGTGGATTGCGACCACATCACCGTCAATTACATGGACGGCACTTCGCATGACGTGTTCTCCGGCGTCCTTCTGAAGGATCAGCAAGAAACCATCAGCTTCCCTGAAAGCGACAGCCGGCTCAGGAGCGTGGATTTTGCTTGCAAGGCCCGTAGCGTCGATGGCGCGCGCATCTCGCTGTCCGCGATTTCGGACGGCGAAAAAGAGAGCCGCTATGACGGCTATTGGGGCGACCGCCATGACGTCGGCATCGACCGGCCGGCGCATGTGCGCACCTATGAGAGCGCCGATCTCAGCGCTCGTTAAGCCGGCGCCAAAATGAAACGCCCCCGGGCGCGGACCCCGCGTCCGGGGTTCTTGTTGGCCAAACCGTTCCAAAGACCGAATCCCGCGGCCCTGTAACCATCTGCCCGGTTGGCCGAAGTAACCGGGCAATTGCAGAAACGCGCGACCGCGCTTTCCTTTTCGGGGCCATCATGAAAACGACAACCGCCATTCTTTGGCTTTTGAGCGCCTATATCGGCTTTGTGTTCGTCCAATCGCTATTCTTCAAATTCACCGACGCCTATGAAAGCATCTATATCTTTTCCACCTTGCGCGCCTGGTCCGGCATAACGCTCTTCGAACCGTTCGGCCGTTTCGCTATCGGCAGCCTGGAATTGATCGCATCGATCCTGCTGTTCGTGCCGCGGCTTCGTATCTTTGGCGCGGCGCTGGGGATCGGCATCATGACGGGCGCCATCTTCTTCCATCTTTTCACCCCGCTTGGCGTGGCGATCCTGGGCGATCACGGCGAATTGTTCACCCTGGCCTGCGGCGTTTGGATCTCGGGCTGGGTCATTCTTGCCCTGTCGGCCGATGAGATCCGCGATTGGATCGCATTTGCTCGCAGCGGCTTCAGACCGCTTGCAGCCGCCTGATCACCATTTGTGGAAGGCGAAGAAGGCGGCGAAGCAGATCAGTGCGAAGGCGACCAGGTGATTCCACCGGATCGCCTCGCCCAAATAGGCGACCGAGAAGATCGCAAACACCACAAGGGTGATCACTTCCTGCATGGTCTTGAGCTGGGCGGCGGAATAGACCTGATGGCCGAGCTTGTTGGCCGGCACCGCCAGGCAATATTCGAAAAAGGCGATGCCCCAGCTCACCGGAATGAGAACCCAGAGCGCGGTGTTGGGAAAGCGAAGCTGCCCATACCAGGCGAAAGTCATAAAGACATTTGAGCAAACAAGAAGAATAATGGGGGCGATATAGGCAATGTTCATAAAGCAGGCTCCGGGTTGGCCGGGAAGGCTAACACGCGAAGCACTTTTTCGTTCAATTCAGCTGCGTATCTGCTCCCAGATTTCACTTAAGATCGGCACGATGGAGCCGAGCAACAACGCCGCCATGGCGAGGTTGAACAAAGTGAGCGCGATGGGCGCGCGCAGGAAGCGGCCGATGGCAGCGCCAAACACGGTCCAAGTCAAAGTGGAAAGAAAGGTCACCGCCACACTCATCAGGGCGATGATCGCCACCTGCAGATAAAGATGACCGCCCGTGCCCGCGGTATAGGCCGAGATCGCGCCCACCGCGATCAGCCAGGCTTTGGGATTGACCCATTGAAAAGCCGCGGCTTGCAGGAAATTGAGCGGCTTGCCGTCGCTATTGCTTGCCTTGACCGGCGAACTACTGGCGATCTGCAGCGCCAGCCATAAGAGATAAAGGCAGCTCACGATCTTCATGCCCAGCTGAAGCCCGCTTGACGCCAGCAGCACCGTCGCCAATCCCAGCCCGATCACCAGCAGCATGACGGGAAAGCCCAAAGTCACGCCCAATAGATGCGGCCAGGTGCGGGACACGCCGTAATTGGCGCCCGAGGAGGCCAGCATCACATTGTTCGGCCCGGGCGTGAATCCCATCACCAGCGAGAACAGAAGCGCGGCAGTGAATGTGTCCCACGACATGGGCGAAGGAGATACGGCGCACGCGATTTGGGCAAGGCGGCGGGCCATGAGCGCCGCTCAGCCCTGCCCTGCGCTTTCCATGGATGCGGGAAGATCGAGCATGTCCGCATAGGCGAAAAGCGCCGGCGTACCGCCGCTGTGTAGAAAGACGATCTGCTCGTCGGCCCGCCAACGCCCCGCTCTCACGAGATCGATCAAACCCGCCATCGCCTTGGCGCTATAGACCGGATCGAGCACAAGCCCTTCCAGGGACGCCGCCAGCCGCATGGCTTCCAAGGTCGCTATGTCCAGCACGCCATAGCGGCTGCCGGAAGAACGCGGCGCGATTTCGATCCTGTCGTCGGCGTATGGGAGTTCGGCAAGAGCCGCCGCGTCTTTAAGGCAGGCGGCGACGCGACGGCGGACAGGCTCCGGTTCGCCATCGACATCGATGCCGATGATGCGCGTGTTTGGTAGCGCCAGCGTGGCCCCCAACACCAACCCCGCCTGGGTGCCGCCGCTGCCGGAAGCATGCAGGATGGCGGCGGGTTCCATCGCCCGCGCCCGGCTCTGCACGGCGATCTCAGCGATGGCCGACATATACCCAACCGCGCCGAGCGCATTGGAGACGCCATAGGGCACGGCAAAGACACGCCGTCCCCGCGCGCGCAATTTATCCGCCAGATTCTCGATCGCGGCGTTGCGATCGCCGGTCCAGGGCGTCTCGTGCAGATGCGCGCCGAACAGCTGGTTGAGCAGGGCATTGCCGGATCGCCCATAAGCCGGCGAAGGATCGGCCACGCGGCCGCGATAGACCACCAGATGACATTGCAATCCCAGCTTCGCCGCCACGGCTGCGACCTGGCGCTGGCTGTTGGATTGCACCACGCCGCCTGACACCAGCGTGTCCGCGCCGCCGGCTTCATGCAGCACATAGTCGAGCTTGCGCAACTTGTTGCCACCAAAGCCCAGGCCGGTCATGTCGTCCCGCTTCACCCATATGGCGGGCCCGCCCAGATGCGCGGAGAGACGCGGCAGCGGTTCCAAGGGCGTGGGAAGCTGAGCCAGCCCAAGCCGCGGAAACCGTGCCAGCAACGCGTTCAGCTGTGACATCAGGCTTTGGGCAAAGTCCGGAGCAGCGCCTCGATATCGCCCATGTCGTTATAGACCGACGGCGAGACCCGCATGCGATTGTCGCCCAAAGTCACTTTGATATTCGCGGCCTCCAGCACCGGACCCAGTTTCTTGGCCGCGTCCTGATAGGCGAAAGTGATGGTGGGACCATTATTCTCCGGCGCGGTCATGGGTTGAAAACCGCGCTTGGGCAATTCCTCGCGCAGCCGCGCGATCAGAGGCTTTCTATGCGCCATGATGTTGGCCACGCCGATGCCGCCAACGATGTCGATGGATTTCACTAGCATGGCGAGACTGATCCAGGCGGGGGTGCTGACTTCGAAGCGGCCGGCAACCGTATCCTTCATGGTCCAGTCGCCCAAGGCCGGTCCCGGTGGATCGAAAGGCCAGGAATGGCTGTGATTGCTGGCCAGCGAGCGCCAGCCGATCGCTGTCTGTTTCAATTCCTTCAAGCGGTCGGGACGCACATAAAGGAAGGCCGCCCCGAATTCGCCCATCAGCCATTTGTAGGCGCCGGCGCAAGCGAAATCGACGCCGCTATCCTTAAGATCCAGCGGCACCGCGCCCGTCGATTGAATAATATCCGCATAAACATAGGCGCCTTTACGATGCGCAATCTCGCACAGAGCTTTCAAATCATATTGATGGCCGGTGTCGCTGGCGATGTGGGAGACGGCGACCAATTTGATGTTGGGTGTGATGGCGCGCTCCACATCTTCCAACGGAATGCGATTGTCCTTCTGGCGTAGACAGGTCACCGGCACGCCGCGCTTGGCCCATTCGCCATACATCGCCAGCGAAGCGTCATAATGATAGACATCGGTGACCACGCCGGCTTTTTCGGAAAGCCCCAGCGCGTTCACCACATGGTTCTCGCCCTCCATGGTGGCGGGCACCACAGCGATATCGTCGGGACTGGCGTTCACCAGGCTTGCGAATTTCGCCACCGCATCGTTGCGCTGATTGTCCCTGGGCCAGGCGCGGCGCACATCCTTGTCGGCGCGCGCCATAAGAAAATCATTGCCCGCCTGGCGCACGGCGCGATGCATGGGATGGGCGTAGGCAGCGTTCAGGAAGACGCCATGAAAATCGAAGCTCGCCTTGTCCGGCAAGGTGGCGGGCGGTGCCGTGGCGGCAGCTGCCGCTGTCAGGGGTAGCGCGGTGGCGGCGCCCAGAAGCGTGCGGCGATTCAGATCCATGGGCTTCCCCTCACCAATCGACAGCGATCACTTTATCAGATTTGTAGGCCCGGCTCAGCGCCAGATCGGCCACGGAGATATCCTGGGCGGCATGGCCCAGCGACTTATAAATGGTGATCTGGTCCGCCGTCGTACGGCCTGGGACGCGGCCCAGCAGCACTTCGCCGATCTCGCCCTTCAGGTGATCCGGACCGATCTTGCCTTCCTCGACCGCGTGGCAGAATTCGCCCGCTTGGGACAGCGCATGTTCGCGCTGGTCGGTGATGAAATGGCCGCGCGCCACCACCTCGTCATCGGCCTCGCGTGACGCCCTGAGGCTGGAGCCCACCAGATTGATGTGTTGGCCGGGTACAAGCGAGGCGCCCAGCAGCACCGGCGTGGACGAGGCCGTCAACGTGCAGACGATATCGGCTTCGGCCACCGCTTGGGCGACGCTATCGGCAACACTTATATCCTGGTCGGCGACGCCGCCGCGCATTTTTGCCAGCGCCTCGGCCTTCTCCCTGGTGCGTGACCAGAGGATGACGCGGCGGATGGGACGCACCAGTGAGATCGCCTCGATATGCGGCGCGGCCAGATCGCCGCAACCGATGATGGCCAGCATTCTGGCATCGCCGCGCGCCAGCGCCCGTGTCGCCACCGCTGTGGCGGCGGCGGTGCGAAGGCGCGTCAGGGCATGGGTGTCGAGCGCGGCCAGCGGTTTGCCGCTGGCATCGTCGAACAACAGCATCAGTCCCTGATGGCTGGGAAGGCCATATTTGGGCGCGTCCGACGACAGGCTCACCACTTTCAAGCCGAAGCGGCCGATATCGGGCATCGTACCCGGCATGAAACCCAGCCGCGTGGCGGAATTGACGCTGATCACGGTGCGCTGCGGCGCGCCCATCCGCCCGCTCGACAGGTCGCGCATGGCGCCGTCCACCGTGGCGATGGCGTCCTTCATGGAAACCAGCGTTTCCAGAGCGGGCGCATTGATGATCTGAAGCTTGTGCAGCCTGGTCCCCTTCGCGAGGCCGCCTCTTCACAGATTTGGCCCGGCCTGTCATCTTTTCAGCCGAGCAAGCTTATGCAAGGCCCGACGGGGGTGCCAATGATTTATCGGACCGGACTCATCTTGACCCTGCTTCTGTGCGCGAGGATGCCCGCCTTCGCGGCAGAACCTGCCCCGCCGGCGCTAGCGAAACTGGCGCCGCAGATGGACCAGATCTTCACCAAATTCATGGCCGACAATCATGTGCCGGGCCTGGTCTATGGCGTGGTCGCGCATGGCAAGCTGGAATATGTGAAGCCCTTCGGCATCCAGGACACCGACGCCAAGCGGCCCGTGACGGCGGACAGCCTGTTCCGCATCGCTTCCATGACCAAGGCCTTCACGGCGCTGACGCTGTTGCATCTGCGCGACCAGGGCAAGGTGGCATTGCAAGCCAATGTCGAGGATTACATTCCCGAGCTGAAAGGCTGGCATTATCCCACCACGGATTCTCCCAAAATCCGTGTCATCGACATTCTGGGTCATGCGCCTGGCTTCGTAACCGACGATCCCTGGGGCGACCGGCAGACGCCCATCCCCGAACAGCAATTCACCGACATGCTGAAAAAAGGCATCGCTTTCGATCACGCGCCCGCCACCCAATTCGCTTATTCCAATCTGGGCTTCGCCATGGTGGGACGCGTCATCCAGAATGTGGAACATCGTCCTTACAGCACCGTGGCGGGCGACCTTCTCCTGAAGCCGCTGGGCATGAGCGCGAGCGGCTTCAACATCGCCAATTCGCCTGCCGACAAGCGCGCCATCGGCTATCGCTGGGAAAACAATCAATGGGCGCGCGAGCCCGATCTGGGCGAAGGCGCTTTCACGTCCATTGGCGGACTTCAGACCAGCGCCAATGATTATTCCAAGTGGGTCGCCTATCTGCTCTCCGCCTGGCCGCCCAGGAGCGATGCCGATCATGGCCCCGTGCCGCGCCAGACCATGCGCGAATTGGCGAAGGGCTCGGACTTTCCTTTGGCCGTGACGCGGCCAGGCGACAAGCGCGACAATCCCTGCCGTCAAGCCGAAACCTATGGCATGGGGCTTTATGTGGTGAACGATTGCGACTTGCCTTTGGCCATCACCCATAATGGCGGCTATCCCGGCTACGGCTCTTCCATGCTGCTGTTTCCGGACGCGGGCGTGGGGCTTTTCGTTTTCACCAACCGCACCTATTCGAGCCCCAGTCCCACGCTGTGGGCGGCGGCGCTGATGCTGAAGAACGCCAACATGCTGAACCCGCGTCCCGTGCCGGTGAGCGCGGAGCTGGCCAAGGCCTATGCCGCGGTGGCGCAATCCTGGAAAAGTGGCGATGTCGGCGCGATCGCGCCAATGGCGGCGGTCAATTTCTTCATGGACCGCACGGCGGAGAATTGGAAACGTGAATTGGCGCGCCTGAAGACTCAAGTCGGCGAGTGCGACACCGCGCCCGCCATCCATGCCATGGGCGCGGAGACCGGCACGTTCGAATGGACTTGCGGCAAGGGCAAGATCAAAGGCCGCCTGCTGCTCGCCCCACCCAATGACTATAAAGTGCAGAGCGTGATCTACGAGGCGATGGCAGCCAACTGAATGCGCCTAATGATAGGGCGGCATGGATTGCGCCATGGTGTTCTGCAGGATCTGCGGATATTGCGAGCCTGTGGAGCAGGCCGCGACAGCGAACAGCAGCGCGACCAGCAACAGCATCTTGGTCATGGTTTCGCTCTTTATGCGCGGGCGTAAACGCGAAGCCGTGACCTATGGCTCCATGAATTCGCGCTCATAGCCAAGATAGGCCGGCGCGCGTTCAGTTCGTGCCAGGATCCGTGTCGGTGAGATAGCTGTTGAACACCCAGCCTTGCTGCGGCGGCGCCGGTTGTCCTCCGGTTTGGGGTGCGCCGGGCGCGGGCGCGACCTCGACCTGATCCCAATTGCCGCGTTTTTCCAGCACCGAGACTTGCGCGCCGCGCTTCAGATTGGCGGCGATGGAGGCGCCGACCGAAGGTTCGGCCCGCACATTGACGGCACGCGCCGCATACATGACGGGATGCTCGGTCTTGGGCTGCACCGAAGCGGCCGGTTGCGGCGCAGGCGCAGGCGCCGGCGCCTCGGTTGTGCCGGGGACCATCGTGCCGCCCAAGGTCTCGATCTGCCAGCGCAGGGTGTCGGGCAACATGCCTTCAAGCCTGGGGAACAGAAGCACGGCGGCGATGGCAACCGCCATGACGATGCCGATATCGCGGACCATCTGCCGGCGGGATTTTTGCCGTTGGATATCTTCTTCCGAATCTCCATTTCCGCCGACAGGCCCCGTCAAGGGCTGCCACCGCCCGCCGGGCGTCTCGCGCACGGTGCCCAGCCGCACATGCTCCTGCATCGCCTGGTTCTGCACGAGGGAAATTTCGCGGTCGGCCAAAGTGGCGCGCAAGGATTTGACCTCGCGCTCCAGCGAATGGACATAGGCATCGTCGTCGGCCTTGGCGGCGTCGAGCCGGCGCGCGCGCACCATGATGGCTTCCGCCGCCTCGGTGCGCTCCGCCATCTCGGCCAGCAGGCCGGCCTTCTCTTTTTCCCACCGGCTTTCGGCGGCTTTCAGCTTCTCGGCGCTTTCCCGTTCGGCCGCCTGCTTCAACTGGGCGACGGCGCCTTTCGCCGCCTTTCCTTTCTGCTCAAGCTCGGCGCGCAACTGGGTCATTTCGGCCTCGCGTTCAGACACAAACTTTGCCGCCTCGGCCTTCGCTATCGCCGCTTCGGCCTTGGCCGCGTTCACTTCGCCCATGCGCGCTTCCAGCGCTGCATTGGCGACGGCCAATTCGCTTTGCGATTTCAGACGTTGATGCTCCAGCTCTTTGCGAAGCTGGTTCGCCGCAATCTCCTGCTCGGCGGAGTTCGGCACACCGGCAGCCAAGGCTTCCGCACGCTCGGCGCGCGCGGCCATCGCCGCCAGCGCCGCGTCCGTGTCCGCTCTCTTGGCGTCAGCGCGGGCGTGGGCGGCCGCGATCTCCGCCTGGGCCTTCAGCCGCTGATGCTCCAATTCGCGGCGAAGCTGGTTCAGCGTCATTTCGTGATCGGCGTTTGGCCGAGAAGCGGCGCGCGCTTCGGCCAAGGCTTTCTCCGCCTGTTCGGCGCGTTCGCTCGCCGCCTTTACCACCGCGTCGACGCGCGCCTGCCATTCCGCTTCCGCCACCTTGAGCGCATCGGCGGCCTTAGCCTCCAGCGCCACCTTGGACGACAGCGAATCCATCTCCAGCTCGAAACGCTGACGCTCCAATTCGGCTCTGAGCTGGCTCATCTCCGCGTCATGGCCGGAGCCTTCATTGCCAGCCGCCCTGAGGCTAGCCTCCGCGGCTTCGGCCCGCGCCGTCATCGCCGCCAATGTCGCAGCCGCGCGCGCCTGGCTTTCCCTTTCGCCGATTTTGACTGCTTCGGCGGCTTTCAGGGCTTCCGCCAGCCGCGCATCCGCCTCGCTCCTCGCAGCGGCGTCGGCTTCGGCTTTCTGACGAAGTTTCTCCAACTCGCCCCGCAACTGCGTGAGTTCGCCGCTATTATCGGCGACGGCAAGCGCGGCTTGCGCCTTGGCGAGGGCCGCTTCCGCCTGGTCGCGCCTGGCCGTCATCTCCGCCAGCGCTTTGCCGGCCTTGGCTTGCCATTCCACCTCGGCCGCCTTCAGACTGTCGGCAACCTTGCCTTGCGCCGATTTCCGGGCGGCGGCGATCTCGGTTTCCGCTTCGGCGCGCGCCCGCTCCAGCGCGGCGCGGGAAGCGGCGAGTTCGCCGTCGCGCGCGGCCAGCGTTTCCCGCGCGGCGCCCAATTCCTGCGCCAGACGCCTGATCTGCGCCGCCTGCTGCTCGCGCGCGATCTCAGCGACGGCTTGAGCGCGGGATTCCCGCTCCGTCAGCTTCTGTTCGAATTGTTCCTCGAGCTTGGCCTTCTCTGCCGCGCCGCGCGAAGCCTCGCCCCTCTTCCAATTCGCTTCCGCTTCCGCGACGGCCTGGTCGAGCTTCTGCTGCAAGAGCACGCCCATGCGCTCGGCGGAAGCGCGCATCTGATTGAGCTCGGCATCGCGCGCGGCGAGCTTGGCCTGCGTGTCATTGAGTTCGCTGCGCAATTCATCTTGCGACGATCCGGGATCGACCGGTTTGGGAAAGCCCGCGCTCTCCCGCTCGGCCACGCCCAGAATGGGAAAGTCGATCAAGGCCAGGGTAAACGCTTCGGTGTCGTTTTTCGCCACCAGTCGGATCGAAAGCGTATGGTCGGCGCCCGAGGCGTTCTTGGGCACGAAATAAATCAGCTCGTCCAGCTCATCCAGCGCCAGCGACCAGGAAGCGTCGCCATTGTTCTGGCCGGCGGAAAAGCGTGCATGCTGCGGCAGGTTCTCGATGCGCAGCATGAAACGGCCGCGCTTGCGATACGCCTGGATCAAAGGCATCAGATTGACGGGAATGGCGCGCGTCGCCGCCGCGGAATCCGCCGAGGCGCGCGCGGGCATCGCGGCGATTTCTTCCGCGGTCTCCGGGACTCTGCGCAGCCTGGTTGCGCCCTGTTTCATGCCATAGCCCATCAAGGCGCAAAAAACGCGCGCCTGCCTGCGCGCAGAATGGCATTCTCTTCCGTGAAACCGCGTTATTGCTGGGGCGGAAATTTGCCTAAAAACATCACCTTTCCGAAGACCATGAAAGCCGGCGCCCAATGGCCGCCATGGCCTGTTTCCAGGCGCCAAAAGGCCGGGCCTTGGTTAACGCCGCCTTCGCAGCCTGGGGACGGGAAACGGCCGCTTACATTACGAAAAAGGAAGCTTTATCAGCGGCATGGCACAGGGATTGCTTGATCGTCATCATCTGGGGGTCAAGCACGCATGCGCGCCGTCAAACAGACCATCAAAGCGGTTCTTCCCGATATCGCGTTCGACGTGTTCGACGTCGCGCGTCGCTACCGCCAGATTCACGGCGTTTTCCCCAATCTTTTCTTCCCCAGCACCTTCAATGAAAAGGTGCTGGCGAGAAGCCTGTTCGATACCAGACCCATCCTCAAGCAATTCGCGGACAAATACGCGGTCCGCGACTATGTCTCAAAACGGCTCGGCCCGGATGTTCTGCCTGAACTATATTGTGTCACCCGTTCACCCCGGGACATTCCCTGGGGCCGCCTGCCCGGCAGCTTCGTGGTCAAACCCACCCATGGCGCGGGCTGGGTCCGGCTGGTGCGCGACAAGGCCATGCTCGACAAGACCGAATTGACGCGGCAATGCGAATATTGGCTGTCGCAGAATTTCTACCGGCAATATCGCGAGCGCGTCTACAAGGACATCGTTCCACGCATTCTGGTTGAGGAATTGATCGACGATGGCGGCCTGGCGGCACCCACCGATTATAAATTCATGGTGTTTCATGGTCGGGTGGAAATGGTCAGCGTGATCGTGGATCGCTTCGTCAACACCCAGGGTTATTTCCTGGATCGCGACTGGAACATGCTGGGCGCCGGCCTGGCCGCTATCGCCGAAGATTCAACGCCCGCGCCTCAGGCCAAAGACATTCCCAAACCGCCGCATCTGGAAGAGATGATCCGCGCCGCCGAAGTCCTGGCCAAGGGCATGGATTTCGTTCGCGCCGATTTCTACGACACGCCGAAGAAAATCTATTTCGGCGAACTCACCACCACGCCCGGCGCGGGCCTCGCCCAATATGAGCCCGCCGAGTTCGACGCCAAGCTGGGAAAGCTCTGGTAGCCCGCACGCTACGGATCACTCCGCCGGGCCTTCGATGGCGACATGGAGCTTCTGAAGTCGCTCCAAGACCCCATTGCGCCTGAGCAACGGACCGACATCAATGACAGCGATGGTCTTGCCCGGCTTGTCCAGTGCCGCGTTAATCGAGGCAGTGTAATCGGCGACGTTGCGTTCATTGATGTCGGCTACCGAATGCACCGCGGCGGTGACGCAATCCAGGACCCGCGAGTCCCCATAATTGGCTTTCACGCCCCTGACGTCGCCCACCGCCCAAGCTTCGGCGGCGGGGATGGCGTGGGTAAAGGCGCAGTCCACATCCTCCACAGTCTGCGCCAGGCAGACCTTCTGCTGCGTCAGATCGAGCTTCAGCACATCTTCCGCCGCGTCCAGCACTTCATAACGGGCGATCGGGGCGGAGGGCACATGCGCGCTCCGCGCCAGGCGGCTGATCGTATCGCGCGGCTCGTCGCGAGTGAGATCGAGCTTGTCGGAGAGATCCTGAAACAGACGCAGCGCCGCGCGCAGGGGCGTGTCGGTGCGGTACCGTCCTTCATCCGCGCCCAGCTTCTCGCGCAATGCCACGAAGCGGGCGCGCAGATCCGGCGCCAGCTCAGCCTCCAGCGACTGGCCGCGCGGCAGGCTGAGCTTGCCGCCATTCTTGATCAGGAACCAGGCACCTTCGAACACCCCGACCGAGGGACGCGGCGGCAATAAGATCGCCCGCGCGCCTTCGAGCAGTTCGGCGAGATAGTCTTTGTTCCATTTGAGGCGATCGGGCATGCCGCCCACCGTGCCCAGAATCCAGACCTCGGAATCGCCGCGCGTGAGATGCCAGACCGCCGGCCCCGGCGGCGCCTGCACCTCCACGACTTCCGGCGCACCCCAATTCTGCGGCGCTTCGGTTTCCGCTGTCTGCGCGTGGCCCGCAAGCGGCGCTGCAACCAAAGCGGCGGCCAACAGAAGCGCTTTCCCGACGCGATAACGCATTGACTTCATGCAGCTTTCCAAAAACTCACACCGCACCGCAAAATATCCGTCCCGCAGCGCAGGCGAATAAGGAGACGTACCGCTCTTTTGCGCCGCCCCGCTTCCCGTTAGTATTCCGGTAACAAAGGACGCACACCGGATTGTTTCCCGGGCATGCAGCCGAGACAAGGAAAAAGCACGACGGGCCAACGGACTTAACGACATCATTCAGCTGGAACATCCATCAAGCGTTGGTCTCTTCAGAGGCAAGTCATTGGGGAAACGGTCGGCGATATGAGTAGTCCATCGGTGAATGAGCCGTCTCGGCAACTGCCGGGCGGTGGTTCGAATAATTTGTCTCGGCCGGGCATGGCGCCCACCGACATCAAAAATCCCGATTACTTCCACAAGGTCGTCGATTGCCAATGGGCGTGTCCCGCCCACACGCCGGTGCCGGAATATATCCGGATGATCGCGGCGGGGCGTTATTCCGACGCCTATATGGTCAATTGGCATTCCAACGTCTTTCCCGGCGTTTTGGGCCGCACCTGCGACCGGCCTTGCGAGCCAGCCTGCCGCCGCGGGCGCGTCGAAGAAGTCACCAGCAATGCGCAGCCGGTGGCGATCTGCCGGCTGAAGCGCGTCGCCGCCGACAATAAGGGCGATGTGAAGGCGCGCATGCCGCAGCCAGCGACGCAAAAGAACGGCAAACGTGTCGCCTTGATCGGCGCGGGCCCTGCCTCGCTCACCGTGGCGCGCGATCTTCTGCCGCTGGGCTACACTTGCGTGCTTTATGACGGCGACGCCGCGGCGGGCGGCATGATGCGCACCCAGATCCCCAAGTTCCGCCTGCCCGAAAGCGTGCTGGACGAAGAAGTGGATTACATCCTCGACCTTGAGCCGGAATTGCGCCTAGGCCAGAAGGTCAATTCCCTGCGCGGGCTGTTGCAGGAAGACTATGACGCGATCTTTGTCGGCTGCGGCGCGCCGCGCGGACGCGAGTTGGAGATTCCCGGCCGCCAAGAAGCCGGCGCCCATATCCATATCGGCATCGATTGGCTTTCGTCCGTCTCCTTCGGCCACACCACCAAGATCGGCAAGCGGGTGATCGTGTTGGGTGGCGGCAATACCGCCATGGATTGCTGCCGCACCTCGCGCCGTCTAGGCGGGGAAAGCGTGCAGGTGGTGGTGCGCTCCGGCTTCGAGGAGATGAAGGCGTCGCCCTGGGAGAAGGAAGACGCCCAGCATGAAGGCATTCCCATCCACAATTTCCTGGTGCCCAAGGAATTCCTGCACGAGAACGGCAAGCTGGTCGGCGTTCGCTTCGAAAAGGTGAAGGCCGAGTACGACGCCATGAAGAAGCGGCATCTGGTGCCCGCGGGCGAGCCGGACATGATCATGCCGTGCGACGATGTGCTGGTGGCGGTGGGCCAGGAGAATGCCTTCCCCTGGATTGAGCGCGACATCGGCCTGGTGTTTGACAAATGGGACATGCCCATGGTCGATCCCGTCACCATGGGGTCCACCCATCCCAAAGTCTTTTTCGGCGGCGACGCCGCCTTCGGGCCCAAGAACATCATCTGGGCGGTGGCACATGGTCACGACGCGGCCATCTCCATCGATCTTTTGTGCCAGGGGGCGGACGTCGCCAAGCGGCCGCCGCCGGAGGTCAATCTCTCCAGCCAGAAGATGGGCATCCATGAATGGAGCTATGACAACGACATCTCCAACGATCTGCGTTACAAGGTGCCGCACGCGCCGCTGGAACAGACGCTGAAGAACGTCAAGCTGGAAGTCGAGCTGGGCTTCGATATCAAGCAAGCCTTCCTGGAAGCGCAGCGCTGCCTCAACTGCGACATTCAAACCGTGTTCGATCCGCCCAAATGCATCGAATGCGACGCCTGTGTCGATATCTGCCCGATGGACTGCATCACCTTCACCCCCAATGACGAAGAGAAGAGTTTGCGCCAGCATCTGTCGGCGCCGTCTCTCCATCCCAAGACACAGGAGCTTTACATCGCCGACGGTCTCAAGACCGGCCGCATCATGGCCAAGGACGAAGACCTTTGCCTGCATTGCGGGCTGTGCGCCGAGCGCTGTCCCACCGGCGCCTGGGACATGCAGAAATTCCTGCTGAACGCACCCAAGACGGAGTATGCATGCCAGCATCGATAAGGGCCATCAACGACTTCGTCGTCAAATTCGCCAACGTCAATGGTTCGGGTTCGGCGTCGGCGAACGAGATGTTCGCCCGCTCTCTGCTACGCATGGGCGTGCCGGTGGCGTCGCGCAACATCTTCCCCTCCAACATTCAAGGCCTGCCCACCTGGTATGAAGTGCGCGTCTCGGGTCAGGGCTGGCTGGGCCGGCGCGGCGGCGTCGACCTGATGGTGGCGATGAACCCGCAGACCTGGGACAAGGACGTCGCCTCCATCGATCCTGGCGGCTATCTGTTCTACGATTCCTCCAGACCTATTCCGCAGTCGAAATTCCGCGGCGACATCAACGTCATCCGCATGCCGCTGACGGAAATCTGCAACACCGCCTATAGCGATCCCCGCCAGCGACAGCTGTTCAAGAACATCATCTATGTCGGCGCGCTGGCCCAGCTTCTGGGCATCGACATTGCCGTGCTGGAGACGCTGATCGGCGAACAATATAAGAGCAAGCAGGCCCTGATCGCGCCCAACCACCAGGCGCTGCATATGGGCCACGACTATGCCCGCGACAATCTTGCCGGCCATTGCGGGCTCAAGGTGGAAAAAAGCGACGCGGTGCGCGACCGCATCTTCGTCAACGGAAATGAAGCGGCGGCCTTGGGTTGCGTCTATGGCGGCGCCACCGTGGCGGCCTGGTATCCCATCACGCCTTCGACCTCGGTGGCGGAATCCTTCGCCAAACATTGCAAGAAATACCGGGTCGATCCTGCCACGGGAAAAAACAAATTCGCCATCATCCAGGCGGAAGACGAAATCTCCGCCATCGGCGCGGTGGTGGGCGCGGCCTGGAACGGGGCGCGCGCCTTCACCGCCACGTCCGGCCC
Source organism: Rhizomicrobium sp. (assembly GCA_035605955.1). Classification (GTDB taxonomy): domain Bacteria; phylum Pseudomonadota; class Alphaproteobacteria; order Micropepsales; family Micropepsaceae; genus Rhizomicrobium. The sequence goes on from DATNGI010000102.1 coordinate 55,345, forward strand.
CGGCATCTCCCTGATGCAGGAATTTTTGGGCCTGGCCTATTTCGCGGAAATTCCCATCGTGCTCATCGATGTGCAGCGGGGCGGTCCTTCCACCGGCATGCCCACGCGCACGCAGCAGGCGGATTTGACGCTGGCGGCTTACGCCAGCCATGGCGACACCAAGCATGTGATGCTGTTCCCGCAGGATCCCAAAGAACTGTTCGAGCTCGCCGCCCAGGCCTTCGACCTGGCGGAGCGGCTGCAGACGCCGATCTTTGTGATGGAAGACCTCGACATCGGCATGAATGAATGGCTGTGCGAGCCCTTCACCTGGAATGACGAACGCAAATATGACCGCGGCAAGATCATGACCGCGGATGATTTGGATGCCGGCAAGCTGTTCGGCCGCTATCTGGACGTGGACGGCGATGGTATCGGCTACCGCACCTTGCCGGGCGCGCATCCCAGCAAGGGCGCTTATTTCACCCGCGGCTCCAGCCACGACAAGATGGCGAAATATACCGAGGAAGGCGATGCCTACCAGGAGGTGATGCAGCGGTTGCAGCGCAAATTCGAAACCGCCAAGAGCTATCTTCCCGTGCCGGTGATCAAACAGGCGCGGGAAAAGACCAGCTTCGGCGCGATCTATTTCGGCTCGACCGCGCCCGCCATGAACGAAGCGATGGCGGCGCTGGACGCGCAGGGGCTCTATCTCGACACGGTGCGCCTGCGCGCCTTCCCCTTCGCCGACATGGTGACCGACTTCATCAACACCCATGACCAGATCTTCCTGGTCGAACAGAACCGCGACGCCCAGATGCGCATGCTGCTGGTCAATGAATGCGGCATCGATCCGGCGCGCTTCATCTCGGTCCTGAATTATGACGGCACGCCGATCACCGCGCGCTTCATCAGCCAGGCCATCGCCGAGCGCATGACGATGAAATCCCGAGAGGCCGCGGAATGACCTATATCCTCAAGCCCAAGCTGCGCCATCCCGCCCTGCCCCAGAACCGGCTTGGCTTCACCCATCGCGATTATGAAGGCACGGTGTCGACACTTTGCGCCGGCTGCGGCCATGACTCGATTTCGTCGGCCATCATCCAGGCCTGTTTCGAACTGGCGATCGAGCCGCACCGGGTGGCGAAATTGTCGGGCATCGGCTGCTCATCGAAGACGCCCACCTATTTCCTGGGCCAGAGCCATGGCTTCAATTCTGTGCATGGCCGCATGCCGTCGGTGCTCACCGGCGCCAACATGGCCAACAAGGATTTGATCTATCTGGGCGTGTCGGGCGACGGCGACACCGCCTCGATCGGGCTTGGCCAGTTCGTTCATTGCGTGCGCCGCGGCGTTAACATGGTCTATATCTGCGAAAATAACGGCGTCTATGGCCTGACCAAGGGCCAATTCTCCGCTACCGCCGATCGCGGCTCGAAAAGCAAGGGCGGCGCCAGCAACATGGACACGGCGCTCGACCTGGCAAGCATGGCGCTGTTGGTGGGCGCGAGCTTTGTCGGCAGGAGCTTCTCCGGCGACAAGGAGCAGATGGTGCCCCTGATCATGGCGGCGATGCGTCACCCTGGCCCCTGCTTCATCGACATTGTCAGCCCCTGCGTGGCGTTCAACAACCATGCCGGTTCGACCAAGGCCTATGATTTCGTGCGCGCCCACAATGAGGCGGTGAACCGGTTGGACATCATGGAGCCGCGCGATCCCATCACGGTGGAATATGCGCCCGGCACCACGGAAGAAGTGGCGCTGCATGACGGCTCGAGTTTGAGGCTGGCCAAGCTCGACGCCAATTACGATCCGGGCGACCGCATCATGGCGATGGCTTATCTCCAGGCCAAGGCGGCAAAGGGCGAATTGGTGACGGGCCTTATTTATAGGGACACAAGCGCGAGCGACCTGCACGCCAATCTCAACACGGTCGATACGCCGCTCAACGCACTGTCCGAGAAAGACCTTTGCCCGGGCTACAAGGCGCTCGAGGGTTTCAACGCATCACATCGCTAGAGGATTATACCGCGCGTATCAGCTGAACGGGGGATTGTCATGGAGCCATTCCACGCGTTTCTCACCATCACTTGCCATCATTGCAAGGCGATGCTGTTGAGGCTGGGTCTTTCCGCCAACAAGGACATCGTAGTCTGTCCGGTGTGCCTGCGCGCCGGCGGCTTCGACGATGTGCTGGAGGAAGGCGCGGAGCTGACCGACGGCTATGACTTCTCCGACGAGACTCGCAGCCTGGTCCGCCGGCTTTGGGCGGAACATACGGCACAATAAGCAAAGCCGCCACCCGCGGATCGGCGCCGCCGCGGATGTCGGGCGAATGGGGGAACGGCATGAGCACAACGTCATCCATCGCGTGGCCGGTCAAGACCCGCGAAATCCACAACCACCACATGAATTCCGAAGTCTGGAACAGCTTCAAGTTCCGCGACGACGACATCGTGATCGCCACCTATGGCAAGGCGGGCACCACTTGGACACAGCAAATCCTGGCGCAGCTGATCTTCAACGGCGCGGAAGGCATCGAAGTCTCGCCGCTGTCGCCCTGGCTCGACCTCCGCGTGATGCCGCCGGAGGCCATCGCCGGTCTGGAAGAGTTGAAGCATCGGCGCTTCGTCAAGACCCATCTGCCGGTGGACGCCTTGGTGTTCTCGCCCAAGGTCAAATATCTCTATGTCGGGCGCGACGGCCGCGACACGGTGTGGAGTCTCTACAATCACCACGTCAACGCCAACGAACATTTCTACGAGGCGCTCAACAACGCGCCAGGCCGGGTGGGACCGGCGATCGAGCCGCCGCCGGATTCCATTCCCGATTATTTCCGCCGCTGGCTGGCGGAAGACGGTTATCCCTTCTGGTCTTTCTGGGAGAATGTGCGCTCCTGGTGGGAGATCAGGCACCTGCCCAATGTGAAGCTGGTGCATTTCAACGAGATGAAGAAAGACCTTCCCGGCTCGATCCGCAGCATCGCCGCCTTCCTCGACATTCCCATCGACGAAGCGGTGTTTCCCGCCATCGTGGTGCATTGCAGCTTCGACTACATGAAGTCGCATGCCGAAGAGGTTACGCCGTTGCGTGGCGCCATGTGGAATGGTGGCGCCCGGACATTCATCAATAAAGGCACCAACGGTCGTTGGCGCGACATGCTGACGGCCGCTGACATCGTTGCCTATGAAGCCAAAGCGTTGGCGGAGCTGGGACCGGATTGCGCCCAATGGGTGGCTGGACGCGGCAGCGTTTCCTAAGCGCGGGCAATTGACGATCAGCGCGGCTGATAGCCCACCCCGCGCAGGAACAGATCCACGGCGGCGGGAATATAATCGTCGATCTCGGCCTGGCTCATCTTCAGGCCCAGCGCCACCCGGATACGCGCCGCATCGGTCAGAAGCGAGATGCAGAGCGAAGCGGCCCGTTCGACATCCTTCAGCTCGGGCAGCAACCCTTGCGCCGCCCAGGCCGCCAGCGGCCGGCGAAAATTCCCGCACCCCATCGCCAGCATTTCCTGATACATACGCGCCAGCTCGGGCGCACGACGCGCTTCGGACAATGCCAGCTGCATCAATCCCGCCGAAGGACCGTTCAGTTCCGCGAGGATGCGGCGGCCAAGCCCCACCAGGAAACGGCGCGGCTCGACTTGTGCGGGATCAGGCGAGGTCTCGGCCGCATGCTCCGCCGTGACGCGCGTGATGATGCGCTCCACCACCGCCTTCAACAATTCGCTCTTGTTCGCGTAGCGGCTGTAGATCGTCTTGGTGGAAGCGTTCGCGGTCCGCGCGATTTCCTCCATGCTGGTATCGGCATAGCCTTTGCGGCTGAACAACAGGAAAGCGGCATCCATCAGCCGGTCTGGCACGGCCGCCGCTTCCTCCGCCGATAGCCGTCCGGGCCCCTTGGCACTCTTTTTCTTCAACATTTCCAATCCTTAAGCCGAAGCATGGCTGGCATGCAGAATAGCGCTTGACCGAGAGAAAAGAAAGTGTTTCTTTCCGCATTAATAAAGGAATGACTTGTTTTCTTTTCTTTAAAGGGGTCGATCATGGCGAACGCGGCAACGGTACTGGAACATCCGGCTTTCGAACGGGCGGAAGCGCCCGCACGCATGCCTCTGAAGGAAACGGCCAGGGCCAAAGGCAACAACAAGCTGCGCATGCGGCTGTTGATCGGGCTGGGCGGGCTGATCGCGGCCTCCGCCCTCGCCTACGGCGGCTACTCTTATCTGGTCGCGTCGCGCTACGTCACCACCGACAATGCCTATGTTGGCGCCGATGTGGCGCAGATCAATTCCCAGGTGTCCGGTCCTATCGCCCAGGTCGCGGTCAGCGACACGAAAATGGTGCATAAGGGCGACGTGCTGGTGACCATCGATCCGGCGGACGCTGAGCTGAAACTGGGCAGCGCCGAGGCGGACTATCGCCACACCTTGCAGCGGGTCAGCCAATATTATTCGCAGCGTTTGGCAGCGGCGGCCACGGTGGCGGCGCGGCAGAGCGATGTCTCCCGCACCGCCGAAGATTATGCTCGCCGCCAGGTGCTGTCGGAGAGCGGCGCCATCTCCCGCGAACAGCTTTCCACCGCTCGCACCGCCGCGGAAGCCGCGACCGCCAACCTCGCCGCCGCGCGCGAGCAGCTGGACGCGCAGGAAGAACTCATCAAGGGCTTCACCGTCGCCAATCATCCCGAGACGCTCGCCGCCAAGGCCGCGGTGGAGAAAGCCAAACTCGACCTCACGCGCACCGTGATCCGGGCACCCATCGACGGCGTGGTCGCGCAGAGGAAGGCGCAGGTAGGCCAGAGCGTGCAGCCGGGCCAGTCGCTGATGACCGTCTCGCCCATCGGCCAAGCTTATGTCGATGCCAATTTCAAGGAAGGTCAGCTGGGCAAGGTCCAGGTGGGCCAGCCCGTCACCCTGACTTCCGATCTCTATGGTTCGCATGTGGTCTATCACGGCCGTGTCGCGGGCATGGGCGGCGGCACCGGCTCGGCCTTCGCCGTCATCCCGGCCCAGAACGCCACCGGCAACTGGATCAAGGTGGTGCAGCGCGTGCCGGTGCGCATCGCGCTCGACGCAAAGGAGCTGGCGGCGCGCCCTTTGCGCGTGGGTCTGTCCATGAACGCCAGCATCGACACGCAGGCAGAGTAAGGTCATGACCGCCACCGCCGATCATGCGCCCTTGAAAGGCGCGGCGCTCTGGGCCGTGGCTGTGCTCTTGGCGATGGCCAATTTCATTGCCGTGCTGGACATGACCATCGCCAATGTCTCGATGGCTTCCATCGCCGGCAGCCTGGGTATCTCCACCAGCCAGGGCACCTGGGTGATCACCTCCTATTCGGTGGCGGAAGCCATCGTGGTGCCTTTGACCGGCTGGCTGGCGGCGCGGTTTGGGGCAGTGCGCGTCTTCACCACCGCCATGCTGCTGTTCGGCACCTTCTCCGCCTTTTGCGGACTTTCGACGTCGCTGGGCATGCTGGTGTTCGGCCGGGTGATGCAAGGCCTGTCGGGCGGCTCGCTGATGCCGCTGTCACAGACCTTGCTGCTGCGCGTGTTTCCCAAGGAACGCGCGCCCGCAGCCATGGCGCTCTGGGCCATGACCACCTTGGTGGCGCCGGTCTTGGGCCCGATCCTGGGCGGCTCGATCTGCGACAATCTCGCCTGGCCCTTCATCTTCTTCATCAATGTGCCGATCGCGCTCATCTGTGCACCCATCATCATGCGCACGCTGCGCCGCTTCGAGCTTTCGCCCGTCAAGGCACCCATCGATCTGGTGGGGCTGGTGCTGCTCATCATCTTCGTGGGCTCACTGCAGATCATGCTGGACATCGGCAAGGACCATGACTGGTTCAACGCGGTGGAGATCCGCGCGTTGGCCGCCACCGCCATCGTCTTCTTCCTGGCTTTCCTGATCTGGGAGCTGACCGACGCCAATCCCATCGTCGATCTGCGCGTCTTCCGCCATCGCGGCTTCACCGCCTCGGTGCTGGCACTGGCCTTGGGCTACGGCTCCATGTTCGGGGCCAATGTGGTGACGCCGCTCTGGCTGCAAAGCTATATGGGTTACACCGCCACCTGGGCCGGCATGACCACGGCCTGGAGCGGGGTCTGCGCCGTCTTGATGGCGCCGGTAGCAGGCGTGCTGATGTCTAAGAAGATCGACCCGCGTGGCATCGTGTTCTTCGGCTTGATGTGGATCGCGGGCGTCACCGTGCTGCGCACGGTGCTCACCAACGATGTCACTTATTGGCAGATCGCCATTCCCTTGATCCTGATGGGCATTGGCTTGCCGCTGTTCTTCGTGCCCCTGACCGCCTTGGCCTTGGGCAGCGTGGAGGAAGCAGAGACCCCGTCGGGCGCGGGCTTGCAGAACTTCCTGCGCACCATGTCGGGCGCGGTCGCCACCTCGCTCACCACCACCGCTTGGGACGACAAGGCCACTCACGCCCATGCCGAACTGGCGGGGCTGGCCGACAAGACCGGCGACACGCTGACGATGCTGACGGGCTCAGGCATGAGCCATGATGCGGCAGTGAGCCAGCTCAACAATCTGGTGCAGAGCCAGAGCGTGATGATCGCCACCAATCAGTTGATGTTCGTGGTCGCGGTCGCCTTCGCCATCGCCGCCTTCACCATCTGGCTTGCACCCAAGCCCGGCCGCGCCATCGACATGGCCCAAGCTGGCGCACATTGAGTCCGGCGGCCATTAAAGGGAGATCGCCATGCCTATTCAGGAAATCTTGCCGCCACTGAGCAAAGAGCGGCTGAAAGCAACGGGCAAGATCGTGCTATACGGGCCCGGTCGCCAGCGTCCGGTAGTGATAGCGGTAGAGTTCGCGATCGAAGCCCAGCCGGCCATAGACGCGGATAGCGGCGTGATTGTCGGCCTGCACTTGCAGAAAAGCCGCGCCCGCACGGTGTGAGGCGCCCCACGCCATCAGCGCCGAGACCGTTTCGCCCGCCAAACCACGCCCACGCTGATCCGGCCGCGTCGCCACGGATTCGATGCAGAGACCGTGCGCCGTGATCGCGCCAAAGGCCCAGGACGCCGCCTCTCCGGCATCATTGCGCGTGACCGCGAAGGCGGTGGAAACGGTGAGGCGCGCAATGATGCGTGAATAAATTTCCCGCTCCGCGCCTTCGCGGCCTTGCGCCGCTGTCACGCCCTGGATCCAGCCGGCGTCGGGCTTTGCGGTCAAAGATGTGCGGCCTGATTGCCTCGCCGCGCCAATGCCCGCCGCCTGCAAGGTGCGGGTTCCGGATTCTATTTCATAACCCCGCATCGCCAGCCACCGATCCAGTTGCGGCGGCAGGAAGGACAGAATCCGGAAGCGGCAAGGCAGATCGCGGGCACGGAAGAAAGTTTCGGCTGCGGGTGCGACTTGCACCAGATCATGCACGGCATCCGGCGTGGGATTGGCGGAATTGGAGCGGCGGCTGACGCCAGCGGCGTATTTCAACGTCCAGCCCGCCACCCGCTCTTCCTCCAGCGCGGGCCATGCCGCTTCGCACAGCGCTTCAACGTCCCAGTTAAGAGTGCCCACCATCGATTGCCGCTTCGATCCGGGTGAACCATACATCAATCGTCCTCCCTCGTAACCATTTGAAATCATGTGATAATTCTGCCACTCAACGCGTCTTTGGACTCATGGCATGCTGCCGCCACAAAAGTCGGGGGTTCTTCATGCGGACAATCACGGCTATCGCCGTTTCATGCTTTTTGTCGTCGGGTCTTCTCTCGGCGGCCGTGGCGGCGCCGGATTACAACGAAACGCCAAAGAAGGTGACGCGGCCGGAATCGAGCTTCGATTACATCCGCCGGGTGGAAGACATTCCCATGCGCGACGGCGTCACCTTGCATACGGTGATCTTGATCCCAAAGGGCGCTAACCACGCCCCCATCATCTTCACCCGCACGCCCTATAACGCCGAAGAACAGACCGGCTACGCCCAGAGCGGCCATCTGAACATGATTTTGGACGGCTATGACAATGCCAACGACGTGATCGTGGAAGGCGGCTATATCCGCGTGGTGCAGGATGTGCGGGGCAAATACGGCTCCAAGGGCATCTATATGATGAACCCGCCCTTGGCGGGCACCGCGCTTAATCCCACCAAGACCGACGATTCCACCGACGCTTATGACACCATCGACTGGCTGGTGAAGCATGTGCCGGAATCCAACGGCAAGGTCGGCATCATTGGCATTTCCTATGACGGCTTCACGCCCCTGATGGCGCTGGTCAATCCGCATCCGGCGCTGAAAGTGTCGGTGCCGATGAACCCGATGGTGGATGGCTGGCGCGGCGACGACTGGTTCCACAATGGCGCCTTCCGCGAACAGAACATGCCTTACATCTACGAACAGGACGGCAGCCGCGACAATTCCGCCAAATGGTGGCAGTCGCAATATGATGATTACGACTTCTATCTGCGCGGCGTGTCCGCGGGGCAATTGGGACGCGAACATGGCCTGGAGCAGATGGGTTTCTGGAACAAGGTCACGGCGCATCCGGCCTATGACGATTTCTGGCAAACCCAGGCGATGGACAAGATCTTGGCCGCTCGCCCCATCACGGTACCGATACTATTGGTGGGCAGCCTGTGGGATGCCGAGGACATCTATGGCTATAACGCCGTGTGGAAGGCCCTGAAGCCGAAAGACACCAACAATATGGTGCGGCTTTCGATCGGGCCCTGGTATCACGGCCAAAGTATCGACGAAGGCTCGTCGCTGGGCGCGATCAAGTTCGGCCAGGACACATCTTACTGGTGGCGGCATCATGTGTTGGCGCCAGTCTTGGCGCATTATCTGAAAGACGAAGCGCCGCCGCTGGACATGCCGGCCGTCACCGTGTTCGAAACCGGCACCAATGAATGGCGCAGCTTTCCGGCCTGGCCGGTGGCGGCGGCCAAGCCGACGCCGATCTATCTGAGGCCCAATGGCGCGCTGGGCTTTGAGGCCGCGACGGGCGCGGTTTCCACCGCCGATTATGTCTCCGATCCGATGAAGCCCGTGCCCTACCGCGCCCGGCCCAACCGCAATGCCGGTTACGACACCTGCGCGCAATGGGCCTGTTGGCTCACCGATGACCAGCGCGAAGCTTCGGGGCGTACCGATGTCCTCACCTTCACCACCGATGTCTTGACCAAGCCGGTGACGGTGCGCGGCCAGCCGGTGGTGCATCTGAACGCCGCCACCACTGGCAGCGACGCCGACTGGGTGGTGAAGCTGATCGACGTCTATCCCGACCAGGTGCCGGTGGAGAAAACCATGGGCGGCTATCAGCTGGCAGTGGCGATGGACATTTTCCGGGGCCGCTACCGGGAATCTTTGTCCGAAGCCAAAGCGATCACGCCCGGCGCCAAGCTGGATTATCAGTTCGAGCTTCCCAACGCCGACCATGTCTTCAAGCCCGGCCACCGGATCATGGTGCAGGTGCAGTCCGCCTGGTTCCCACTCTATGACAGGAACCCGCAGACTTTCGTGCCCAACATCTTTTTCGCCAAACCGTCGGATTATAAAGCCGCGACCCAGAGCGTAACGGTGTCGGGACCGCAGGAAAGCTATATCAGCCTGCCGATCGCGCCATGACAGGGCCTGGATTTTTGCAAGCCGCCCCCTTCGACAGGCTCAGGATGAGGCGGTAGAATCGCGGAATGTCTCAATTCGCCGCCGACATGCTGCTGGAGACCGAGAGTCTCAGCGTCCAGGACGTAACCTGCGCCGGCGGCTGCCGTCATCAAAGCGCGGCGGAATGCGCCGCGGCGACCAATCTGGTCTTTCCCTATCGCGGCGTGTTCGTGCGCCATGTCGGCCAAGAGGACGCGGTGGCGGAAGCCAACCAATTGCTGTTCTTCAACGCGGGCGAGGAATATCGCGTCAGCCATCCGGTGGAAGGCGGCGACGCTTGTCTGTCGCTGGCCATCAAAGAGCCGCTGCTGGAAGAACTGGCGCCCAAGGACCAGTTGCGGCGCAAGGGGCCGGTTGCATTCACCCGCAGCCGCCGGCGCATCGATCCCCGCGCCCAGGTGCTAGTGGCGCTGCTACGGCACAGTCTGAAACGCAACGCCATTGAACCCCTGGAGGCAGAAACGCTGACCTTGACCTTGGTGCGACGGGCGTTGGGCGAAGGCACCTCGCACACCGCGCGCGCGAGCATGGGCCGCCAGAAGCTGGTGGACCGCGCCAAATTGGTGCTGTCGTCCGACTTGTCGCGGCGCTGGACTTTGGCCCAGATCGCGGCGGAAGTGGGTGTCTCGCCGGTCTATCTCACCCAGGTTTTCCAGCAGGTCGAAGCGGTGCCGCTGTCGCGTTATCAGCTCAGGCTGAGACTGGCGCGCGCGCTGCATTTGATCGGCAAATATGACGATCTCACCAGCTTGGGGCTGGAATTGGGCTTCTCCAGCCACAGCCATTTCACGGCGGCCTTCCGCCAGGCTTTCGGCCGCACGCCGCAAGATTTCCAGCGCGCGGCGCGGCTGAAATAATTCGCGCCTGCGCGCAACGCATAGCTCCTAGTCGCTAAAGATTCCGACAGCGGAAAGACCCGGCAAATCGCATCTGTGCGCGTCCAGCGGAGGCGCGCGATGCAGGATTGGACGAACGATCATTCATCCCGGCGTTTCGATCATTGGGCGTACGCCGCCTCGTTCCTACATACGGCGCGTTCCAAATCGAGGACACACTCCATGCGTTTCTCACCAGCGCGCGTGTTCGCGCTGACGCTGTTCTTTTCTCTTTTCGGCCGCGGCGCGATAGCCGAGGAAGCGCGGCAATCGCCCGATGACGCCTGGTGGACCGGACCCCTGGTCACTTATTCGGCGAAGAGCCTGCCGCAAGGCCATGCCTTGATCGAACCCTATCTTTACGACGTCTCCACGCGCGACAGCGATACCGTCCATTCCTTCACCTATTTCCTCTATGGGCTGACCGACAAGCTGACGGTGGGTATTGCGCCCGATTTCGCTTGGACCAGCATGAAGAATGGCCGGGACAGTTCGGGGCCGCATCTGGGCGATGTCACGCTTCGGGCGCAATATTCGCTGGTCCAGATGGATGCGGAGAAAGGTGTGCCGGATATCGCGCTGGCCGTGCTCCAGAATCTTCCCACCGGAAAATATGACCGGCTGGGCCGGGCCAGCGACGGTTTCGGCGCGGGCGGTTACGCCACCACCTTGGCGGTCTATTCCCAGATGCTGTGGTGGATGCCCACGGGAAGGCTGCTACGCACGCGGCTGGATATCATGGAGACGTTCTCGCCCGATGTGCCCGTCAAAGACGCCAGCGTCTATGGCACCAGCACTGGTTTTCTGGGCCGTGCCGCGCCGGGCAATCAATTCTCCGCCGAGATCGGTCTGGAATATAGCCTGACGCGGCAATGGGTGCTGGCGAGCGACCTGTTCTACATTCATAGCGATCCGACCGTGACGGCGGGAGTGCAAGGGACGTTGCCGGTCACGCTCAATTCCGGCAACAGCGACATTTTCGGCTATGCCCCGGCTATCGAATATAATTGGACGCCCAATATCGGCGTGATCGCGGGCGTGCGGGTCTTTGCGCCAGCCCACAACGCCAAAGCCGCCGTGACGCCAGCCATCGCGCTCAATTACGTGCTGTGAGGCGCCCTAGTGTGCGGCGGCGTGCGCGGTAACCGTGACGAAAACCGGCCGCGCATCCAAGCGCCGGATTGAGGCTTTCACCAGGTCGCGGGTGATGGTCATGCCGGCAGGCGCTGGGATGGCATGCACAAAGCGCTCGAAGCGCGTGGTGGACATGCCGTCAAAAAACTCCGGTGTATGGATCTGCTCGGCATAGAGACGGCTCAAGGCGCCGATGTAGCGATCCATCCGGCATTTTTCATCGCCGTCATCGTCCGAACAGTCGGCGAAGATCCGTTCGATGTCGCGCCAGGCCGCGTTTTCATCCTGCAATTCCGCGTGGCTGGCGGCATGCAAGGTCGCCAGAATGATCTCTTTGTGATTGGTCAAAGCCATCGCATCCCTCCACGCAAAGCGACGCAAAGCCTATGCCGCAAAGGATCGGATGCAATCGAAGGCGCGCGGTTTGGTTAAATCCAGCGCTGCTCTTAAGAAGGGTTAAGACGGATCACCCCGATGCCGTTTTCGATAGCGATACGCGTGCCGAAAGCGGCCGACATGGTCTTGAGATTTTCCAGGATGCGGCGCCCCTCTTCCGCTGAGGGGCTGTGCGGCACGCCACTGATGGGGGGCTGGCCCACCTGGATGGCAAAGGGATAAAGCCTGATCTCCGCGGCCTTGCCCTTGGCGTAACGGGTGACCGGGATCACGGTCTGGAAATAGCCATCGGGGAAATTCATCACCTGGCCGGTGGGCGTGGTGTAAGTCCGCTTGCCGCGGAAATCAAAGAACAGGCTGCCCAGGCTGTAGAAGATGGGTTTGCCCTTGTAGATTTCGATCCCGCCCAAGACATGCGGTCCGGTGCGCACCACCACATCCGCGCCTGCATCGATGGCGGCATGGAAAAGCTTGGGCTCGAAAACGGCGGGGTTGGGCTCCTCGCCCGAGGCGGCTTCATTGGCCCAATGCAGCACCATCGGTTCATGCGGACTGCCGCCGGGATCGGAATCACCCGCCGTCTGGTGCGCATGAATGGAGAAGACGACAAAGCGGGCTTTGGTTCTCGCGGCCTTTATGGAATCGAGGATGGCGGCTTCGTCTTCGTCCTTCATCTCCCAGCGCGGGCCGGGTCGGTCGGAAAAGACCTGATCGCCCAGCCGCACTTCGTGCGCATTGCCGCCGATATTGAGCGTGCCCGTGATCTTGCGCAGGGTCGCCAGCTCGGCGGACGACACGCGTCCCACTTCACGCACATGCAAGGGGCTGATGCCCACGCGCGGCCGCGAGGTAATGCCGTCGCGCGTTACGGTAGGCCCGGCCAGCGCCATGGGCGGAAAGGTGGAAGCGGTATCCACCAGCGCCACCTTGCCCTTGACGGTTTCGACATAGGCGGGAGCGCGCGCCGCCTCCAGCCCCTCGCCCGCGCCCGCTTGCGTCACGCCGGCTGCCGCCAGCCAGCCCAGGGTGGCGCTCAGGCCGTCCATACCCCAGTCGGTGGCATGGTTGTTGGCCTTCGACACCAGTGAAATCCCCATGCCCTTGATGTCGCGAGCAAAGGTG
>DATNGI010000103.1:0-2431 GCA_035605955.1 Rhizomicrobium sp.
CGCGCCGGACGCGCCGATGGCGCCAAGCACAGTCGTGCCGGACTTGATCACCACGCCCCCGCCCGCGCGCAACAGATGCGGCAGCCGCGCCATCAACACATCGGTCTCGCCCGGCTTCATCTCCATCGTGTCGCGCTTGAAGCTGACGGCGGTGTAAGCCTTGTCATGGGCGCTATCCAGCGTGTGGATGCCGGTCTCGTCGCCGCGCAGCGACGCTTGCGTCACCCCGTCCGTGTCCACCAACACGGCGGTTTCGTGATAGCCCTGGGCCGCGCAACTGGCGACGGCGGCACCGACCGCTTCATTGGCAAGCGCGGCGCTGATGCGCGGCGCAGTCACCAGCCCTTGCGCCCCGGCGGGAGCAATGTTCAGAGCCGCCATGCCGATGACAATGGCGGTGACGCGTTGAAATTCACGCATATGCTGCCTCCTCATTTGGGCGAAGACCCGATAAATCCCTTGATCTGCTTCACGGCATAATCGACTTTCATGTCGAAGAACATCTTGCCCAGCGCCGCGCTCGACCGGCGGCCGTCACCCGTGATCCCGTTGTTGAGAAGGTGGCTATTGGGCGCGGGCTTAGCCCCGGGCGGCAGCGGCGGATCGCCCAGCGAATGCGCGATCAGATTCTTTCGCACCCAACTGCCATCCTCGAGATAGAGCATCTCCGACGTGTCGGGCACCGCGCCATGATCGCCATCGGGATAACCATGCGCGATCAGGTATTTTTCGAAATCGGTATTGGCGGCATAGACCTGGTCGCAATAATAGACGTGGACGCCCTTGCGGGCATATTTGCGGTCCAGCTTGGTCGCCACTGCCTGATAGATGTTCGCCGGACCCGGTTCCTGGCCATCGCCATGATCGCTCATCAACACGACATTGCGAAAGCCGGTCACGATCGCCTGTTCGCTCAACCGCTCAAGCGTTGCCGCCATGATGTCGTTGGTCAATCCAATGGTGCCGGGAAGCTCTGCGCTGGCATTGTTGGGCGTGTAAGGCATGACCGGCATGGCGATGGCGTTGCCCAGCTTCAGCGCGATGGCGCGAACCGTCGCCCGCCCCATCAGCGTGTGCCCGCCATTGACGTCCTGCGGGCCGCGCTGCTCGGTGCCGCCGGCATAAAAGAGCGCCGTGGTCTTGCCAGCCTTGAGCGCCTGCTTCACTTCCGGCCAGGTCATCATGTCGAACTCGACCAGCGGTGCGGATTTGGCGCTGGGCTGCGCCCAAACCGCCGGAGGCGGCACAAAGAACAGGATCGGCATCGCCGCGATCCCGGCAACTGCAAGAACCTTGCGCATGTCATGCCTCCAATTCGGTCGAATAGCTGGCATTGAAGCGGTTACTTTGCGCAGCTGCAATGGGCCACACGAAGCTTATCGCGCTTCACTCAAGGCGGAGCTGCGGCGGCCCAAACCGCCGATCCGGCAAGGGCAGAGACGGTGAGCTGGTCCGCCTCGCCATGTTGGTGGGCCATCGCAAGGGCTTGACCGGAAGCCGCGGGTTATGGCGCGCGGTTCTATCCCCTGGCGCCGGTTTTGGGTCTGCTGATGGCGGCGGGATTTGCGGTCGCCAAACTTGCCGATGCCAGCGCCGGCCGCCCGAGCCTGATCCTGCTCGGCCTGGTGATGGGCGCGGCTATTGCCTGATATCATCTGGTGTTGAAGAAGCGCGGCTGGCAGCCCAGTACGTCCGATATTGCTTAAGGGCGCGGTTGTATCTGCCAAAGGGTGTCGTAGTTCATTATCGGCCGCTCGAAAACCGTGCCCTTGGCGACGAATTCCTTGCCCAAATCCAACATCGGCTGGAAATGATCCAACTGCTTCGCCGCATCCAAATCGGCCCATAAACTGACATTCGTGAGGGATGAGGTCGCCGCATCCGCGCCGGCATAGAATGCGAGAAACCCGCGCATCGCCGCGATGCCGGGGCGTAGCGCCGCCTCGGACTCGATCATCATCTGCCGTATCTCGGCAAATTTGTCCGGCGGACAGCGAAGGATGGAAACTCTCACGACAGGCTGCATGGGATATTCCTTTTCCTCGTGCTGACTTAATTTTCGTCTTGGCCTTGCCTTTCAGGGTGGCCGCGCTACTCACCCTTCGACTAGCGCAGGGTGAGGACTTCTATAAGACTCCTCATGCTGAGCCCGTCGAAGCATGAGGGCGCGTGCCTCACTTCTTTTTCAACTGATGCAGCACGATGCGGTTGCCTTCGCTGTCGGCACACATCGCCATGCGGCAGACCGGACTTTCGATATCGGTGGCGAAGAAGGTGACGTTCTTGGTCTTGAGGTCTTTTATCAAGCCATCCAGGTCGCTCACTTCGAAGGCGATGGTGCCGCCCGCTTTGCCGCTGGGCTCGGCCTGCGCATGCACGGTGAGCGCGAGGCAGCCGCCGCCCGGCAGATCGAATTCCACCCAGCCGTTTT
>DATNGI010000104.1:0-18756 GCA_035605955.1 Rhizomicrobium sp.
TCGCTATCCGCTACTTCATGGTCTCGTCCGGGCCGCCCAACCCATAATGACCGATCGGCTCGGCTCCAATGGCGTAATTGAAGCGCGATATAGGCTGCCCCGGTCCGGCTTTCTGCGCTGTCTCTTCGTCGCCCTCCAGCACATAACCGTTCAATTCCTCGTCGAAGTCGAGTTGGCTCCAGGGCAGAAGTTGGTGGTCCGATCCTATCCCCATCAGGCCGCCCACCCGGACCTCGGCGAATGTCACCAGGCCTGAACGCCTGTCGACCATGAGCGCATGGATCGCGCCCAGCCTTGCGCCATCATTGTCGAAAACCGGGGTGCCTTCGATTTTGTTGGAGGCGATCAGTTCGGGGTTATTTTCCAGATCGAGATTGGCCATGCGCCGCTAGTTTCCTTGCAATAGGAACGCAACGGTGTGCCGCGCAAAAGGATGCGTTAAAAAATGTCATTGCGCAAAACGGCGGAACCCCGCGTGAGTTCCCTCAGGCGACTTCGGCTGCCGACAGACGCGGCTTGGGCGCCCGCGACGCAGAAAAAGCGGCGCGCTCTTCTTCTGTGAGCGGCAGGGGCATCATCTTGGCTTCCGCCGAGGATGCCGCCGCCGCTTCCATCACCGCCATAACCGCCAGCGCCTGGATCGGGGGCACGATATTGGGCGCAATCCCCCTCAGCGCGTCGCGGATGCCCATATAGTATTTGCGATGGTCGCCTGCCGGTGTGGGCATGCCTCGGCACTCGCGGGCGCTGTTCCAGATCTCCATCCGATCCAGATCCACGCCCCAGCCCGGCGCGCCGGGCTGCATGCCGTCCAGCAACTGGGCCTCCTGCTGATCGATGCCGCGCTTGACCAGGCTGCCGCGCTCGCCATGCACCAGGAAGCGGGGGCTGCCGCCCGCCGCGATCATGCTGGCGTGCAGGATCACCCTCAGATGCGGATAGATCAGCACGGCATGGGCCCAATCATCCGCCTGGGCGCCTGCGCGTTGCAGGAAGAGATTGCCCAGGACGCCCTCCGGCAGCCCGAACAATTGCAAGGACTGATCGGCCATGTGCGGCGCCAGATCGTACCAGACCCCTGCCCCTGGCCCCCTGCGCTCGCGCCAGCGGTCGCGCACTTCGGGCCGGAAACGGTCGATATGGGACTCGAAATGGGTCACGCGACCCAGCACGCCGCTTTCCACGCCGAACTTTGCCGCCAGGAAGTCGCTGTCCCAGCGCCGATTGTGGAAGACGCTGAGTAGCCGGTCACGACGCTCCGCCTTCACCATGAGGTCGCGCGCTTCTTCCATGTCGAGCGTAAAGGGCTTGTCGATCACCACATGCTTGCCCGCCGCGATGGCGGCGCGTGCCAGGGGCGCATGGCTGTCATTGGGCGTGGCGATGACGATGAGATCGATCTCGCTTCGCGCGAACAACTCGGCCGGGTCGGCGAAGACCGTCATACCCGGAAAGTCTTTTTTGACCTTGGCGGCGTCGCTGGATGCGATGGCTTTCAGGTCCAGGCCCTCGACCGCGCGAAGAAGCGGCGCGTGGAACGTCTTTCCCGCAAATCCATAGCCGACCAGGCCGACGCCGATCACATCCTTAGCCATTGCTGCTCCCCTGCCCGAGCACGGAGATAGCGCAAATGATGTGATAGAAGGAACTGGCGGGCGCCGCTTCCTCGATGAAATTTCCGTCCGGTGTCATCCGGTCATGCCAGAGGCCGGCTGTGGGCGTCTCCAGATAGCGCCAGAGCGCATGGGCCGCGGCGATGGCATGCTCGCGATAACGCACGCGCTCGGCGCCGTCAGCCGTCTCCATCAGCAGGATCGCCGCCTTGATTCGCTCCGCTTGGGCCCAGAGGCGAGCGGACGGCTGCGTAACCTGAAAATCCAGCGACATTTCGAAGATCGCGACCTGACGGAGCGGATCGACGCCGCGCGTTCCTGCCTCGAACAAACGCTTGGCCGCCTTCTCGGCGCCCACATGTCCACGCATTCGGCTCCAGCGGCCCAAAAGCCAGGCCCATTCGAATTGATGACCGGGTTCCAGATGCTGCACGCCGCCCGGCGGCAGGGGCTTCCATGCGGCGTCGTAATATTCCGCGATGGCGCCATTGGCAGGGTCGATCATGCGCGAAAGGCAAAGCTCGGCGAGTTCGTCCGCGAGCCTGTGCCATGCACTGCCGCCGCCCGCCTCGCACCAGGCGAGCGCGGCTTCGAAAAGGTGCATGTGCGGATTGGACTGAAATGGCTCGGCGCCGCTCTCGACAAAGCCGCCTTGCGGATGGGTGCGCGCCGCCGTCACCGCCTGCAAAAGCGCCAACGCTTTGGCGGACCAGTCGGCGTCCCGCCGCATAACTTTATGAAGCTGTGAGAAAGCCAGCAGGATGAAGGTCTGGTCGTAGAGAAACGCAGTGGCGTCCAGCATCGTACCGGCCGCGCTGGTCTTGGTCGAGAATTGGCCATCGGGCCTTAGGTGATGCGCGCTCAGAAAATCGAGCCCTAGCACGGCCCCTTTGCGCCAGGGACCCGTCCATCCCATCTCGCCCGCGACGCCATAGACCCAGCTCTGTCGCGCCTGGACGCGACCGCGGCGCTGAGTCTCGGCCGGGCTGGCGTCCAGATTCAGCGTGTCGATAAAGCCGCCATGCACATGATCGGCGCCTTTTTCCCACCAGAGCGGAAACGCCCGGTCGAAAAGCCAATTATCGAAACGACGGGACCATGCGGCAAGGGCATCATTTTCGGAAGACAAGCAAAAAACCTAACTGGTGGTGACGATGGCGGAAATATTCTCCAGCGGCGCACGCTTGGTCTCCGGAAAGAAGAACAGCACGACGATGAACTGCAAGACCACCATGACCGCGAAGAAGATGAAGGGTGCGCCTTTGGAATAGGCCGCCACTATGGGAAAAAGCGTGGCGATGATCGCATCCATGCCCCAATGGGTGGAGGAGCCGATGCTCTGCCCCCGTGCCCGCACCTCGGTGGGGAATATCTCGCTGATATAGACCCAGATCACCGCGCCTTGAGAGAAGGCGAAGGAGCCGATGAAGCCGATCAGCATCCACAACAGCAGATCCTGGTGCTGCCCGCTGATCAAGATCGCCGCCGTGCCGGATAGGGTGGCGAAGAGGCCGACGGAGCCAATCAGCAACAGCGTTTTCCTGCCAATGCGGTCGATCAGATAAAGCGCGGGCAGCGTGAACAGGAAATTGGTGGCCCCGATCGCGATGGCCTGCTGGTCGGCGGAGACTTTGCTGAAGCCCGCCGATGCGAAAATGTCGTTGATATAATAGAGAATGGCATTGATGCCGGCCAACTGATTGAAGGCTGCGATGGCGAATGCCAGCAGGATCGGCTTCTTGTATTTGGCCCAGCTCAATTTGCCATCCTCGGCCGGTTCGTGCAGCAGGATGGCGTTCTCTTCTGCGGAACCGATATCCGGCGCGATGTCATGCAGGATTTGCTTTGCTTCGGCAATGCGGCCCTTGAGCGCCAGCCAGCGCGGGCTTTGCGGAATCGTGAACAACAAGGTGATCAGAATGAAGCCCGGCAGAACGGCCAAGCTGAATTTCCAGCGCCATTCATCCGCGCCCAATTGCAGGCCGCCGATCAGATAGTTGCAGAGATAGGCAACCAAGATGCCCACCACGATGTTGAACTGAAACATGCCGACCATGGCGCCGCGCCATTTGGGCGGCGCGATCTCGGTGAGATAGACCGGGGCGAGCACGGTCGAGGCGCCGATGGCCAGGCCTGCCATCACGCGGAAGACCAGCAGCGCGGACCAGCTCCAGGCCAGCGCGCATCCCGCCGAGGAAATGATGTAGAGGACGGCGATCGCCTTCAGACATTGCCGCGCGCCATACCGGTCGCCCGGCACCCCTGCCAGAAGCGCTCCTGCGAGCGTCCCCCAAAGCGCGCTGGAAACGGTGATACCCAGTCCTTCGGGACTAAGCTGATAGACGCTCTTGAGGCCCTGCGTGGTGCCCGCGATCACCGCGGTATCGAAGCCGAAGAGAAGCCCCGCCAGCGCGCCCACCAGCACGCCGCGAATAACGATGCTGTTCATGTTTCAGCGTCCCCGTCCCTGATGGAAGAGGATGCCAAGAAATCACGTCTTTGTCAGGCGTTAAATCTGATGGAAACAAGCCGCGCAGATGCAGCTGATTCGGGCCGCGCGCGCGTTTCAGCCCGGCAATCCGTCGCTAGGCGTCGCCATCAGGTTACCGCGCTTGACATGCAGTACCCGGCGGGCGCCGTCCCAGACATCGACTGCGTTTCCGTCGGACAGCGATTCGGCCTTGTCGAGCGCATCGAGATCGTCAGCGCAGGCGTGAAATTGGCTTTGCGCGATTTCTCCAGCCGGATCGATCAAATCGAAACGATATTGTCCCATGCAAGAACTCCCTTCTGCCGCAAGAGCAAGGGGCCTTGGGAAGGCTCTTAGATCGTCGCTTTGGGCATCGCGGCGATGGAAAAAGCCTATCCCTTGTGGTGTGCGAAATTGTGGCGGCCGCAAAAAAAAGCGCGCGGCTTGCGGCCAGATAAACGGCTCAATCGGGCTAGATTGCGGCAAGAGATGGGGAATGTGATGGAATCAAGATTGGGGACCGGGTGCCGGTCCCCACCTTGGCAAATCTTACTTCACCATGTCGTTGATGATGCGCAGCGGGTTGAGCGGCCCGAGTGGGATATAGTCGAAACCCATCTTGCCGGCCTGCCCCAGCGGAAATTTCTCCAGGATGGCTTTTGCTTCCTCCGGCGTCGAGGCATTGACGATGAAGACCACGCCTTTGCCGTCGGTCTGGAAATACCATTGATCGATCTTGCCGGCGAGATACGCGTTCACTGTGTCATGCACTTCATGCGGCATGATTTGGGCGCGCTCGGCCGGGGTCATGGGCGAGCCGATGGAATGAGAGATGGCCAGGATCTTGGTGGTGGGCACAGCCGGCGGGGTTTGCGCTGACGCTGCGCTGGCCGACAAGCCAGCGGTGACCAGGAATGCGGCAAAGAGCTTGGTGCGCATGAATATCTCCCATCTGGTGTAATTACGAGCATATGCTCTCAACCAGTGATATCTTATCCGTTCAACGTCGGCAAGCCGGTGCATTGGTGGGTCAGCCGCGGCCGCGATAGGGAGAAACGCCGGGATCGGGGAGCCGCCTAGCTATTCTTGTGAGCGAAGCGAACTAGAATGGCTGGCGTCCCCGCGAAGTCAGCGACCTAAGTTCAGCCACGGCCTCTGTAAGGCGATACACCGGGGTCGGGCAACCAAACGCCCGCCGGCAATTTTCCCGTCTGCCAGAAAATGTCGATGGGGATGCCGCCCCTGGGATACCAGTAGCCCGCAATGCGCAGATATTTGGGCTTAATCACGGTGGCGATGCGCTTGGCGATCGAGATCGTGGTGGCTTCGTGAAAGCCGGAGGCATTGCGGAAGCTGTTCAGAAACAGTTTCAGCGACTTGGATTCCAAGATGGCCTTGCCCGGCACATAGTCAATCACGAAATGGGCGAAGTCCGGCTGGCCGGTGATCGGGCATAGGGTGGTGAATTCCGGCGCCGTGAAGCGCACCACATAATCGGCGTCGGCATGCGGGTTCGCCACGCTTTCCAGCGCGGCTTTGTCCGGCGAAGTCGGCTGGGCCACGGCCCGGCCAAGCTGGGTGAGCTTTTTGGCCATGGCTTCAGCCTCCCTCGTAAACGCAGGCCTGACCGTAAGACGGCCGTTCGATCCGGACCTTCGCCACCTCCGGCAAAGCCGCTTTGGCCCGGGCGAAGATGAACCGCGCCAAGGTCTCCAGTGTCGGGTTGGCCAAACCCTCGACCTCGTTCAGCAGGCGATGATCCAGCAGATCGCGCACCTGTTTAAGAGCAGCGTCTATCTCCCCGAAATCCCGGAGGAAACCCGTTTCGGGATCCGCCTCGCCCCGCAATGTGACCTCGACGTAAAAGGAGTGACCATGCAGCCGGCGGTTTTCCATCGCGCCCGCGCCCAGATGGTGGGCGGCGTCGAAGCTGAAGCGCTGGGAGAGTTCGATCATGGCCTGGTTGCAGTGTGCCGAGTGCGTGTCGGGCCGGCATATCGCGTTTCGGTCTCGGAAGGTCAAGGACGGGCCGGAACAAGCCCAGCCGCGACACCCTGCCCGCCGCCAAATATTGCGTGCGCGTAAGGCCCGTGCTAACTGGCAGCCGCGCGGCGGGGGTGACTCGCCCGTACCTTATATTAGTCAATATAATCAAGCTCTTAAATCGGGTATCCGGCGGCCGATGGAAGCATCCGCGCCCCTGCCCGTACGAGGTGAAGGTGGCGACCGAAAAGGCTCACGAAACCGGACTGGCCGGCCGCTATGCCAACGCCGTGTTCGAACTGGCCCAGGAACAGGGTCTGGTGGACGTGGTTGCGGCGGATTTCGCTGCCCTCAAAGCCGCCATGACGGCAAGCGCCGATTTCACCCGTTTGATCAAATCGCCGCTCTTCGGCCATGAAGACCAGGCGCGCGCGCTGAAGCCGGTCTTGCAGAAGATGGGCGTCAATGCGTTGACCGTGAAATTCCTACTGACCTTGACCAGCAAGCGCCGCCTGTTCGCCCTTGCCAATATCATCGCTGCTTATGGCCGGCTGGTGGCGCGGCTGAAAGGCGAAGTCGAGGCCGAAATCACTTCGGCCCATGCGCTGACCGCCGCCCAGACGGCGGAGCTCAAATCCGTTCTCAAATCCAAGCTCGGCCGCGAGCCGCGTCTGGACGCGCGCGTCGATCCCGCTTTGCTCGGTGGCCTTGTCGTCAAGGTCGGCTCGCGCATGATCGATTCATCCCTTCGCACCAAATTGGCCGGCATCCGCGCCGCCATGAGAGGGTGAGGAACGGTCGGCGAAGCCGACGAAATGGTCCGGTGGACCATTTCGAGTGACGAACGCCCGAGCGCAAGCGAGGGCAGGAACGAGGAATGGTCCGCGGCCGCGCTAGCGGCGGCGGACAAAACGATCCGGCGGATCGTTTTGAATGACGAACGCCGCAGCAGCACGCGACCAAGCGTGCCGCGAGGCAGGGACGCCCAAAGCGCAAGCGAAGGGCAGGAATGAAATAAGTCTCCTCACCAGATTCAGGTGAGGCAACTGAATACGAATGAAGGAATTGAAACATGGATATCCAGCCCGCTGAAATTTCCGCGATCCTGAAGCGCGAGATCCAAAATTTCGGCAATGACGCGCAAGTGAGCGAAGTCGGCCAGGTCCTGTCGGTCGGTGACGGCATCGCCCGCGTCTATGGCCTCGACAATGTGCAGGCCGGCGAGATGGTCGAGTTTCCCGGCGGCATCAAGGGCATGGCGCTCAATCTCGAAACCGACAATGTCGGCGTTGTGATCTTCGGCTCCGACGCCACCATCAAGGAAGGCGATACCGTCAAGCGCACCGGCGCCATTGTGGAAGTGCCGGTGGGCAAGGGCCTGCTCGGCCGCGTGGTCGATCCTCTGGGCAATCCCATCGACGGCAAGGGCGAACTCACCAATGTGGCCGAGAAGCGCCGCGTGGATGTGAAGGCGCCCGGCATCATTCCCCGCAAATCCGTGCATGAGCCGGTGCAGACGGGCCTCAAGGCCATCGACACGCTGATTCCGATCGGCCGCGGCCAGCGCGAGTTGATCATCGGCGACCGCCAGACCGGCAAGACCGCCGTCGCCATCGACGCCATCATCAACCAGAAAAACGTCAATGCCGGCACCGACGAGAAGGCCAAACTCTATTGCATCTATGTCGCCATCGGCCAGAAACGCTCCACCGTGGCGCAGATCGTCAAGACGCTGACTGACGCCGGCGCGATGGACTACACCATCGTGGTCACCGCCACCGCATCCGAGCCTGCGCCGCTGCAATTCCTGGCGCCCTTTGCCGGCTGCGCCATGGGCGAATGGTTCCGCGACAATGGCATGCACGCGCTCATCATCTATGATGATCTGTCCAAGCAGGCCGTCGCCTACCGCCAGATGTCGCTGTTGTTGCGCCGTCCGCCGGGCCGCGAAGCCTATCCGGGCGACGTGTTCTATCTCCACAGCCGCCTGCTTGAGCGCGCCGCCAAGCTCAACGAAGACAATGGCGCTGGCTCGTTGACTGCGCTGCCCGTGATCGAAACCCAGGCCAATGACGTGTCGGCCTATATTCCCACCAACGTGATCTCGATCACCGACGGCCAGATCTTCCTGGAGACCGATCTCTTCTATCAGGGCATTCGCCCGGCGGTGAATGTCGGTATCTCAGTGTCGCGCGTTGGGTCTTCCGCCCAGATCAAGGCGATGAAGACCGTCGCCGGCCCGATCAAGGGCGAATTGGCGCAATATCGCGAAATGGCGGCCTTCGCCAAATTCGGTTCGGACCTCGACGCCTCCACCCAGAAGATGCTGGCGCGCGGCGAGCGCCTCACCGAGCTTCTGAAGCAGCCGCAATACAAGCCCTTCGCGGTCGAAGAGCAGGTGGCGGTGATCTATGCCGGCACGCGCGGCTATCTCGATCCCTTCCCCACCGCCAAGGTCGGCGCTTTTCAGGACGCTCTGATCAGCAAGCTCAAGACCAGCTATCCGCAATTCCTCGAAGGCGTGCGCAAGGAAAAAGCGTTGAGCCCGGCGTTGGAAGACATGCTGAAGTCCGCTTTGAACGACGTCTCCAAGAGCTTCGCGGCCTAAGGAACACGCCCATGGCTTCCGTAAAGGACATGCGCACGCGGATCTCGAGCGTGAAATCCACGCAAAAGATCACCAAGGCGATGCAGATGGTGGCGGCGGCCAAGCTTCGCCGCGCCCAGGCTTCGGCGGAAAGTGCCCGGCCTTACGCCCGCGCCATGGCGAATGTGATCGCCAATCTGGCGGCTGGCGTTTCCGGTCCCTCCGCGCCGCTGTTGCTGGCCGGCACGGGCAAGGACCAGCGTCATCTGGTGATCGTGGCGACGTCCGACCGCGGCCTTGCCGGCGGCTTCAATGGCGGCATTGTGCGTGCGGCGCGCGAGAAGATCGCGTCGCTGTTAGCCGAGGGCAAAGACGTCAAGCTCCTCGTCGTCGGTCGCAAGGGCCGCGACCAGCTCAAGCGGCAATACGGCAATCGCTTTGTCGAAAGCTATGAGCTGGGCATCAAGCCCGCCACTTTCGGCCTGGTGAAGCCGGTCGCCGAAAAGGTGTTGGAGCTTTATCGCGCCGGCGAATTCGATGTCGTCACCCTGATCTCTTCCACATTCAAATCCGTGGTCACGCAGATTCCCACGGTACGCCAGCTGATCCCGGCCGTGGTGGAGAAGACTGAAGGCGCCACCTTCTACGATTACGAACCGGACGAAGACACGATCCTGGAAGCCCTTCTGCCCCAGAATATCTCGGTGCAGTTGCTCTCCGCTGTACTGGACAACCAGGCCGGATTCTATGCGTCGCAAATGGCCGCGATGGATAATGCCACCCGCAATGCCGGCGACATGATCAAGGCGCTCACCATTCAAATGAACCGTACCCGTCAGGCGCAGATCACCAAGGAGCTGATTGAAATCATCTCCGGCGCCGCCGCCGTCTAAGAGAAAGAGACAAGCCATGAGCCAATCCAAAGGTCGTCTTATCCAGATCATCGGCGCCGTCGTCGACGTCGAGTTCGATGGAGCCCTGCCCGCGATTTTGAACGCGCTGGAAACCACCAACATCGATCCGCGCACCGGCAAGACGGTCCGCCTGGTGTTCGAAGTGGCGCAGCATCTGGGCGAGAACGCGGTGCGCGCCATTGCCATGGACTCGACCGAAGGCCTCACCCGCGGTCAACCTGTGGCCGATACGGGCGCGCCGATCCGCGTGCCGGTCG
Organism: Rhizomicrobium sp.; assembly: GCA_035605955.1. Lineage (GTDB taxonomy): Bacteria > Pseudomonadota > Alphaproteobacteria > Micropepsales > Micropepsaceae > Rhizomicrobium. The sequence goes on from DATNGI010000104.1 coordinate 9,825, forward strand.
GTCCCGCCACCTTGGGCCGCATCATGAATGTGATCGGCGAGCCGATTGACGAAGCCGGTCCGATTTCCCAGGAACACACCTCCCCCATCCATCGCGAGGCCCCCACCTTCGCCGAGCAGGCGGGCAGCGCCGAAGTGCTGGTCACCGGCATCAAGGTGATCGACCTGCTCTGCCCCTACACCAAGGGCGGCAAGATCGGCCTGTTCGGCGGCGCCGGCGTGGGCAAGACCGTGACCATGCAGGAGCTGATCAACAATATCGCCAAGGCATATGGCGGTTATTCGGTCTTGGCCGGCGTGGGCGAGCGCACCCGCGAAGGCAACGACCTCTATCACGAGATGATCGAGTCCAACGTCAATATCGATCCCAAGAAGGCGGGCTCGGCGGCGGGCTCCAAATGCGCCCTGGTCTATGGCCAGATGAACGAGCCGCCGGGCGCACGCGCTCGCGTGGCGCTGACGGGCCTCTCGGTGGCGGAATATTTCCGCGACCAGGAAGGCAAGGATGTGCTGCTCTTCATCGACAACATCTTCCGGTTCACCCAGGCGGGTTCGGAAGTGTCGGCGCTGCTGGGCCGTATTCCAAGCGCCGTGGGTTATCAGCCGACCTTGGCCACCGAGATGGGCAATCTGCAGGAGCGCATCACTTCCACTACCAAGGGCTCGATCACCTCGGTTCAGGCGATTTACGTGCCGGCCGACGACCTGACCGACCCGGCGCCCGCGACGTCTTTCGCGCATCTGGACGCCACCACCGTTCTGTCGCGCGATATCGCGGCATTGGGCATCTTCCCCGCGGTCGATCCGCTCGACTCCACCTCGCGCATCTTGGACCCCCAGGTGATCGGCGAAGAGCATTACACCGTCGCTCGCCGCGTTCAGGAAGTGCTGCAGCAATACCGCGCTCTGAAGGATATCATCGCCATCCTTGGCATGGACGAGCTTTCGGAAGACGACAAGCTGACCGTGGCGCGCGCCCGCAAGATCCAGCGCTTCCTGTCGCAGCCCTTCTTCGTGGCCGAGCAATTCACCAACTCGCCCGGCAAATTCGTGGAGCTGCCGGACACCATTAGGAGCTTCAAGGCGATCGTGGACGGCGAATATGACCATCTGCCCGAGCAGGCCTTCTATATGGTGGGCGCCATCGAGGAAGCCGTCGCCAAGGGCCAGAAGATGGCTGCCGACACCGCCAAGGCGGCTTAAGCACCCATGGCCGATAAAATCCTCTTCGATCTGGTCTCGCCGGAACGGCTTTTGCTGTCGAAGCGGGTCGATATGGTCACCGTGCCGGGCACCGAGGGCTATATGGGCGTGATCGCGGGCCATGCGCCCCTGGTCTCGACCTTGCGGGCCGGCATGATCGACATGCAGGACGAAGGCCAAGACACGCGCTTTTTCATCCGGGGTGGCTTCGCGGAAATCAATCCGACCAAGATCACGGTGCTGGCCGAACAGGCCATTCCCTTCAGCGAGCTTCAGCTGGCGACCTTGGACCAGAGCATCGCAGACGCTCAGGAAGATGAGATTGCGGCCAAGACCGACGCCGACCGCATCCGCGCCGCCCAATTGGTGGACGATCTGAAACTGGTCCGGGCCTTCTTTTAGGCCTAAAGTCGCCCGATAGTGTCGGTGTTAACATCGAAACCGGCTTCTGGCCGGGCTCCCAATCCTGTTATAAGCCGTTCCAACTGTTGGGGAATGGAGAAGACATGACGGCAGAGCCCGTCTATCGCCAAGGCTGGAAACTGGAAGACGTCTGCTGGGACGCGTTCCAGCCGCAGGCGGTCGACCCTGTCATGCTGGCGGCGATCAAGGCCGCCGCCTTGGTCGAATATAATGCCCCAGATTATGTCACTTACTTGAAGCGTGTCTTCCACGACGCCGGTCCTGAAACCCTGGCCAATATCGAGCAGTGGGGCATCGAAGAAAGTCAGCATGGCCGCGCGCTCGGCCGCTGGGCGGAGACGGCCGATCCCGACTTCCGGCTGGAGGAGGCTTTCGCCCGCTTTCGCAAAGGCTATACGCCGGCTCACTTTGCCGACCAGGACAGCGAGGGTTCGGTGCGCGGCTCGCGGCGAGCCGAGATGGTGGCCCGCTGTGTGGTGGAGAGCGGCACCTCGTCCTATTACACCGCCATCCGGGATGCGACCGACGAGCCGGCCTTGAAGGAAATTGCCGGCCGCATCGCCGCCGATGAATACCGCCATTACAAGCTCTTCTACGACACACTTCACAAACAGAATGAACCGGACATGTCGTTCTGGAGGAAGCTCTGGGTGGCTGTTAGCCGGGTGCGCGAGTCCGACGATGACGAACTCGCCTATGCCTATTATTGCGCCAATGTGCGACCCGAAGAGGAAGCGGCGAAGCCTTATGACCGGGCGACCTATTCACGCCTGGCGGCCAAGACCGGCATGACCATTTATCGCCGCCAGCACATCCAGAAGCTGGTGCAAATGGTGGCCAAGGTGGTGGGCGCCAACCCGCATGGGGTGCTCGCCAATTGGGGCGGCGCGCTTCTGTGGCGCTTCATGCAAAGGAAGGCTGCGGCGGCGGTCTGAATCAGCCGTCAGGTCTTACGCTTCACCATCATGCTCTTGATGCCGGCGATGGCTTCAGCCGGATTAAGCCCCTTGGGGCAAGTCTGGGCGCAATTCATAATGGTGTGGCAGCGATAGAGCCGGAACGGGTCTTCCAGCCCGTCCAGCCGTTCGCCTGTCTGTTCGTCGCGGCTGTCGACCAGCCAGCGATAGGATTGCAACAGCGCTGCCGGGCCCAGATAGCGCTCGGAATTCCACCAGTAGCTGGGGCACGAAGCGGAGCAGCAGGCGCACAGAATGCACTCATAAAGACCGTCCAGCTTGGCGCGGTCTTCCGGAGATTGTTTCCATTCCTTTTCGGGTGCCGCCGACTTGGTCTGCAGATAAGGCTGAATCGAGGAATATTGCGCATAGAAATTGGTGAGGTCCGGCACCAGATCCTTCACCACCGGCATATGCGGCAAAGGATAGACCGCCACGGCTCCCGAGCAGTCGCTGATCGCCTTGGTGCAGGCCAGCGTGTTGCCGCCCTGGATGTTCATGGCGCAGGAGCCGCACACGCCTTCGCGGCAGGAACGGCGGAACGACAGCGTGGGATCGATCTCATTCTTGATCTTGATCAGCGCGTCCAGAACCATGGGGCCGCAACTGTCGAGATCGACGGTGTAGATATCCACCGTGGGATTGCCTTCGCTGTCGGGGTCGTAGCGATAGACTTTGAAGTCCTTCGAGCGCTTCGGCTTCTTGCCATTGGCGGCGGTCTCGGCCGGCCAGACCTTGCCCTTCCCGACCTTGGAATTCCTGGGCAATGTGAACTCGACCATAAACCGCTCCTAAAGCACGTGATTTGCCTATTTTGCACGGCCATATTGCGTCGCGCAATTCCCGATACAGAACACTGACTTTCTTCCCCGTGAGGCCGGCGAGCGAAAGCTCCAGGGGAGCTTTCGCCGGCCGAACGCCCACGCAGCGGGCAGCTACGCGAAAGCCAGTAGCCGGAGGGGCCTCAAACAACGATTTGTTCGAACACCCATGCGGCTTCGACAGGGGTGTCGCGCACCTGCCCGGTCAGGACCAATTGTTCCGTCCGCCGGACAGTTTCGTTGCCCAGGTAAATGCTTTCTTCCACCGTCAACTCGCCGCCGCCGCTGCGAAACCGCCAGCCCTCGCCATTGGGCAGCTTGAGCAGGATGCCGCCGCCTTCCAGCCGCGAGGTGCGCACCTCCGGATGAATATGAAAGCGGACGGTGAAGTCCAGGGCGCCGCGCCGTGCCGTCACCGGTATGAGCCGGTCGGCGCCGGTCACCATCGTGCCTTGCGGCGACAGCGTGATCTTGCGCTCGTGCCTGAGGCCGAACTCGGCGACATAGGCGTCATGGCTGGCTTCCACCACCCAGCCTTGCGTGGTCTCGCTACGGCGAGAAAAGGGCTGGTGCGGCCCGCCCACCAGGCGCGGTCCCAGCAAATCGCGCCCCAGGCCCGGCGGCAGAATCTGTGCGCTGGAACGATCAGCCAGTGCGAGCGTCGAATGCGCGGCGGTCACGCGAAGCGCAGCGTCCCAGCCGCGCCGTCCGTCCGCGCCGCAATTGACCACCAGGCGATGCGGCCCGGCGCTCATTTCGATAGCCAGACATCCGGCATGGGCTTGATCCGCGAAAGCGCCGTCGGGCACGCGCCCGCAATCCAGCAGGATCAGCGTGCGTCCTGCGGCGAAACGTTGATAGCCGGAATGGCGGGCATGACCGAAGGGCTGGCCGCGCACGTCATCGCGCGCCAAGAGGCTCGCAGTCATGCGCGGATCGCCTTCACGTCCGCCTTGGAACAGCGCCAGCATGCCGTCGCCGTGACGGAAAAAACGCAGCATCGGCGCCATGCGGTCGCGCGCGTTGCGCAACACATGTGGCGGCTCCAATTCGGCGGCGACCAGCGCATCCATCACCATGGTGAGACAGTGATAGGCGTGCAGCAGATCTTCCGGCGAGCGATCGGCATGGCCGCCATCGGGCAGGATCTGCCTTTCGATCTCGACTTCCAGACGGCCCAGGCCGGATTCCAACCGCGCCGGGCTGTCGTCGATGCAGATGCCCGACAGCGCCAGCGCCGCGGCCGCTTCCAGCCGGGGCAGACCATCTGGCGCTTCGGCGGCAATCCGCTCCAGCATGCGCGCTTGTTCCCGCAGGCTGACAAAGAGTTTGGAGCGCCAGGTCGGCTCTGAGTTGGCAATCATGAATCGTTCATGACTGAAAATGTTCATCAGCCGTCGCCCGATCACATGCGGCGACCAGGCTGGTTCGTCGTAGCGATTATAGCGCTTGATCCATTGCGCGATCAGTTCGGTGGCGAGGTTGCGCGCCGCCTCCCCGCCTGCGCCCGCCAAAGGCCCCAGCCAGGCGTAAGCGTGGAGCGCCTCCGCCCAGGCCTCGGACGGCGGCCTCAGGTCGAACACCGATTGGCCGTTCGGCACGTCAAGCTGTTCACCGCCGAAACGGAAACGGCCTTTCAGAAAAGCGTCGGCGTCTTCCAGCCGCCCCGGCCTGGCATCGTGCGGATTGAACAGAATACGGTCCGGCAAAGGACCGCGCAGCAATCGGCGATAGAACCAGGTGCGGCGAATCCAGATGCGCAAGGGCGCAGCCACGCGCCACGCGCCAGCCTGCATCATTTCGGGCACGAGGTTCAGGGGAACCGCCGCGCCCGCCATCAGCCCCTCAGCGCCGCGATATTGGCGGCATAGCGCGACGGGCCGCCCTGAAAGACGGCGGTGCCCGCCACCAGCGTGTCCGCGCCGGCCGCGATGGCGCGCCGCGCTGTTTCGGGCGTGATGCCGCCATCGACTTCCAATGCGATGTCGCGCCCGTCTATTTTTTTCTGGGCATCGATGCGCTTGCGCGCGGCTACGATTTTCGTGAGCTGGCTTTCGATGAAGCTCTGGCCGCCGAAGCCCGGATTGACGCTCATGATCAAAACCAGATCCACCAGATCCATCAGATTGTCGATCGCATCGATGGGCGTGCCGGGATTGAGAACCACGCCAGGTTTCTTCCCCAGCTTGCGAATATGCTGCAGCGTGCGATGCACATGCGGACCCGCTTCGGGATGAACGGTGATGCCGTCGGCACCCGCCTCCGCGAAGGCGTCCAGATAAGGATCGACCGGCGAAATCATCAGATGCACGTCGAACGGTTTCTTGGCGTGGGGGCGCAGCGCCTTCACCACTGCCGGGCCGATGGTGATGTTGGGCACGAAATGCCCGTCCATCACGTCAACATGGATCAGATCGGCGCCGGCCTTCTCGATGGCTTCGATCTCCGCCCCCAGCCGCGAAAAATCCGCGGACAGAATCGAGGGCGCAATCTTGATGCCGCGGGCCATGGAACTGCCTTTCTATCAAGGCTTTAAGTGCCGGATTCCGCCTGGGGCCGCAAGGTCCTTGGATTTCGCATCTGTGCCAGAGCCAGAACCAGCGACGGAAGCCAGATGATCCGCGATTGATAACGGTCGTGCGGGTTGGAGAAGGTGCCGCAGATGATGGCGTTGCCGATCAGCGCGATCAGCACCAGCCCCGGCAGTGCGGCCTCCTCCCAATTGCGCCGAATCAAGGCTTGGTTGAGCACCAGAGCGAGACCCAGCAGCGACAGGAATCCGATCGGCACATGAATCATGTTGAGGACGGCGAAACGGAAATGACCTTGCTGTTGGCGGGCTGCGAGATAGGCGGGAATTTGCGCCGGCGCCGCCTTTTCGAATTCCGGTTTCAGGATCCATTCCTGCGACTCGATGCCGTCGCCGGTCTTGAAGGTGAAGAATTGCCGGATGGATTCGGTGAGAGCGGCCCTCACCTGCAGCAGCGGATAACGCGCCATGCTGTCGGCGATCATGCGGCTTTCTTCCGTGTGGTCGCCGTGAAATCCCCCTTGGGCGCGAAACGGACTGTCGGGCGCCCAGAGCCACGCGTCGGCGCGGGTCTTGAGGTGATGTCTGGCGGCGCAAAGCCTATATCCCGATTGCGGGCAGGTATCGTCCAGAAGGCGTTTGATAATGCCGTCCTGCATCAGGCGGCCGAAAACGAAAGACGGCGCTGAGCGGGTAAGAAATACCTGCCGTGTGAGCGCGTAATTGCTGGCGAGGATCAGCGCCAGCGACAGCAGAAACGCTCCAAGCGCGGGAAGGATTTTGATCGGCAGCGCACGGAAGAAGAGCCGCATTATGCATGCCGCGAGAAGCAGCCCGGCGATCAGCCCCAGATGCGAAGGGTGGCTGGCCGCCGCCAAGCCCGTGACGATAATCGCAAGCATGCGGCGTATCGGGCTCCATGCGGCGGCTCGGAAGAAAAGCAGATAGCCGCCAAGGATCACCAAGGCGGCCATGCAATCGGGTTCGACCTGGGCGGTGTACCAACCGATGCCGGTGGCCAGCATCAAGCCCAGCGCCAACGCCAGAAGCGCGCTCAGCGACAGGTTGGGGAGTTCGGCGCGTGCGCTCTCGGCGAGGAACCACGCCGTCGCCAGCGCCTGCAGCGCCACCATCGGCCACAGGCTGAAAGCGCCTCCGGTCGCGAAGAGGAGCAGCGAATAGACCGGCGACCGCTCGGCCAGAAAGGCACCTTGCAATCCCTCCGCCAGATATCCGCCAGTGTCATAGAAGACCAGGGGAAACCCGTTCCATAGCGCAATGGCAAGAAACAGGAGCGTCAGCAGCAGCAATCCCAGCGCGAATTCAGCCGCGCGCATGCGGCCATGTCTGAATGCCACCGGAAAAACCATGTCCACGCCCCAAGGGTGGGCGACAATGCCGCAAACCGAATGGGGACGCGACTGCTAAAGGGAGCAAAAATGGCGGTTTTGCGCGGTTGACTAACAGGGCTTCACCCCTAAACTCCGCCCGGTTCGCAAAGCAGCATTTTTTTGAGGGTTTTGATGGCGGATCAGCCGCAAAAGCCGGGCCGTGAGCGCCCGCTCTCTCCCCATCTGACGATCTATCGCTGGCAGGTCACGATGCTGGCGTCCATCACCCACCGCGTCACCGGGATGGCGCTGGCGGTGGGCGCGCTGGTCTTGGCCTGGTGGCTGGTTTCGGTGTCGAACGGGCCTGAGGGCTATGACAGCTTCATGGCGGTGGCCATCACGCCGATCGGCTTGCTGATCCTGTTCGGCTTCGCCTGGTCCTTGTCCTTTCATCTGCTCAACGGCATCCGGCATCTGGCCTGGGATTTGGGCTATGGCTTCAACAAGACCACGGCAACCCAGACAGGTTCGCTGGTCTATATTCTCTCACTGGCGGCGGCGCTCGCCATCTTCGCCTTCGTCTGGACCGGGCATGCGGGGTATCTGCAATGAGTTCGCTGCAAACCCCGCTGCACAAGGTTCAGGGCCTGGGCGCTTCCCATTCGGGCACCGGCCATTTCTGGCGCCAGCGCATCACCGCCGTGGCGCTCGTGCCGCTGGGGCTCTGGTTTGGCTTCGCGATGCTAGGCTTGGCGGGCACCAATGAAGTGGCCGTGCTGAGCTTTCTGGCCAGGCCCTGGAATGCGCTCCTGATGGCGGCCTTTGCGGTCATACTGCTCTATCACATGGTGCTGGGGCTGCAGGACATCGTGGACGATTACGTCCACACCGCGGGTATGAAAGTGTTTCTGCGCCTCGCGATCCTGGCCGGTGCCATCGCCACCGGAGCAACCAGTCTCTTTGCCCTTATTCGTATCGCCGCTTCCACCTGACAGTCCGTCCAAAGGTTCTCCATGGCCGCCTATGAAATTGTCGATCACACTTTCGACGTCGTCGTCGTGGGCGCCGGCGGCGCGGGACTGCGCGCGACCCTGGAATGCGCCATCCAGGGCCTCAAGACTGCCTGCATCACCAAGGTCTTCCCCACCAGGAGCCATACGGTCGCTGCGCAAGGCGGCGTGGCGGCGGCCTTGGGCAATATGGGTCAGGACGATTGGCGCTGGCACATGTACGACACCGTCAAGGGTTCGGACTGGCTGGGCGATCAGGATTCCATCGAATATCTGTGCCGCCATGCGCCGGAGGCGGTTTATGAGCTGGAGCATTTCGGCATGCCCTTCTCGCGCACCGAGGACGGGAAAATCTATCAACGCGCTTTCGGCGGCATGACCAGCAATTACGGCCAGGGCATCGCGCAGCGCACCTGCGCCGCGGCCGATCGCACCGGCCACGCCATGCTGCACACGCTGTACGGCCAATGCGTGCGCCATGAGGTCAATTTCTTCATCGAGTATTTCGCGCTCGATTTGATCATGGAAGATGGCGCGATCCGCGGCGTGATGGCGTGGAATCTGGACGATGGCACTATCCATCGCTTCCGCGCGCATCGCGTCATCCTGGCGACCGGGGGCTATGGCCGCACTTATTTCTCCTGCACGTCGGCGCATAT
>DATNGI010000105.1:0-15242 GCA_035605955.1 Rhizomicrobium sp.
CGTCTGCCTGTTTTGCGCCTTTATCGCCCTTGGGAAATTGAATGAGAATGAAGTTCGTCACACTTTCGTTGACGGTGAGACCCAGCTTGCGGATCTCCGCCGTCAGCCAGCCCTTCCACTTCTCATTATGCGCGACCGAGCGCTCGACATGGGCGCGGTCGCGGATCGCCGCCGCCGCCATATGCTGCTGCAGCATGGAGACATTGAACGGGCCCCGGATGCGGTTCAGCACATCGCAGACGGCAGCCGGCGCATAGGTCCAGCCAATGCGCATGCCGGCCAAGCCGTGGATCTTCGAGAAGGTTCGCGTCATCGCCACATTGGGGAAGCGCGACACCATCTCGATGCCGGCTTCATAGTCGTTCTTGCACACATATTCGCTGTAGGCGGCGTCGATCACCAGTAGCGTGTCCGGCGAAAGCTCCGCATGCAGGCGGCGCATTTCCTCATGCGTGATGTAGGAGCCCGTGGGATTGTTGGGATTGGCGATGAACACAATGCGGGTCTTGGGGCTAACGCGCGCGAGCGCCGCATCGACATCGAAGCGCAATTTGGGATCGGGAATTTCGATCGGCGTCGCGCTGTTGGCGAAGGTGGCGATCTTGTAGAGGATGAAATCATGCTCGGCGAACAACACTTCGTCGCCCGGCCGGAGATAAGCGTTGGCCAGCATGGTGATGAGCGCGTCCGAGCCATCGCCCGAGCAGACAATGCGATTGGGGTCCAGGCCATAGACCTCACCGATGGCATCCCGCAGGATTGCCGCGCTGCCCTCCGGGTAAAGCTCCAGGTCGCGCGCGGATTTAAGCAGCGCTTCCACCGCCAGGGGGCTGGGGCCTAAGGGGCTCTCGTTCGACGACAGCTTGACCACATGCTCCACCCCCGCCACAGCGGCGCGACCGCCGACATAGGGCGTGATGTCCAGAACACCGGGCTTGGGGGAAAGCGTCATAGGGTCCTCAAGTAGCGAAGCGGTAGGACATAAAAAGTCCTCAGATGGCAGCATCCGAGGGGTTTAAAAAAGGGCCGTATTGATAGTGGCAGGGGTCTTTAAAAGCAAAGCGCAACCAGCCGCAAACCCCACATTGATTGACAGGGGGGCGCACCCACCTTAGCTACGCCGTTCCGAGGCTTGGATTGGCATGACCGAAACGGCAAATCCGCGATTTTTACGGCCAGTGAGCGCGCCCAGCGCCGAGACCGGCAAGGCGGTGAATTTCGGCGTCGACAAGCCGCTGAAGCTGGATTGCGGCCGCACGCTGTCGCCCTTCTCCGTCGCCTATATGACCTATGGCGCGCTGAACGAAGCCAAAAGCAACGCCGTCCTGATCTGCCATGCGTTGACAGGGGATCAGTTCGTCGCCTCCGACCATCCCCTCACGGGCAAGCCGGGCTGGTGGACCCGCATGGTGGGACCGGGAAAACCCATCGACACCGACCGCTTCTTCGTCATTTGCGCCAACGTGATCGGCGGCTGCATGGGAACGACCGGGCCTGCCGACAATGATCCCGCCACCGGCAAGCCTTTCGCGCTGAATTTTCCGTTGGTCACCGTCCGCGACATGGTGCGCGCCCAGGCCATGCTGCTGGATGCGCTTCACATCGATTGCCTCTTCGCGGTGATCGGCGGCTCAATGGGCGGGATGCAAGCCCTGCAATGGGCGGCGTCTTATCCGAACCGCGTGCGCGCCGTGATGCCGATCGCCTGCGCCGCGCGCCATTCTGCCCAGAACATCGCCTTCCATGAAGTGGGCCGTCAGGCGATCATGGCCGATCCAGACTGGAAAGGCGGCGACTATCAGGCACACGGTACGCGCCCCTCCAAAGGCCTGGCGGTGGCGCGCATGGCGGCGCATATCACCTATCTGTCCGAGATGGCGCTGCAGCGGAAGTTCGGGCGCAATCTGCAGAACCGCGAGGCCTTGTCCTTCCAGTTCGAGCCGGATTTCCAGATCGAATCCTATCTCCATCACCAGGGCGCGACGTTCGTCGACCGCTTTGACGCCAATTCCTATCTCTACATCACCCGTGCGATGGATTATTTCGACCTGGCGGAGGATTATGCCGGGCATCTGGCGGATGCGTTCCGCAACTCGCCCAATCGCTTCTGCATCATTTCCTTCACGTCGGACTGGCTGTTTCCCACCGCCGAGAACAAACGCATCGCGCACGCCTTGAATGCGGTCGCCGCCAAGGTCAGCTTCGTCGAGATCAAGTCCGACAAGGGTCATGACGCTTTCCTGCTGGACGAACCGGAGATGTTCGACACGGTGCGCGGTTTCTTGAGCGCAGTGGCGGCAGCGGAAGGCGTGGCATGAGCGGAAACGCTCACCTTCGCGCCGACCTCGCTGCCATTGCGGAAATGATTCCCAGCGGCGCGCGCGTCTTGGATGTGGGCTGCGGCGATGGCGTGCTGTTGGAATATCTGGTGCGCACCAAAAATGTTGACGGACGCGGGATCGAATTGTCGCAGCAGAATGTGAATGCCTGTGTGGCGCGCGGTCTTGCCGTGGTCCAGGGCGACGCCGACACCGATCTGGCCGAATATCCCGAACAGGTGTTCGATTTCGTGATCCTCAGCCAGACCATTCAGGCCACGGAAAAGCCGTCCCAAGTGCTGGCGCAATTGCTGCGTATCGGCCGTCATGTGGCGATATCGCTGCCCAATTTCGGCCACTGGCGCGTCCGCCTGGCGCTTCTGGCGGGTGGACGCATGCCGCGCACACAGGCGCTGGATTATAGCTGGTACGACACGCCCAACATCCACCTTTGCACCCTGGCGGATTTCGTGGATTTGGCCCGCAGCCAAGGTGCCGCGATCGATCGCGCGCTAACGCTCAAGGACGATCAGGTCTCCGGCGATATCCGGCCCGGCGCCTGGGGTCCCAATCTTCTGGCCCAAGGCGCGATCTTCTTACTGCGGAAAAAATAGAAGCTTGGTCGTGCCCCGGTGGCCGTAGCACCGTGGAGGCCGATTGCAAAAGATCCGGTGGATCTTTTGTCGGCCGACCGGTGCGCAAGCCAGACAAAAATAAATTATTCCGTGCCGGCCGGTTTCAGCAGCGCCGGCGAAGGCACGCGCACAGGCTTGGGCGTGGCCGGCGCATAGAGCGACTTGCCAGCCTCCACGATATGCACGCCGCCCAGGCTGAAGAAAAAACGCGAGCCGATCTTTTCCCATCCGGCGCCGTTGCCGGTCAGCGGCCGATTGGCGATCGGCGGCGCATAAAGCGCGCGCTGCCATTGTTCGGGCACGAACAGCGCGCCTTTCAAGAGCCCGTCCAATTCATTGCGGGAGAAGGGTCTGCCGCGCGCGAAGGGCGAGCGTTCGATCTGCGCCCACAGGCTGGTGCGGTTGGGCGCGACAACAAGCAGACGACCCTCTGGCGCCAGGGCCTGCCACAATTGGCGGAGAAGCGGCCGCAGCCCTTCGGATTCCTCCAACCCATGCACCACCAGAATGAGATCGAAAAAAGCATCCGGAAAAGGCAGCGCGTCTTCTTCCACCAGGGCGGTGAGGCTGGCGTTCCGGGGCCAGGGGCGTACGCCGCCCGCCCCGCTGGGCAGGGCCGCGATGCAACGTTCGGCCTCGGGCTGGAACGCGCGCAGATAGGGTTCGGCGAAGCCATAGCCTAGCAGCCGCCGGCCCCGGACGTCGGGCCAGATTTGCCGCAGCGCGCGCAAGATAAGCCGACGGCTCCGCTGCCCAAGCGGGCTGTCATAGAAATCGCCGAGGGAGCTTGCGTCCATCCTCTAATCGGTAATCCGAAGCGCAACAGGGTTCAATGCATCCCGACCTGCTGGTATCCTCCCATTTTGCGCGAAAATGGAACATGTCATGCAGATCGAGATCGTGCCCTGCCTCAGTGATAATTACGCCTATCTGGTCAAGTCGGGCGCACATTGCGCCGTGGTCGATCCGTCGGAAGCGGCGCCCGTCAAAGCGGCGCTTGACCGGCTGGGCTGGCGGCCGGGCACGATCATCAACACCCATCACCATATCGACCATGTCGGCGGCAACCTGGAACTGAAGGCGTTTTATGGTGCCGAGATCGTAGGCCCGGGCAAGGACGCGGCGCGCATTCCCGGCATCGACACCGGCGTGGACGAACATTCCGGCTGGGAATTCGCGGGCCATGAAGTGCGGGTGCTGGAGGTGCCAGGCCACACCCGCGGCGCCGTCACCTTCGTGATCGACGGCCATGCCTTCACCGGCGACACGCTGTTCGCGTTGGGCTGCGGGCGAATGTTCGAAGGCGACGCGCCGACCATGTGGAAGAGCCTGTCCAAACTCGCGTCTTTGCCGGATGCAACCAAGATCTATTGCGGCCATGAATATACCGAGGCCAATGGCCGCTTCGCGCTCACCGTCGAGCCGGGCAACGCGGCGCTGAAGGCGCGCATGGCGGAGGTGAAATCGGCCCGCGCCAAGGGCCAGCCCACCATTCCCTCCACCATCGGGCTCGAGAAACAGACAAACCCTTTCCTGCGCGCCGACTCGGCGGAGATCCGCAAAACGCTCGGCATGGAAAACGCTAGCGACACCGCGGTGTTTGGCGAAGTCCGCCGCCGCAAGGACAATTCCTGATCGCGCCATGGCTTTCCAGACGCTTTTTGCCACCCGCCTCTATCAAACGCGCCTCATACCCAGGCGTAATGCCACGCTGGAAAGGACGTGTCTCGGTCTTGCCGCCGAGGACAAGGCAGGCCGCCGCTGGGCGCGCGAACACGGATATGGCGGTTATACTTCTTATGCTTCGCTGAACGATCTCACACGCCGCGCCAGCGTCTTCGCCGAACTGGAGGCTGACATCGCTCGTCATGTGGCGATCTTCGCGCGTGACGCGCAATTCGACCTTGGTGGGAAAAAGCTCAAATTGGACAGTCTGTGGGTCAATGTGATGGAGAAGGGCGCCATCCATGGCCCGCATATTCATCCCCATTCCGTGGTCAGCGGCACCTATTATGTGACTGTGCCGGAACGCGCGGGCTCCATCCGCTTCGAAGACCCACGCCTTGCCATGCTGATGGCGGCGCCGCCCCGGAAGAAGACAGCGCGTCCTGAAAATCAAAGCTTTGTGAGCATCGCGCCAAAGCCGGGCTTGCTTCTGTTATGGGAAAGTTGGCTGCGCCATGGCGTCGAGCCCAACGCCGCCAAGCGGCCGCGAATCAGCATCAGCTTTAACTATGCCTGACGCCTCGCCCGGTCCATGTTATGATTTCATCATAACAATGGGAGGGCGTTCATGAACGCAGTGATGGGCATGACAGAAACCACCATGCTGTTATGGAGCGTGGTGCTGGGCCTGGTGCAGATCGCGATTGCCGCGATGGCGGGCAGCAACGATGTCGGGCTTCCTTACAATCTCAGTTCGCGCGACGAGCCGCCGCCAAAACCCTTGAGCAACGTGGCCGGTCGGCTGACGCGCGCCGCCGGCAATTTCCGCGAGACCTTCGGCCTGTTCGCGGTCTCGGTGATCCTGGTGCTGTTGCTGCACCGGCAAAGCAACGGATCGGCGCTGGGCGCCGAACTCTATTTTTGGGCGCGTGTGGTCTATGTGCCGGTTTATGCCCTAGGCATCGCGGTGGTGCGCACCGTGGTCTGGACGGTCTCCATCATCGGCATTGTGATGGTGCTGTTGGCCGCGTTTGGGATGGCCTGAGGAGCATCGGCCAGCAGAAGTGAGAGCATGCCAACGGCTTGCGATCGGTTTTGCGTTCGGCCGTGCGACCAAAAATAAGCAGGCGCCGGCCGGCGCGTCCGGTCGTGCGGCCCAATCAACGCGTTCGCCGGCGGGCCATTGCTTCCAGCCGGTCGCCAAGATTGGCGACATAGAATTCGCGGTCCCACGCGTTTTTTGCCTCGGCCAGCAATTTCTCGCGCACCGCTTCGGGCAAGACCGGCCAGGCGGCGATCACCGCCGATCCCAGCCGCCGGACCAGGCATTCCTCTTCCGCCGGATATTTGAAGGCGCTCGCATATTCGCCGACGCCCATGTCGCTCTCCTGTGTGCCCCAGCCCACAAGAAAACAGCCCGCTCCCGCGGGATAAGAATCAATCCGGGCCGAGCGGGAGCTCAAGCGCGACGGAAGGCGAGCAAGGCTCAACCCGGCGCGAATCTAAAACGATTTCCGCAGATTTTGGAGTGAAAAGTTTCGGCCAAAACCGTTGCAAAGCAAGGCCTGAGAGATTTTGCGGCCTGAGCAGGGTTGCCTAGCGACAGCGTAGGCGACGCGCGGAGCGTGCGTACAGCACGTGAGCAGGCTTAGCTTTTCTTAACGAGCGCGAGCGAGTTTAGAAAAGCTTGCCCTAGCCGAGCGTCAGCGAGGATGCGCGCGACGCACTCAGGACGCAAAGATCCGGGCCTAACGGCGGCCCTTCTTTTGGCGCTCCTTACGCGCCGCATAGCGGGCGTCGCGGGCGGCTTTCTGTTCTTCCAGAAGCCGCATCATCTTCTGCAGTTCTTCTTCCTTCGCCTTCTCAGCGGCGATCTTGGCCTCTTCGTCCGCCGCCCGCCTGGCCTCTTGTTCGGCCAGACGGCGGGCTTCGGCTTCGGCCGCGATCCGCGCTTTCTCGGCGTCGCGGGCGGCCTGGCGCTCATCGCGCGCCTTGGCGATGGCGGCGCGTTCCTTGGCGCGCTCATCCGCGGTGGCCTTGGCGGCCTCCGCCCGGGCTTTGACTTTTGCCAGCATTTCGGCGCGCGCCTTGGCGGCCGTGTTCATACGTTCGGAAAATTTCTGGTCGTCGCGGAGTGCCATGGGAGTCTTAGTTGTCGAGGAAGCTTCTGAGTTTGCGGGAACGGGAAGGATGTTTCAGCTTGCGCAGCGCCTTGGCTTCGATCTGGCGAATACGCTCACGCGTGACGCTGAATTGCTGGCCCACTTCTTCCAGTGTGTGATCGGTGTTCATGCCGATGCCGAAGCGCATGCGCAGCACGCGTTCTTCGCGCGGGGTGAGCGTGGCCAGCACCCGGGTGGTGGTTTCGCGCAGATTGGCCTGGATGGCGGCGTCAATCGGCAAGACCACATTGGGATCCTGGATGAAATCGCCCAGATGCGAATCTTCCTCGTCGCCGATGGGCGTTTCTAGGCTGATCGGCTCCTTGGCGATCTTGAGGACCTTGCGCACCTTTTCCAGCGGCATGGCCAGGCGTTCCGCCAGCTCTTCCGGCGTGGGCTCGCGGCCGATCTCGTGCAGCATTTGGCGCGATGTGCGCACCAGCTTGTTGATGGTCTCGATCATGTGCACCGGGATGCGGATGGTGCGCGCCTGATCGGCGATGGAACGGGTGATCGCCTGCCTGATCCACCAGGTGGCATAGGTCGAGAATTTGTAGCCGCGGCGATATTCGAACTTATCGACCGCCTTCATCAGGCCGATATTGCCTTCCTGGATCAGGTCGAGGAATTGCAAGCCGCGATTGGTGTATTTCTTGGCGATGGAGATCACCAGGCGCAGATTGGCCTCGATCATCTCCTTCTTGGCGACGCCGGATTCGCGCTCGCCCTTCTGCACCGTCTGGACGTTGCGGCGGAATTCCGAGACCGATTGGCGCGTTTCCTGCGCCAGCGCCTGGATCTCTTCCCTGAGTTCGCGGATCTTCTCGCGTTCCTCGGTGACGAAATCATGCCAGCCGATGCCGGTCAGACGGCCCACACGGCGCGCCCAATTGGGGTCGAGCTCGTTGCCGAAATATTGCTTGAGGAATTCGGCGCGATCCACGCCATGGGCTTCGGCCAGGCGCAAGAGCTTGCCTTCCAGCGACACCAGACGGCGATTGATGCCGTACATCTGGTCGACCAGGGCTTCGATGCGATTGTTGTTGAGCTTGAGCGACTTGACCAAATCCATGGTCTCGGCGCGCAGCTTCTTGAAGCGGCGTTCCTGGCCCGACGAAAGCTCGTCGGCGCCAAGCGCCGCTTCCACCGAGGCATCTTGCAGTTTGCCCAGCTTCTTGTAGAGGCCCGCGATATTGTCCAGCGCTTCCAGCACCTGCGGCTTCAGCGCGGCTTCCATCGCCGACAAGGGCAGATTGCCTTCATCGTCGAAATCATCGCCGTCGGAGGCGCCGTCAGCAGCGGCGGCGGCTTCACCACCATCCCCCTCACCATCGCCGTCCGCCGCCGGCTTGGGGGCGGGTTTCGGTTCGGGCTTGGGCGGTTCCGGCTTCTTGAATTCCGGCGCCTTGAATTCGGCGGGCGCGTGGGCGAGCGGCTTGCCGTCGGGACCGACCGGCGGCGGCACCGGCGCAGGCGAGCCATCGGGACCGGCGCCATACATGGCTTCCAGGTCGATGATGTCGCGCAAGAGAACCTTGCCTTCGTTCAACTCGTCGCGCCACACGGTGAGCGCTTCGAAGGTAAGCGGGCTTTCGCAAAGCGCGCCGATCATCAACTCGCGGCCGGCCTCGATGCGCTTGGCGATGGCGATTTCGCCTTCGCGCGACAGAAGCTCGACCGAGCCCATTTCGCGCAGATACATGCGCACCGGATCGTCGGTACGGTCATATTGCTCGCCGGATTTGGGTGTGGTGGCGAGTGCCTTGCTGCCTTCCGCGACGACGGGAAGATTTTCGCCCTCGGCTTCTTCGGCTTCTTCGCTTTCGATGACATTGATGCCCATCTCGTTGAGCATCGCCATCGTGTCTTCGATCTGCTCCGACGAAGTCTTGTCGGAAGGCAGCACCTTGTTCAGTTCGTCATACGTGACATAGCCCCGTTGCTTGGCGCGCGCGATCATCTTGCGCACGCCCACATCGGACATATCCAGCAGCGGGCTGTCGGCGTCGCCGGGGGTTTCGTTTTCGCCCGGCTTTTTGGGCACGATCTTGCCGACCGGCTTGACGGCCTGGGCGGCAGCGGCGACGGCTGGCTTGAGGGCAGCCTTGGGATCGGGTTTGGCGGCGTGGCCCTTTTTGCCCTTTACTTCAGGCTCGGGCTTGGCCTTGCCGGCTTTGGCGGGCGCGGCCTTGGCATGCACAACCTTGACCGGCTTGACCGGGTGTTTGGCCGCTTTCACCGGCTTGGATGGCTTGGGCGCGGGCTTAGCCGACTTCTTCACCGCCGCGGTCTTGGCGGCAGCGGGTTTGGCGGCCTGCTTCTTCGCAGGCTTGGCAGACTTGGACGCTTTCTTGCTCAAGACGGGTTTACTCACCACGGCTCTACTATCCTATGTCCCCTATAATAGGGGCTCCGACGTTGGTAACGCGGCAACCCCGCTATTCGTGGGGCGACCGCAAATATCGCTCAGCCTCGCGCCAGGCATCCTCGCTCCCCTCGGCTGCGAAGCGCCGAAGCGCCCGTTCGCGCTCCGGCTCCCATTCCGCCAGGGCGCGAAAATCGGCCGCGGCGCGCAGGAAGCGGGCTTCCGTATCGTCCTCCTGCAGGGATTCCGACCCTGGATTGGGCCCGGGTTTGGAAGCGGCGCTCAGACGCGTCAGCAATTCGGCCATTCCCAGACGCACGAAATGGTTCAAAACCGGCGGTTTTTCAAGGCTGGAGCCGGAGGCGGCGAGGTTTAGAAGTTCGTGGCGGAGCCTGTCAAGCGAAGGGTCGCGGAAGCTTAATTCGGCGAGTTTCTCCCCATGGGTCTGGGCCAGCGCCGGCTGCTCCAGAAGAAGGGCAGCGAGTTCCAACTCCTTGCGGGCGAGCGCCCCCTGCCGGGCCTGCCCAGCCAGGCCTGCCCGGGCCAAAAGGCTGGTTTTGACGGCCGGGGACACGGCTTCCGGCGTGCCAGGCTGGGGCCGGAAGGGCATTTTGCCGCCCCTGGAGGCCTGACCATAAGCTTGGGGCCGATAGGGTGCTGCTTCGCGGCGCCGGGGCTGGGACCGTCGTTTAAAATTGTCGAAAATTTTTTGTTCGAAGTCGCGCCGGTAATAGTCCGCCACCTTGGCGTCGGTGATCTGGGCGGTGAGCGCCCCAAGCGCTTTCTCCAATCCCGCCCGGCGCTCCGGCGTGGAAAAGTCGCGGCCTTCGGTCTCGGCCCGCCATAGCACTTCCGACAGTGGCGACGCCGCATCCAGCAAGGCGCGCATCGCCGCCGGCCCGTCCTTGCCGATGAAACTGTCCGGATCTTCGCCCGCGGGCAAAAATGCGAAGCGAAGCGAATAGCCGGCTTTCAGCATGGGCAGCGCTAGATGCGCCGCCCGGTGCGCCGCCTTCTGGCCGGCGGCGTCGCCATCGAACGCCAGAATCGGCTCCGGCGCGGTCTTCCACAAAAGCTGGAGCTGATCGGCGGTCAATGCGGTGCCCAGCGGCGCCACGGCGTGGGCGAAACCGGCGCGCACCAGCGCGATCACGTCCATATAGCCTTCAGCCACGATGACGGTGCCGGCCTTGATCGCAGCTGCCCTGGCCGTGGCGAAATTGTAGAGATTGAAGCCTTTGGAAAAGAGTGTGGATTCGCCGCTATTGATGTATTTGGGCTTGGCGTCTTCCTCCAGCGCCCGGCCGCCAAAGGCGATCACCCGCCCGCGCCCGTCGGTAATGGCGAACATCACCCGGTTGAAGAAAAAATCTCGCATGGGACGCCCGGCCTCGGCGGCCCGCGCCAGCCCTGCCGCCAGCATGTCGTCCTGGGTGACATTCTTGGTCTTGAGGAACTCGATCAGCGCCTGGCCTGAGGCGGGCGCATAGCCCAGACGGAATTGTTTGGCCGCCGCGCCGTCCAGCCCACGGCGCTTGAGATAGCCCCGCGCCTCCTGTCCTCCGCTTTCCAAAAGTTGGGCTTGGTAGAATTGCGCCGCCAGTTCCACGATTTCGTAAAGCGATTTGCGCTTCTGTTCCCGCGCTTCGTCGTCCGGCGACCATTTGGGAAGCTCCACCCCGGCTTCGGCGGCCAGCTTCTCCACCGCCTCAGGGAAACTCAGGCCTTCGGTTTCCACCAGCCACTTGAAGGCGTCGCCGCCTGCGCCGCAGCCGAAGCATTTGTAGGCATGGCGCTCATTTTCGACCTTGAAGCTGGGGGATTTTTCGCCGTGGAAGGGACAACAACCCCACATCACCCGGCCCTTGCGGATGAGCTTGACCCGGCGGCCCACCAGCTGGACCAGGTCGGTCCGCCGCCGGATCTCCTCCAACACGCCATCGCCATACCGCATGGCTTCACCTTAGGGGAAAAGCCCTGAAAAGGGGGCAAAATCATCCTGTTCCCAGCTAAAATCCGGGCCGCGCCTGTGTATGATTCGGCAAGACTCGCCTCATAGGATGCAACCTGGGAGGGTGGCATGACCCTATATGATGAAGCCGACGATTTAGGTCTCATGCTGTCGCGGGTGGAAAAGCGTCTGACGGCAGCCGAAAGCCGGGCTCAAGCCATCGAAACCATCCGCACCACCGCCCGCTCGATCTGCGGTTCGGACGGCATCACCATCGTGCTGCGCGAAGGCGATCTTTGCCACTATGTCGAGGAGGACGCGATCGCGCCTCTTTGGAAGGGCCAACGTTTTCCTTTGAGCACCTGCATCTCCGGCTGGTCGATGATGAATGCTCAGACCGCCGTGATCGAAGATGTCTTCGCCGATCCGCGCATCCCGCACGATGCCTATCGGCCCACCTTCGTCAAAAGCATGATCATGACACCCATCGGCGACACCAAGCCGGTGGCTGCGATCGGCGCCTATTGGCAGGAAAAGCGGAAATTCAGCGCCAATGAGATCGCCACGATCAAGACCTTGAGCATAATCATCGGCAAGGCGCTGTCTTTTGTCGTGTGACTATTTCGGCGCCGACAAAGCCTCTTTGACGATGGCCGAGGCGCGGGCGAAATCCATCTGCCCGGCATAGCGTTCCTTCATCGCCGTCATCACCTTGCCCATATCCTTGATCGAGGTCGCGCCCAGTTCCGCGATCACGCTTTGCGCTGCCGCCTTAACACCAGCCTCATCCATCTGCGCCGGCATGAAGGAGCGGATGATGGCGATTTCCTCGCGCTCTCCGGCAGCCAGTTCAGGGCGGTTGCCGGCATCGAAAGCGATGGCGGACTCGTCGCGCTGTTTGATCATCTTGGCGAGCAGCGAGAGAATTTCGTCATCGCCCAGAAGCTCGCGGCTGGTTTCGGTACGCGCCGCGATGTCGCGGTCCTTCAACGCCGCCAGCACCAGCCGCAGAGTGGCCAGCCGCTTGGCGTCTTTCGCCTTCATGGCGTCCTTCATGGAATCGTTGAGCTGCTGGCGAAGCGACATGTTTCCAAGCCTTTGGGAAAGGAAGGAACCTACGCGAAACCGGGGATAAGTACAACGCATTGAAAATGCAGGCGTAATATGAACGCCGGACGTGTTGACCCTGGGCGCCCGCGTCCCTATTTTCCCGCAAATCCAAGGACGCCTCCCATGCAGAACGCAGAGCTCCAAGCACCCGTCTCGCGCGGGGGTGTGATGTTGGCCGACGGCACCTTCTTCGAAGGCACGGGCTTCGGCGCGCCCGGCACGGCGGTGGGCGAAGTTTGCTTCAATACCGCCATGACCGGCTATCAGGAAATCCTGTCCGATCCGTCTTATGCCGGACAGATCGTGGCCTTCACATTTCCTCACATCGGCATCGTCGGCACCAATGCTGAGGACATCGAGACCATCACGCCGGTGGTGCGAGGCCTGATCGTGCGCGCCGATGCGGAGCATCCGTCCAATTATCGCAGCTTGGCGGCGCTGGACCGCTGGCTGAAATCCCACAATATCCCCGCGGTGGCGGGCATCGACACGCGCGCGCTGACCAGCCTGATCCGCGAAAAGGGCATGCCGCATGGCGCCGTCGCCAACGCCGGCCCCTCTTCCTCATCAAACATAGCCATGCCCGACCGCGACGCGCTGCTGAAACAGGCCAAGGGCTTTTCCGGATTGGAAGGTCTCGATCTCGCCAAGGAAGTGACCGCGCGCCAGACCTACAAATGGGACGAGACCGAATGGGCCTGGGGCAGCGGCTACGGCAAAGAAAATGAAAAGACCTGGCGCGCCACGGTGATCGATTATGGCGTCAAGCGGAACATCCTGCGCCTGCTCGCCAGCAAGGGCGCCGACATCACGGTCGTGCCTGCCGGCGCGACGCTGGACGAGGTGATGCGCAACGATCCCCATGGCGTGCTGTTGTCGAATGGCCCCGGCGATCCCGCCGCGACCGGTGAATATGCCATCCCCACCATCAAAGGCGTGGTGGATCGCGGCGTGCCCACCTTCGGCATCTGTCTGGGCCATCAGATGCTGGCATTAGCGCTGGGCGCCAAGACCAAGAAGATGGCGCAGGGCCATCATGGCGCCAACCATCCGGTGAAGGATCTGGAGACCGGCAAGGTGGAGATCGTATCGATGAATCACGGCTTCACGGTCGACCGCGACACCTTGCCAAAGGGTGTCAAGGAAACCCATGTCTCCCTGTTCGACGGCACCAATTGCGGTATCGCTGTGGAGGGCCGGGACGTGTTCGGCGTCCAATACCATCCCGAAGCCTCGCCCGGTCCGATGGATAGCCATTATCTCTTCGATCGTTTCGCGCGCGCCGCCAGCCGGAAATAATTCGGGAGGGCGGGAATAAAATGCGCGACCGCCCGGTATTGCATCCCGTAACGGCCCGTCAGGGGAACTCGATCGGCCTCGAAAATGGATGAGAAGCGGCGCCGCTTCGAGGCGTTGGCGATGCCGCATCTGGACGCGGCCACTAATCTTGCGCGCTGGCTGACAAAGGGCGGCGCGGAGGCGGACGATATCGTGCAGGACGCCATGTTGCGCGCCTATCGCAGTTTCGACGGCTTCCGGGGCGAGGCGGTGAAGCCTTGGCTCATGACCATCCTGCGCAATTGCCATCGCGACATGCTGGAACAGAAAAAACGTCATGCCGCCGCGCCGCTGGACGATGAGAACCAGCCGCCGGTCGCCGCCGAAGGACCGAATCCGGAAGGTACGGCGATTCAATCCGGCGACAATCGCCTGCTGGATAAAGCTATTGCCGCGCTGCCCGTTGAATTTCGGGAAGTGGTGATTTTGCGGGAGCTGGAGGAAATGTCTTACCGCGACATCGCCACCGCCACCGGCACACCCATAGGTACGGTGATGTCGCGTCTGGCGCGGGGCCGTGCCCTGCTCAAAGCGGAACTGACGGGAGGCGCGCATGGAGTGTAACCAGAGCCTTCAAACCCAGGCTTATCTGGATGGCGAACTGGACGCGGCGCAGTCATTGCAAGCCGAAGCGCATCTGGAAAGTTGCGCCGAATGTCAGGCGCTGGCGGCGGATCATACCGATATGAAAGCGATCATGGCGGGCGCCACCTATCATCGCGCCAGCCCGGAACTGCGGGCTAGAATTGGCGCGGCGCTGGATGGGGAAACCAAAATTGTGGCCATGCCGGCGCCCGGCCGGAAGGATCGCTTCTGGCTGGGCGCGGGTAGCGGCGCGGGTGGAATGGCGATTGCGGCGGCGCTGGCCTTCTTCCTGTTCCTGCCCGGCAATGCGGTCGTGGTGAGCGATCTGGCGGAAGCGCATCAGCGTTCGCTGGTGGGCGAACATCTGATCGACGTCGCTTCGTCCGACCATCACACCGTCAAGCCCTGGTTCGCGGGCCATTCCGACGTCTCGCCGCCTGCCGAAGATTTCAAGGCGGACGGCTTTACTCTGGTCGGCGGCCGCGCCGATTATGTGCATGGCGCGCGCGCCGCGGTGGTCGTCTATCGCCATGGCGCGCATGTGATCAACCTTTTCGCCTGGGCGGATCGCGGCCAGTCGCTACCTTCGAGCGGCCTGCGTGACGGCTATCGCATGATCCTGTGGAAGCAGAATGATTTGGATCTGGCGGCGGTGTCGGATGTGGACCCGGGCGAACTCGATCATTTTGTCGCGCTGGTAAAAAAGAGTCAGAGCCGGGAATAACCCGCGCCGTCGCCCGGTATTGGCCTCGTAACCAACACGAGGCCTTCATGACCGATCATCCAGACCCTTCGCGCCGCGGCGCGCTTAAATGCCTGGCCTTTGGCGGCGCGGGCACCTTGTTCACCCTGTCCGGCGGCATTCTTACACCAATGGCATTGGCGCCCATGGCGCTTTCGTCCAACGCCTTGGCGCAAAGCGCGGGCGTGCCGCTTTTCCTGCAGATCAGCGACACCCATATCGGCTTCAACAAAGATGCCAACCCCGATGTAGCCGGCACCTTGAAAGAAACCATCGCGCTGGTGAACGGGATGAAGGCGCGGCCCGCGCTCACCATCCATACCGGCGACATCACCCATCTGTCGCGCGCGTCGGAATTCGATCTGGCATCG
>DATNGI010000106.1:0-4527 GCA_035605955.1 Rhizomicrobium sp.
GGGGCCACCGTCCCCAGGGCGCGTCCACCATTACCCAGCAGGTGGCGCGCAACTTCCTGCTCAATTCCGACGTCAAGTTCAGCCGCAAGATTCGCGAAGCCATCCTGGCGGTGCGGATAGACGCGACCTATCCCAAGGAGAAGGTGCTCGAACTTTATCTCAACGAGATTTATCTGGGCGAGAATTGCTACGGCATCGGCGCAGCCTCGCTGAATTATTTCGGCAAGTCGCTGGACGAACTGGACGTCGCCGAAGTCGCTTTCCTGGCGGCGCTGCCCAAGGGCCCGGCCAATTACGATCCCCGCTTCAACCATGCCGCCGCGGTGGACCGCCGCAACTGGGTGATCGGCCAGATGGCCGACAACAATTACATCACCGATGAGCAAGCGCGCACTGCCAAAGCCGAGCCGCTGGTGACCCAGATGCGCGCCCTGGGCAGTCAGGCCGCGGACGTGGATTATTATGTCGAGGAAGTGCGCCGCCAGCTTTACGGCAAATATGGCGAGAAGGCGCTTTACGATGGCGGCCTGCAGGTGCGGGCCTCGCTCGATACCCGGCTGCAGAATTTCGCGGTGGGTGCGCTGCGCTCCGGTCTTGTGCGCTATGACCGGCGCCATGGCTGGCGCGGCGCGAAAAACCATGTTGACGCCAGCGGCGATTGGCATGCCCAGCTGATCAAATTGCCCAATCAGTCCGGCATCGAGACTTGGAAACTGGCGACAGTTCTGGGCTTCGATCAGAAAACAATGCGTATCGGCCTCACCGATGGCTCAACCGCGACTATTCCTTATGACGGCTACAAATGGGCCCGGCGGGAGTTGAAGGACGCCAATGTCGGTGGCGCGCCGCAAAAGCCGGAAGAGGTCGCCAAGCCCGGCGACGTGATCTATGTCGAACCGGAAGGCAAACCGCGCGAATTCGGCCTGCGCCAGGTGCCGGAGATCAATGGCGCCATCGTGGCGATGGACCCGCATACGGGAAGGGTGCTGGCTTTGTCAGGCGGCTTCTCTTATGCGTCGTCGCAGTTCGATCGCGCCATGCAGGCGATGCGCCAGCCTGGTTCGTCATTCAAGCCCTTCGTGTATGCGGCGGCGCTGGACAATGGTTATACGCCGGTCTCCAAGGTGCTCGATGCGCCCTTCGTAATGGATATGGGGCCTGGGCAGGGCCTGTGGCGACCGGAGAATTTCGAGCATGAATTCCTGGGCGACACCACGCTCAGGCGCGGCTTGGAATTGTCGCGCAATGTGATGACGGTGCGCCTTGCCTACACGCTGGGCATGGACAAGGTGGTGCCTTATCCCATCAAGTTTGGCGTCTATGACAAGCTGCCGCCGTTACTTGCCAATTCGCTGGGCGCTTATGAGACAACATTGCTTAGGCTGGTGACCGGTTATTCCGAATTCGCCAATGGCGGCAAGAAAATTCAGGCATCGCTGGTCGACCGCATCCAGGACCGCAATGGCAAGACCATCTGGCGGCACGATGGGCGCGATTGCGAAGGTTGCGACGACGGCAATTGGACCGGCCAGCAGGAACCGCTTCTGGCTGACACGCGCGAGCAGATCATCGACCCGCGCACGGCCTATCAGATCGTCTCCATGATGGAAGGCGTGGTCCAGCGCGGCACCGGCGTTTCGGTGCGCGCCGTGGGCAAGCCGCTGGCAGGCAAGACCGGCACCTCGTCGGAAGCCAAGGACACATGGTTCATCGGCTTTTCGCCTGATCTGGCGGCCGGTGTGTTCGTGGGCTTCGACAATCCGCGCACCTTGGGTGGCCGCGAGCAGGGCGCCACGGTGGCTGCGCCCATCTTCCGCGATTTTATGAAAGGCGCGCTGGCGGATGCGCCGCCTACGCCATTCCGCGTGGCGCCGGGCATCGAGGAAGTACCGATCGACTGGAAGAGTGGAGCGCCGGTGGATCCGGGGACGCCTGGTGCGATCATGGAAGCCTTCAAGGCCGGCACCGCGCCGGGCGAAGCCAATGCCGCTTCACTCGCCACCGTGACGGCGGGCGATCCCAACGCCATTCCGGTCGTGGCCGGTCAGCCCGATCAACCGCCCGCCACGCGCGGCACGGCGGGCACCATCGGCGAGGGCACCGGAGGCTTATATTGATCCTGGGGGTTGATAGAGCCGACGGTAGGGTGGACTCTCCCGAGGCGGGTGATGGTTCTCACGGCTGAGTCTGTGCGGCTGGAAAATTGGCTCCGGCGCGTCCGTGTCCTCTTTCTAGAGTTTCAGCGCGACCTGCGCGATGCCGAGATTGGGCAGATTCTGCTTTGCGCCCTGATGGGTTGTTTCACCGGCGCAGTGGTCGATCTGCTGCGCGAAGGCGTGGCCTGGCTGCATGTCTTCGATTTCGGCATTCCTGCCGACCATTACCTCAGCGAAGGGATCGGCGTCTCGCCGGTGCGGCTTCTGTTCGTGCCGGTCCTGGGTGGCTTGTTTTTGGGGCTTGCGGCACGGGCGGTGCGGGCGAAGCGCTTCAACGAGATCGTCGATCCCATCGAAGCCAATGCGCTGCATGGCGGGCGCATGTCGTTGCGCGATTCCCTGTGGCTGACGTTCACGACGGTGCTTTCCAACGGCGCCGGCGCGTCCATCGGTATGGAAGCAGGCTATAGCCAATTGGGTGCAGGCCTTTATTCGTGGCTAGGGCGCTGGTTCCGGTTGCGGCGCGCCGATCTTCGCGTCTTTGTGACGGCGGGCGCGGGCGCGGCCATCGCCGCCGCTTTCAACGCACCCCTGGCCGGCGCGTTTTACGGCTATGAGCTGATCTTGGGCAGCTACACCACCAAAGCACTGGCGCCGGTGGTCGTGGCTTCGGTTTCCGCCGCGCTGACCCAGCGCGCCATGTCGCACATGAAAGCGCTGTTCGATGTCAGCGGCGGCTTCAGCGTCACCACCGAAAGCTATTTCCTTTTCGCGCTGCTGGGGCTGGGCGCAGCTGCGGTCGCGGTGGCGGCGATGCAGGCAGTGACCTGGACGGAGCGCGGCCTGCGCGCTTCCGGATTACCCGACTGGCTCAGGCCCGCCTTCGGCGGCCTGTTGCTGTCGGCGCTGGCGCTTTATGCGCCCCAAGTGCTGGGCAGCGGGCATGGCGCGGTGCAATTCCATTTCGATACGCGCTGGACGGTCGTGGCGCTGGCGGTCCTCCTACTGGCGAAACTTCTGGCATCCGCCATTTCGGTCGGCTCGGGCTTTCGCGGCGGCTTGTTCAGTTCCGCGCTTTTCCTGGGTACGCTGTTTGGCGCGGTCTTTGCCCAAAGCGCGGCTTATTTCCAGCCCGGCCTGGAAGCGCAGCACACTGTCTTCATGCTGGCAGGAATGGGCGCGGTCGCCGCCGCCATCATCGGCGCCCCGCTCACCATGGTGTTTCTGGTCTTGGAAGCGACGGGCGATTTCCAGGTAACGGTGGCGGTCGTCATCGCGGTCACGGTTGCATCCACGCTTGTCCGCATCCTGTTCGGTTATTCCTTCGCCACCTGGCGTTTTCATCTGCGCGGGCTTTCCATCCGCGGCGCCCATGACGTGGGCTGGATCGGCGACATGACGGTGGGCCGGCTCATGCGCAGCGACGCCAAGACTGTTCCGGAGAATCTGGGGTTGCGCGCGCTTCGCGTCGCCTATCCTCTGGGCGGCGCAAAACGGCTCTATGTCGTCGACGCCTCCGGCCATTATGCCGGGGTTATCGATATCGCCGATCTGCACGATGCGCAGATCGACGACGCGCTGGATGGCGCGGTGGCGGGCGATCTGGCGGAAGCGCCAGAGGAGTTTCTGCTGCCGTCGGAAAATATCCGAAGCGCCCTGGCGCGGTTCGATTCGTTGCAAGTCGAAACACTGCCCGTGCTTTTGTCCCGCAGCCAGAAGACGGTGGTGGGTTATGTCACGGAAGCCTATGCCTTGAAGCGTTATTCCGCCGAACTGGAGCGCATGCGTTCCGCCGAACTTGGCCAGCGCGATCTTTTTTCCATCGGTCCGCTGCCCAACAGCAAGGCACCCTGATTTAACCCTTTACCTACGAGATAGTGCCCACTATATCCGCCTCATGCGCCCGGAAACCCAACGCAGCGTCGAAGATATCCAGCAGGCCATCGCCCTGCTGAGGAGGCATCTTTGACTGGGATAAATCGCTGCGCCGCCTGGACGAGCTGAACGCCCGGGCCGAAGACCCCGCACTCTGGAACGACCCTTCGACCGCGCAGAAATTGATGCGCGAGCGACAGAAGCTCGATACCTCGCTGGCGGCGGTGAAGTCGCTCGAAAATGAGTTGGCCGATGCCACGGGCCTGATCGAGATGGCGGAAGCGGAAGGCGATGCCGGCATGGTGGCCGATGCGGAAGCTTCGGTCGTAACGTTGCAGAAGCGCGCCGAACAATTGCGCCTGCAATCCATGCTGTCAGGCGAGGCGGACGGCAACGACACCTATCTGGAGATTCACGCCGGCGCCGGCGGCACGGAAAGCCAGGATTGGGCCTCCATGTTGTTCCGCATGTACACGCGTTGGGCCGAGCAGCATGG
>DATNGI010000107.1:0-58339 GCA_035605955.1 Rhizomicrobium sp.
CATGCGGCACTTGCCAGAGCGTGTCGCCGGTGTCGAGATTGATCGCCGTGAGCAAACCATAAGGCGGCTTGACCAGTGGCAACCCATCCACACTGCGCGGCGGCGGCGGCGTGTTTCCGGTTTGCGGATGCGCCGCCAGAATGGCGTTCAACTTGGCCTGATCGGCGCTGACTTTGGGCGCGTCCGAGGACGAACCAAAGCCCGGACCGCCATTGATGCGGAAGGGCTGACCCGCCGTGCCTTCCAGATAGCGATTGTCGGTCAGACCGGGCGGCGGCTCGACCAGACCCATGATGCTCACATTGGCGTTGTTGCCGGGTGCGAACACGACATGGGTTTCCGGATTGAAGCCGGCGCCGGGCCAATTGGTGCCGCCGGATGTGTTGCCAATATCGAGCACGCCATAGGGACCGCCCACTTTGCCCACGATCGGCGGCGAGAACATTGGGCCCATCTTGTAGTATTTCTTGATGATATCGACCGCCTTGGCGCGCAGCTCCGGCGTGAAGTCGATTAGATCATCCGTGCCAATCTGCTGGCGCGCATAAGGCGCGGGCTTGGTCGGGAAGGGCTGGGTCGGAGAGGTCTTCTCGCCCGGCACATCGCTTTGCGGCACCTTCTTCTCCACGATCGGCCAGATGGGTTTGCCGTTGGTGCGATCGAACACATAGAGGAAGGCTTCCTTGCTGGGCAGCGCCACGGCCTTGATCGGCTTGCCCTTGACCGTGATGTCGACCAGCAGCGGCGGCGACGACAGGTCATAGTCCCAGATCGGGTGATGCACGACCTGGAAATACCACTTCCTCTGGCCGGTGGTGAGATCGACGCAGACCAGACTGTCGCCATAGAGATTGTTGCCCGGCCGTGCGCCACCATAGAAATCGTTGGTGGGGTCTTCGACCGGCAGATACACATTGTTCAATTCGGGATCGACCGTGATGCCGGTCCAAACGCCGGTGTTGCCGGTCTTGTCAGCGGAGCCATTCTCCCAAGTGTCGTAACCGAACTCGCCCTTGGAGGGGATATCCCGGAACGTCCAAAGCAGCTTGCCGGTCTTGACGTCAAAGGCGCGCGCCAGACCCTTGGTGTTGTTCACGACGAGTGGTTGAGAGCCTTCCTTCATCGCCGAACCGACCAAGACCGTGTTGTTGACCACGGTCGGCGTGGTGTGGAGGCCGATTTCTCCTGTCTCCAGATCGATCTGTTCGCCCGCGCCTTTCCAGACGCCGATCTTCAGATCCACCATGCCATGGTCGCCGAAGGATTCGATGGGGCGGCCGGTATGGGCGTCCAATTCCACCAGGCGATAGCCGGTCGTCACATAGAGAATACGCTCGTCGCCATTGCCATCCGTCCAATAGGAGACGCCGCGGCCGGAGAGCTGACGCGGCGCATAGGCGGCGCGCGTGCCTTCATCCAAACTGTAAGTCCATTTCATTTCACCGGTCTTGGCGTTCAACGCGATCACCGCGCGGCGCGAGCCGGCGGTGGTGTAAACGGTGCCGTTGATCTCGATCGGCGTGCCTTCCAGCTTGAACTCCGGCCGCCCGCCCATATTGTCGGTCTTGAAGTGCCACGCCAGCTCCAGCTTGTTGAAGTTGGAAGCGTTGATCTGATCCTGCGGCGAATAACGCGAGCCCGAGGGATCGGCGAAATACATCGGCCAGTCGCCCTTGGCGGTGGAAGGCTGACCATGTGGCGCCATCGGCCTGGCACTTATGCTTGCGGTTTGCGCGCTCGCCCCGGGCCCGAACAGCGCCGGCAAAAGCCCGATCGCCGCGACGGTCGAAAGGCGTTTCACGGTGGATTTCGATTTGGACATGCATTCCCCCTGTTGCCGGACGGAGGGGGCTGACCTGCCCTCACACCGCCGGTTTATGACAGACTAGTCATGGGCAATTCATAGGCAAAGGAGGCTGACAAGCCAGCGCGATGTTGTCGCGAAGTTTGTCAGCCTCCATATGCTGCGACGCAGAAATACTACGGCCCGCGAATCCTATTTGATCGCGGGATTGACGTAACCGTGCTCGAGCACCTTCTTGGGATCGGGACGAACGCTGAGGTAAGTTACCTCATCGGTGATGTCGGCCCAGCCATGGGCGACGCCCTTCGGGATCACGGAAATATCGCCGACGCCCACTTTGCGGGCGACAAAATTGCCCACGATCTTGCCGCTGCAAGACGGACCATTGAGGATCTTGGTCACTTCGCTGTCCGGCGCCGAACGCGTGCCGTTTAAGATCTGGCCACCAGTGATCAGCGTGCCCGAACCGGAGATGACGATATAGGTCTCGTCCGTATCGTCATGGACGATGCCGCCTTCGGCGGCTTCCTTGGCGCCTGCCGGCATCGCCGTCAGGCCGCATTTGACCGCATTCGGATCGGGCTGGCGCGCCGGAGCCGGCGTACCGGGCGCGCGCGTCGGACCGCGTTTGACGACGGCGACCGAAAGCGCGTAATTGCCCAGATCGACCACCTTGAGCGTGTGATCGACGATCTTGGACGGCGCTTTCAGGACTTGCTGAACTTGCGCCGCGGTAATGTCGGTGGCCCTGTCTTGCTGCGCCAATGCGATTGTCGATGTGGTGAGCAGCAAAGCCGCCGCCACGATTGCCTTATGCATTATTCCCTCCTTGGATGTGTTTTTAAGAACCCTACCCGGAGCGCCACTATAACCGGAACCGCGCGCGGGAGAATTGGGGATCAAAAAAAAGCGGCCCGATTTTCATCGGGCCGCTTTCCAAACAGTGATTGCCTAAATTTTTAGCGCTTCGAGAACTGGAAGCTGCGGCGCGCTTTGGGACGGCCATACTTCTTGCGCTCGACCGCACGCGGATCGCGGGTCAGGAAGCCGCCCGGCTTCAGGGCTGCACGGAGCGTGGGCTCATAATTCACCAGGGCGCGCGAGATGCCATGGCGCACCGCGCCGGCCTGGCCGGAGAGGCCGCCACCCGACACCGTCACCACCACGTCGAATTGGCCGTCGCGGTTGGCGGCGATCAGCGGCTGGCGAAGCAGCATGCGCAACACCGGACGGGCGAAATAAGTCTTCTCGTCTCGGCCATTGACCGTGATCTTGCCGGAGCCTGGCTTGATCCAGACCCGCGCCACGGATTCCTTGCGGCGGCCGGTGGCATAGGCGCGGCCCTTGGCGTCGCGCTTATTGTCGGCCTTGGCGTCTTCCGGCTGATTAGTCTTGGCCTTGATCAGCGTGGATTTGAGTTCACCGAACTTATTGTCTTCGGCCATGGGTTAGGCTGCCTTCGTCTTATATTGGGTGTTCTTGGGATTCATCTTGGCCACGTCCAGCGTTTCGGGCTGCTGCGCCTCATGCGGATGCTCCGCACCAGGATAGACGCGTAGATTGGCCATCTGCCGGCGGCCGAGCGGTCCGCGTGGCACCATGCGCTCCACCGCTTTTTCCACGATGCGCTCCGGGAATTTGCCCGCCATGATGGCGCCGGCCGTGCGTTCCTTGATGCCGCCGATATAGCCGGTGTGGTGGTAATAGACTTTCTTCTTCAGCTTCTGGCCGGTCAGCACTACCTTGGCGGCGTTGATGACGATGACGTTGTCGCCGCAATCCAGATGGGGCGTGTAGGTCGGCTTGTGCTTGCCGCGCAGGCGCATGGCGATGATCGAGGCCAGGCGGCCCACGACCAAGCCTTCGGCGTCGATGACGATCCACTTCTTCTCGATCTCGGATGCTTTGGCCGAGTAGGTTTTCATGGCGGAAATCTCTTGAAAGGACGCGGCGATATACGGATATGCCCCGCACCCGTCAATAGAAATCTCGGAATTTCGGGCATTTCCTTGATGCGGTATTATAATACCGCATAAGAACCGCCCAGACCGTGAAATTACCACTCACCCGGATTACAGTCCCATGCCATGAACGCACCGCAACTGGACTCCCCCCTTCTTTCCACCCGCGCCGGCACGGTGCTCAGGCTGTCGCTGAACCGTCCCAGGGCCCGCAACGCCTTGAGTTCTGCGTTGATGGGCGCGCTTTCCAACGCTCTGGACCATGCCGCCGCCGACACCAGGCTCAGGGTGGTGATCATCGCGGCGGAAGGACCGGTCTTCTCCTCCGGTCATGATCTCAAGGAAATGACGGGACGCCGCGCCGATCCCGATCAGGGCGCCACCGCCTTCGCCGCGCTCTTCACCCAGTGCTCGGCGTTGATGCAGCAGATCGTGATGCTGCCCAAGCCCGTGATCGCGGAAGTCCAAGGTACCGCCACCGCTGCGGGCTGCCAGCTGGTGGCGAGTTGCGATTTGGCCGTCGCCGCCTCGACTGCCCAGTTCGCCACGCCGGGCGTTGATATTGGTCTTTTCTGTTCCACGCCCATGGTCGCCTTATCACGCAGCGTTCACCGCAAGGCGGCGATGGAAATGCTGCTCACCGGCGAGATGATCGGCGCGGACCAAGCCCGCGCGCTGGGCCTGGTCAATCGCGTGGTGGCGCCCGATGTGCTCACCACCGAGACCATGAGCTTGGCGCAGCGGATCGCGTCCAAACCGCGCGCCACGGTGCGCACCGGCAAGGAGGCCTTCTATCGCCAGATCGAAATGCCGCTGGCTGACGCTTATGACTATGCCTCGCGCGTCATGACCGAGAACATGCTGAAGGCGGAAGCCGAGGAAGGCATTTGCGCTTTCCTGGAAAAAAGAGAGCCGAAATGGCCGCTCTGACCTATCCGGACACGCTAATCAAAACCATTCTGCGTTCCGTCAAGACCATCGCCATGGTGGGCGCCAGCGGCAACGAAATCCGCCCTTCCTATTTCGCGATGATGTATCTTCTGAACAAGGGCTACAAAATCATTCCCGTCAATCCGGGCGCGATGGGCAAGGACATTCTGGGACAGAAGGTCTATGGCAGCCTGAAAGAAGTGCCCGGTCTCGTCGACATGGTCGATATTTTCCGCGAGGCCAAATACGCGCCCGAGATCGTGCGCGAAGCGGTGGCGGAAAAGGATCGCCTGGGTCTCAAATATGTCTGGATGCAGTTGGGCGTGGTGAGCGACGAAGCCGCCAAACTTGCCGAGGATGCCGGCCTCACCGTGGTGATGGACCGCTGCCCCAAGATCGAGCATGGCCGCTTTTCCGGTGAACTGGGCTGGATGGGCATCAACCGCAAGGTGATCGACAATCGCAAGCCTTTGCTGTTCAGCAAGGGCGGAAGCCTCAAACGCCTATGAGCAGCATTACCATTTACGGCGATTCCATTTCAGGCAATTGCCTGAAGATCAAATTCGTCTGCGACCGGCTGGGTATTCCCTATCGCTGGATCGAGACCAGCGTGATGAAAGCTGAAACCCGCACGCCGGAATTTCTGGCCATGAATCCGGCCGGCCAGGTGCCGGTGGTGAAGCTGGCCGATAGCCGGGTGCTGGCGCAATCCAACGCCATTATCCTCTTTCTGGCAGAAGGCTCCGACCTTATCCCGCCGGACGCTTTCGACCGCGCCCTGATGTTGCAATGGATGTTCTGGGAGCAGTATAGCCATGAAACCGTGATCGCCGTGCGCCGCTTTCACAAGGCGTATCTGAAAAAGCCGGAAGCCGAGATCGACCCGGCCCTGATGCCCAAGGGCGAGCGCGTCCTGACCGTGATGAACGATCATTTGGCCAAACAACCGTATTTCGTGGGAAAAAATCTGACGCTCGCCGATATAGCCCTGGTCGCCTATACACGTTGGGCGCATGAAGGCGGCTTCGATCTTGCCCACACTCCCAAGCTGCAAGCCTGGGTCCGGCGGGTGGAAGACGATCTGGGTTTGGATCATGCGGCTTAGTCCGGCTTTCGCGCTGCTTTTCGCCGCCAGCCTGGCGGTGACGGGCGCGCAAGCCGCCGACACGCTCACGCTAGCCCGCAAGCTGGTTCAGTACACTGGGGGCGTCAGCGCGATCCTGCACAATTTCGAAGGCGGCATGGCGCAGAAGACGGCGGCGCCGGACGTCTTTGTGCAAAGCTTCCTGCAGGCGAGTGTCGAGAACAAAACCGTGCTGGACGCGGCCGACGAAAAGCTCGCCCAGGCCTATGCCAAAATTTACCCCGCCGACCTGATGGCGGATGAGATCGCTTTCTATGAGAGCCCCGTGGCCCAGGCGATCATGACCAAAAGCAAGGACACCTATGGCGCCATCGTCTGGCCCGACCCCAATTCGCCCGGTGTCTCCGCGGAACAGGGTGCGGCGCTGACCAAATTTCACGCGATTGTGAAGCGGAGAGCCGCCATCGCCGCTAACAATATGGAAGCCGCCGACGCCATCCTGGCGGCGGAGACCGATGCGTTGGTGAAGATCCGCACCGCGGCTTTCGCCAACTATTGCAAAGTGCGCGACTGCAAAGCCGAAAACGTCATAGTGCCGCAATAAAAATAAGGGATTCCAAAAATGGCCGATTATGGTTTCAGCACCTTGAGCGTGCATGCCGGAGCGCAGCCCGATCCTGCCACGGGGGCGCGGGCGACGCCGATCTACCAGACCACCGCTTACGCCTTCGAGGATGCCGACCATGCCGCGGCTTTGTTCAATCTTCAGGTGTTCGGCAACATCTATTCCCGCATCATGAATCCCACCAATGCGGTGCTGGAGGAGCGCGTCGCCGCGCTGGAGAATGGCCGTGCGGGTCTGGCCTGCGCGTCGGGCCACGCCGCGCAGCTGCTCGCCTTCCATACCTTGATGAGCCCCGGCAGCGAGATCGTGGCTGCGCGCCAGCTCTATGGCGGCTCGGTCAACCAGTTCAACCAGAGCTTCGCAAAATTCGACTGGCATGTGAAATGGGCCGACACCACCAAGCCTGACAGCTTCAAGGCCTTGATCACCGACAAGACCAAGGCGCTCTATGCCGAAAGCATCGCCAATCCGGGCGGCTTGATCACCGACATCGAAGCCTTGGCCAAAATCGCGCATGACGCGGGCGTGCCACTCATTATCGACAATACCCTGGCCACGCCCTACTTGATCCGGCCGGTCGAATGGGGCGCGGATATCATTCTGCATTCCGCCACCAAATTCTTAGGCGGACACGGCAACTCGATGGCGGGCGTGATCGTGGATGGCGGCACGTTCGATTGGGGCAGCGGCAAATTCCCGACCCTATCCGAACCCAATCCTTCCTATCATGGCATGCGCATGTGGGAGACGTTCGGCGACATGGCTTTCGCCGTTGCCACGCGTGTCCTGGCGCTGCGCGATCTAGGCCCGTCGCTGTCGCCCATGAACGCATTCCTGGTGCTGACCGGTACCGAGACCTTGCCGCTGCGTGTCCAGAAACATTGCGACAACGCGCTTGCGGTGGCGCGGTGGCTGAAAGCTCATCCCAAAGTCGCCTGGGTCAATTATGCCGGCCTGGAAGACAATCAGAGCCATGCGCTGCACAGGAAATATTGCCCCAAGGGCGCGGGCAGCGTTTTCACCTTCGGCCTCAAGGGCGGCTATGAAGCGGGCCTCAAGCTGGTCAACAGCGTGAAACTGTTCTCGCATCTGGCCAATATCGGCGACACCAGAAGCCTGATCATTCACCCGGCTTCCACAACGCACCGCCAATTGTCGGACGAGGATCGCGCCAAGGCCGGCGCGGGCAATGACGTAGTGCGCCTTTCCATCGGCATCGAGGACGTGCCTGACATCATCGCCGATCTGGAACAGGGAATGTCGAGTTAGCTTGCCGCGTATCTGAGTTCGTACGCGTGCCAGACGGCGGCACACAGCAACGCTGCGGCCGTCACCTGATGCAGCGCGGCCAAGCCTTCCGGCGCTTGCAGCATCAACGTGAAGATGCCCAATCCCACCTGGAAGACGGTGATGCCGGCCACCAGTTTGGCGCTTTTCTTGGCATAGCCGGAAAGCTGGATGCCGCGAGCAAAAATCCACACCGCGAAGCCTGCGATGATATAGGCGCCGAAGCGGTGGTCGAATTGCGCCAGGCCGGGATTCTCAAAGAAGTTGATCCACCAGGGCTGATGGAAGAAGGGATCTTCAGGAAAAACATGGCCGTTCATGTCGGGCCAAGTGTTGTAGATCAACGCGGCATGCAGCCCCGCCACCAGCGCCCCTAAGAGCATCTGAACATAAACCAGCGCTGCCATACTGAACGCCCGACCGGCAGCTTTCGGCTTGTTGGTTTTCAGATCGCGCAGATGTTCCAGCGCAATCCAAAGAATGGCGATGAGCAAGAGAAGCGCGGTGCCCAGATGGATCGCAAGCCGGTATTGGCTGACGGAGACGCGGGTTTCCAGCCCGCTTTCCACCATCCACCAGCCGATAAAACCTTGCAGCCCGCCCAGCACGAACAGAAGCAGCATGCGCGGCCAGTCGCTTCTGCGAATGGCGCCCTTCCAGGCGAACCAGACGAAAGGCACAAAAAAAGCCACGCCCAACAGCCGCCCTAGAAAGCGATGCGTCCATTCCCACCAGAAGATGCCCTTGAAGGCGTCCAGGCTCATGCCCCGGTTCTCCAGAACATATTGCGGAATCTTCTGGTACTTGGCGAAAGCTTGCGCCCATTCCGCATCATTGAGCGGTGGGACCGCGCCCATGATCGGATCCCACTCGGTGATGGAAAGACCCGAGCCGGTAAGCCTTGTCAGCCCGCCGATGGTGATCATGGCGAGAATGATCAAGGCGATGCCGAGAAGCCAGAGCCCGACCGGTTTGCGCGACGCCTGCATGCGGGTTCCAATATAGCCTGTGGCCTTTGCGGTCCACTCTTGCCAGCCTTAGCCTTTGCGGCGATGGTCGGGGCATGACGCCGCACACCAAAAAGCTGATCGGAACTGTGCTGATCCTGTTCTGGCTGGTGCTCTATGCCCTAGTCGTGACAGGACTGGCGGTGCGCATCCTGCCCCATGCCGCTTGGTATGTGAGCCTCTTCTTCTATGCGGCGACGGGCGTGCTATGGATCGTGCCGATCGGGTTGGCGCTTCCCTGGATGTATGCGGAGCCCAAGCGATGATCGACAATGACGACAAGCATCGCTTCGAAGCCGAAGAGAATGGCAAGCTGGTCTTCGCCAATTACCGCGAACATGACGGCCGCTTCCTGATCACCCATGTCGAGGCCGATCCGGTGCTGCGCGGCACTGGCGCCGCCGCCCGGCTGATGCAAGCCATCGTGGCGCATGCCCGCGAATACGACCTCAAGCTGCTTCCCCGCTGCTCCTACGCCGTGGCCTGGTTCCAGCGCCACCCTGAAGATGGCGATGTCGTCGGCTGAATCGCCTGCCGGTTCCCGGCAAGTAACGCTTTCCTAACCAACCCGGCCTTTCGGCGGGCACAAGGGGCGCCTCCTGACGTTGGGTGGTTATGGGTAGTTCGGTTCAACAGTTGCGTGATCTGTTGAGATTGGCCGCCACCTTGCGATCCTTTGCGGCGGAAGCCTCGTCAACGGATTATGCCGAAAAGCTTCTGCGCGCGGCCATCGAACTGGAGCTGCGCGCCGATTTCCTGTCCGGCCATTCCGGCGAGCGCCAGTCCGAGCGCGACCGCAGGCTGCACAAACATATCGACATCCGGGTTTAACGGCGCGCCCGCCAGAGCGCGCCGTCTCACTATCAGCGCGTCTGCACCAGCTTGCGATAGAGATGCCAGGTCGCGTGGCCCAAAACCGGCACCACCACGACAAGCCCGATAAAGGCTGGCAGCGATCCCAGAAGAAGACCGCCGGCGACCACCAAACCCCAGACCGCCATCGGGCCCGGATTGGCCAATACCGCTTTCACCGATGTGCTGACCGCCGTATCCAAACCGACATCTTGATCCAACAAAAGCGGGAAGGAGACCACGCTGATCATCATGGCCGCCAGCGCGAACAGGAAACCCACGCCCACGCCGATCACGATCATCGCCTGGCCACCAGAGGTGCGGAACACGTCATGCAGGAAGGCGCCCAGCGATGTCGGCGCCATGCCGTGGTGATTCGCGGCCAGGTAGATCAAGCGCGTGCCATTATCGACCTTGCCAAGAATCCCCGCCGCATCCGCGTTCATGGTGTAGGCGTAGATGATCCACGCGGCCAGAATCCAAAGCAGAAACAACGCCACCAGGCCGGCGCCCAGGATCATGATGCCGCCGATCGCCGGCGCTTTCAGCACATCGAAGGCGTTGGTCCAGCTCACTTCCACGCCGCGCTCGCGCATGCGGCTCATCTCGTAGAGCGCCAGCGCTGCGAAGGGTCCAAGGATGGCGAAGCCCGACGCCATCGGGAACAGAAGCGGCAGGAGATCGGTGCCGAATGCGAAGCGGGCCAGGATCAAGCCGACCACGGCATAGATCACGCAAAGAAGCACCACGTCGCTGCGATATTGCTGGAAATCGTCGAAACCCTTGCGCACCGCGTCCAGGATGTCGCCGGTGCGGATGCGCCGGATAGTGGGCGCGGGCGAATGGATCGTGTCCTGGACATGATGCAGGGAATGGCCGACCGCATTGAGCGCCCGCGCAGTGCCCACAAGCTGCGAGCCGCCCCATTCGATCGGATTTCGGATTGTCATGCGCCTTCCTCCTGACCTGTTGTGGTCGGGGAAAGCCCGTGGGTATCGGCGGCGGCCTGCCGTCGGTCACGAGAAACCGCGACCTTGCTGATCGCAATATAGACCTGCGACAGGACGCCGCAAGGGGTCAGTAATAGCGCGGAATTGGGCCTTTTTGCGGGGTGACGTCGGGTCCCAGGTCGAAGAGGACCTCATCGACGTAACACCAGCCCCAGCCTTCGGGCGGGTCATAACCTTCGATAATGGGATGCTTGGTGTGGTGAAAATGCTTGGTGGCGTGCTTGTTCTTGGACTGGTCGCAGCAGCCGACATGACCGCAAGCGCGGCAGATGCGTAAGTGCAGCCACGCATCGCCGGTTTTCAAACATTCCTCGCAGCCCAGCGCGCTGGGCGTCACTTTTCGGATGGTGGAAAGATGCGTGCAACTGTCGCCCATCATGCCCTCTTGCCTTCAACCCCGCCGAGACGCGCATCCGCCAGAAAGGCGTGCAGCGCGGCCACCACTTGCGCGCCCTCACCCACGGATGCCGCCACGCGCTTGATCGAGCCTGCCCGCACATCGCCGATGGCGAAAACGCCGTCACGGCTGGTGGCCAGCTCATGACGGTCATTGCCGGTGATGATGAAGCCCTTCTCGTCCAGCGCGACGCCAGAGCCCTGAAGCCAGTCGGTGTTGGGCTCCGCGCCGATGAAGAGAAAAAGATGCCCGATGTCATGGGCGCTTTCCGCACCCGTGTCGCGGTTTTTCCAGCGCACGCATTGCAGCGCGCCATCCTCGCCTTCTAGCCCGCATATCTCGGTGCGAGTCAGCACTTCCACGTTGGGAAGGCTCTTTATGCGCTCCACCAGATATTGCGACATGGTGGCTTCCAGGCTTGCCCCACGCACGATCATCCAGACTTTCTTCACATGCTGGGAAAGATAGACCACGGCCTGGCCGGCGGAATTGCCCGCGCCCACCAGCGCGACTTCCTGTCCGGCGCACAAGCGGCTTTCGATGGCGGATGCCCAATAATGCACGCAGGTGCCTTCGAACGCCGCCAGATCGGCAATCGCGGGCCGGCGGTAACGGGCGCCGCTGGCCACCACCAGACTATGGGTGCGCGCCTGCTCGCCATCGCCCAGACTGATGGCGAAGCGCGCGCCTTCACCCACATCCAGTTTTTTCGCTTCATCCGGGATGGTGATTTCGGCGCCGAATTTCTGCGCCTGATTATAGGCCCTGGCCATCAGCGCCAGACCGGTGATGCCGGTGGGAAAGCCCAGATAATTTTCGATTCGCGAGGAAGCCCCGGCCTGGCCGCCGAAACTGCGGCAGTCCAGCACCAGGGTCGAAAGCCCTTCCGACGCGGCATAGACCGCCGCCGCCAGCCCGGCTGGTCCCGCCCCCACGATCACCGTGTCATAGACCGTATCGGGATCGATCTTGCGCACCAGACCGATACAGCGCGCCAGTTGCCCCTCGCCAGGATTGTGCAGAAGCTGTCCACCCGGGCACAGAACGATGGGCAATTGCTCAGGCGTTACTTGAAAACGCTCCAGCAAAGTCTTGGCGCAAGGATCGGAATTGCAATTCAAGGTCCGATGCGGATGGCCGTTGCGGGTGAGGAAATTCTCCAGCCTGAGCACGTCGAAACTGCCCACGGCGCCGATGATGATGGGCCCAGTCTCCGCCGCTTGCAGCAGCCCCACCCGGCGCAGGATCAGAGCCCGCATCAACTGCTCGCCCAAGACAGCTTCCTGCACCAGCACCTCGCGCAGTCGCCGCGGCGGCAGGATCAGGGCCTCAACCGGCTCGACCGCGACGGCATCGACCAGCGAAGGCCGGCCGGAAAGCTGCGCCAGCTCGCCGCCGAAACTGCCGATCCCGTGCTGGACCACTTCCTGGCGAGGCGAGTAATCGCCGCCCTGCGTCACGCTGACTTTTCCCGACAGCACGAAATAAAGCCCGGCCGCCACCTCTCCCGCTTTCATCAGGGCCGCACCTTGCGGAAATTGCGAGACCTCACCGAACCGCTTCAGCCGCGCAATATCGTGCGGATCCAGGGTGGGAAACATCTGCGCGCGGCGCGCTTCAATGACGGGTGCGGTGGCCATGGCGTCTCCGGACTATCGCGCCAGCATGACACGGTTTTTGCGGGCGATTCACCCCGGTTGCCGCAGGGGGCTTTCGCGCTTGGGCCAGCCGCCAATTCTCATGGCCGGAAGCCGGAGTTTCATGCCATCCTGCCGCAAATCGGGGGAAATTGGACATGGACCGGCGCACATTACTGGCTTCGCTTCCGGCGGCGGCGCTTGCCGCTTCCAGCCGGCTGGCTTGGGCCCAAGGTGGGGGCGGCGGCCCCGGCGCTCTCAATCTCATCACCGATGTGCCCGGCCTGAAAATCGGTCAGACCGAAGATGCCAGGGTCCGCACCGGCGTGACCGTCATCTTGGCCGACAAGCTTTCCACTTGCGCCGTAGATGTGCGGGGCG
Source organism: Rhizomicrobium sp. (assembly GCA_035605955.1). Taxonomy (GTDB): domain Bacteria; phylum Pseudomonadota; class Alphaproteobacteria; order Micropepsales; family Micropepsaceae; genus Rhizomicrobium. The sequence continues at coordinate 12,976 of DATNGI010000107.1, forward strand.
GCGGGCCAGGCACGCGCGAAACCGATGTGCTGGACAGCTACAATCTGGTGCATGCCGCAGACGCGGTGGTGCTGTCCGGCGGCTCGGTCTATGGCCTGGCGGCGGGCGACGGCGTGGCCGCATGGCTCGGCGCGCACGATCGTGGCTATGGCCTGGCCAATGGCGCGGGCATTCCCAAATCGCCCATCGTGCCGACCGCGATCCTTTATGATCTCGCCAACAAAGGCGACAAGGCCTGGGGCAACGAGCCGCCCTATCGCGCGCTCGGCCTTCGCGCGGTGGAAAGCGCCGCTGCGGATTTCAAACTCGGCACCGCCGGCGCGGGCTTTGGCGCGGAATGCGGCGCGCTCAAAGGTGGCATCGGTTCGGCCTCCTATGTCACCAAAGACGGGATGCGGGTAGGCGCAATCGTGGCGGTCAACAGTTTGGGATCGGCGGTGGTGCCGGGCGCCAAGAATTTCTGGGCCGGAGCCTTTGAGATCGGCAAAGAGTTTGGCGGGATGGGCGCCAGCGCGGCGCGCGTCGTGGGAGAAGATTGGGGGCAGACCAAGGTCAATCCCGGGGCGCGCACCAACACCACTATCGCCTGCATCGCCACCGATGTGGAGCTGGACATCAACCAGATGAAACGCGTCACCATGATGGCGCAGGATGGTCTGGCGCGCGCCATCCGCCCGATCCATTCGCCCTTCGACGGCGATGTGGTGTTCGGCCTTTCGACGGCGCAGCAGAAGATCAAAGGCCCCTCCGCCGATTTTGTGGTGGCGCGGCTGGGCGCGCTGGCCGCCGATGTGCTGGCGCGCGCAGTGGCCCGCGGCGTCTATGAAGCCAGCCTGCCACCCGGCGCCGAGGGCAAAACCTGGCGCACACTCTGATGCGGGGGACGCGCATGTCGCCCTTTGCCCGCTACACGATCGGCATCGCGATTCCTTTTCTGTCCGTCATTCCCACGGTCCCCCTGCTCTACCGGCTGCCGGTTTCCGTTTTTGGCGTCCCGCTGGGTCTTGTGTGGCTGTTCGCCTGTATTCCGCTGGCGTCGCTTTGTCTTGCGATTTGCTGGTTCCGGCATGACCGCTACCGGCCGGACGAAGAGATCGAAAGCGATTACGGTCAAGGCCGCCCGCGATGATTGCAGCTTTTGCCGCGATCTTCGCGCTTTCGCTGGCGCTGGCGCTGATGTCCCGGCGCGATCTCAAGCAGCGCGCGGAAGATTTTTTCATCGCCTCCGGTCAGTTCAGCGCGGTGCTGTTCTTCTTCCTGGCGGTGGGCGAGACCTACAGCATCACCTCGGTGCTGGGATTTCCCGGAGGCATCTATGCCAACGGCTTGAGTTTCGTCACCTGGTTTTTAGGTTACATCGTTCTGGCGTTTGTGCTCGGTTATTTCCTTAATCCTCTGATCTGGCGCGCCGGCCGTTTGCGCGGCGCCGTGACCTTGCCGGACCTGCTGGGGCGTCATTTCGACAGCCGGGCGCTGGAAATCGTGGTGGCGCTGGCGGGACTGTTGTTTCTGGTGCCGCTGGGCATGCAGCAATTTCTGGGGCTCGAAATAGTCCTGAAAGCATTGGGCACGGAAGTTTCGCCGCTGCTGCTCGCTTCTATCGCGGGCGTCTTCGCTTTCGCCTATATCGCCATCTCCGGCATCCGGGCTTCGGCCTATGTCGCTATCCTCAAAGACATCCTTTTGATCCTGGCCATTTTGGTGATCGCGGTGGCAGCGGCTCTGCAATGGAGCAAAGAGGTGGACCCAGTTCTTGCCACCGCGGCCGCCAACCGGGTGATGCAACCGACTCTGAAAGGCGATGTCTTCGCCGTCACCACCATTCTTCTGCAAAGCGCGGGCTTCAGCATGGCGCCGCAGATCTGCGCCTCGATCTTCACCGCGCGCTCCGCCTCCGCCGTGCGCCGCGCCCAGATCACCATGCCGCTTTACATGCTGATGTTCCCGTTTCTGACCTTGGTGGCCTATTATGGTTTGCGCCACATCGCCCATATCGAGACGGCCAATGCGTTGTTCCCGGCGGTGGCTGGCATGCTGCTGCCACCGGTTCTTGTCGGGGGCGTGCTGGCCGCCGCGGCGCTGTCGGCACTGGTGGTGCTGACAGCGACTTGCCTCACCATCGGTCCGCTGGTGACACGCAATCTGGTACCGGGTTTGGGCGACAATCAACAGCGGCAATGGTCGAAACTGGTGATGGCGCTTTATCTGGTGCTGTCCATCGCGGGGGCAGCCACCTCGTCGCAACTGATGGTGACCATCAACAATCTCTATTATTTCGGCATGACCCAGTTTCTGCCCGCCATGCTGGGGGTCTTGTTTCTAGACCGCATGCGGCCTGCCGCCCTCATCGCGGGCATCGCCGCCGGCGATACGGTGGCGTTCCTGCTGTTCGAGTTCGCAATTCCCGTCGGCGGCATCAATCCCGGCCTGATCGGCCTTGCCGTGAATCTCGCCATCGTGTTTTCCACCTTGCGTCTGGCGCCGGGCGAGATGCGCGTGCCCATCGCGACGCAGCCTTTGCGTGCGCGCCAAAAAGCTTGAGGTCATGCTGTATGAAACCTAAGGTCGCCCAATGATCACCGAACAGCTTTTCATTGGCGGTCGCTGGCGCGCGGCGCAGGCCACTCTGCCGGTCGAGGACCCTTCCACGGGCGAAGAGATCGGCACCTTGGCGGCAGGCGCCGCCACCGATGTCGATGCGGCGGTGACGGCGGCGGAAACGGCGCTGTCCGGCTCCTGGGGTGCGCTGACGGCTGCCGAACGTGGCCGCCTTTTGGCGAAAATCGGCCGGGCCGTGGAGGCGAAAGCCGAGATGCTGGCGGAGCTGGAAGCGCGCGACGTCGGCAAGCCACTAAAGCAAGCGCGCGCCGACGCTTTGGCGCTGGCGCGTTATCTCGAATTCTATGCCGGCGCCGCCGACAAGCTGCATGGCGAGACCATTCCCTATCTCGGCGGGTACACTGTCTTCACCTTACGTGAACCGCATGGCGTCACCGCGCACATCATTCCCTGGAATTACCCGATGCAGATTATCGGTCGTTCCGTGGTGGGTGCGCTGGCGGCAGGCAATGCAGCCGTGATCAAGCCGGCTGAAGAAGCCAGCCTGACCGCCCTGGCTTTCGCGCGGATCGCCGAAGAGGCCGGATTGCCGCCCGGCGCGCTCAATATCGTGACCGGGTTGGGCGAAGTGGCGGGCGCCGCGCTTGCTGGTCATCCCGGCGTGCATTATGTCTCCTTCACCGGCTCGACCGGCGTGGGCGCTTTGGTGCAAGCGGCCGCAGGCAAGAATGCCGTGCCCGTGACCTTGGAGCTGGGCGGGAAGTCACCACAGATCGTTTTCGCCGACGCGGATCTGGAACGCGCCCTGCCTTTCCTGGTCAATGCCGGAATCCAGAATGCGGGCCAGACCTGTTCCGCTTCGTCGCGCCTTCTGGTCGAGCAATCGGTGTATGAACCAGTGTTGGAGAAACTCTCCGAACGCTATCGCGCCTTGCGCGTGGGCGCGGCGCGCGACGATCTGGATGTGGGGCCTCTGATCTCGGCCGCGCAGAAGGCGCGGGTGAAGGATTACATCGCGCGCGGGCGGGCGGACGGCCTGGCCGTGGCGGCGGAAGGCGCCATTGCTTCCAATGCGCCGGCAGGCGGCCATTTCCTGGCACCCATTTTGTTTGCCGGCGTCTCACCCGAGCATCTTCTGGCGCAGGACGAAATTTTCGGCCCGGTGCAGGTGGTCATTCCTTTCCGCACCGAGGAAGAGGCAATCCGTATCGCCAATGGCACCCAGTATGGTTTGGTGGCCGGGGTGTGGACGCAGGATGGCAGCCGCGCCATGCGATTGACCCGTGCGGTGCGCGCGGGTCAGGTCTTTGTCAACAATTACGGCGCGGGCGGCGGCGTGGAATTGCCCTTCGGCGGCATCGGCCGCTCCGGCCATGGTCGGGAAAAAGGTTTTGAAGCGCTATATGGCTTCACCCGGCTCAAAACCGTGGCCACGTTTCATGGATAGGGTTCGCGCATGCGCCTGAAAGACAAAGTCGCGATCGTTACCGGGGGAGCGTCCGGCTTCGGCGAGGGCATCGCGCGCCGCTTCGCCAGCGAAGGCGCCAAGGTCGTCATCGCCGACATCAATGGCGAGGCGGCGGAGGGTTTGGCGCGCGAGATCGGCGGGCTGGCGGTACGGGCTGACATTTCGCGCGGCGATGACGTGCGGATGCTGGCGAAGGAAGCCGCCACCAAATTCGGCGAGATCGACATTCTGGTGAACAATGCCGGTATCGGGCACAAGCCTCAGCCGCTTGACACATTGGACGAGGAGACCTTCGACCGCATCTTGGCGATCAACGCCAAATCGGTCTTTCTCGCGGCGCGCGAGATCGTGCCCGGCATGAAGACCCGAAAGCGTGGCGCGATTCTGAACATTGCCTCCACCGGCGGCGTCAGCCCACGTCCCAACCTTACCTGGTACAACGCCTCCAAAGGTTGGATGATCACGGCCACCCGCGCCATGGCGGTGGAACTGGCGCCGTTCGGCATCCGGGTCAACGCCATCAATCCGGTGGCGGGCGAGACGCCTTTGCTCGCCACCTTCATGGGCGAGGACACGCCCGCAATCCGCGCCAAATTCCTGGCCTCCATCCCCATCGGACGCTTTTCGACACCCGAGGACATCGCGGCGGCCGCCTGCTTTCTGTGCAGCGACGAAGCCGCCATGGTCACAGGCGTGGCGCTGGAAGTGGATGGCGGGCGTTGTATATGACGGCGAAAGCGTGAAAAGGATCGGCGCGTGAAAATCGACAATGTGCTGCGTGAAATCGAAGCTCGCGAGGACGAGATCGTCGCGCTGACGCAGGACCTTATCCGTTTCCCGACCGTCAATCCGCCGGGTGAGGCCTATCAGCCTTGCGCAGAATTCTTCGGCGCGCGCCTGAAGCGTCGTGGCTTTCAGGTCGAATATGTCCGCGCCCAAGGTGCGCCGGGCGACAGCGACAAATATCCCCGTATCAATGTGATTGGCCGCCGCGAGGGCAGCAGTCCCGGACCTTGCGTGCATTTCAACGGCCATCTGGATGTGGTGCAGACGGGCGCGGGCTGGACGCTCGATCCCTTTGCCGGGACCGTGAAGGACGGTCGCGTCTATGGCCGCGGCGCTTGCGACATGAAAGGCGGCATCGCCGCCGCTGTGGTGGCGGTGGAAGCTTTATTGGATTGCGGCATCGCACTGCCGGGCGCACTGGAGATTTCCGGCACGGTCGATGAGGAGTCGGGCGGTTACGGCGGCGTCGCCTATTTGGCGGAACGTGGCTGGTTCTCCAAACCCCGCGTCGATCATGTCATCATTCCGGAGCCGCTTAATGTCGATCGGGTCTGCATCGGTCATCGCGGCGTGTGGTGGGCGGAAATCGAAACTTTGGGCCGCATCGCCCATGGCTCGATGCCCTTCCTGGGCGATAGCGCCATCCGCCATATGACCGCGGTGCTGGAGAAATTCGAGCATGATCTTTATCCCGCGCTGGCGGCGCGACACTCGGACATGCCGGTGGTGCCGGACGGGGCACGCCAATCCACCATGAATATCAATTCGGTGCATGGCGGCGAGACGGAAAATTTCGAAGGTCTGCCCGCGCCCTGCGTGGCCGACTCCTGCCGCATAGTGATCGATCGCCGTTTCCTGATCGAGGAAACGCTACCTACGGTGCAAGCGGAAGTGAGGGCGATACTCGACAAGCTGGCCAATGACCGGCCCGGCTTCCGCTACAAGATGCGTGAATTGTTCAGCGTCCAGCCCACCATGGCGGACCGGAACGGCGCCGTCGCGTCCGCCACCGCCAAAGCGGTGCGCGACATATTGGGCCGCGATGCACAGATCGTTTGCTCGCCCGGGACATACGACCAGAAGCATGTGGACCGCATCGGCAAGCTCAAGGATTGCATCGCCTATGGTCCCGGCGTGCTGGATCTGGCGCACCAGCCCGATGAATGGGTCGGCATCCAGGACATGGTGGATTCCGCCAAAGTGATGGCCGTTGCAGCGGTCGATCTTCTCACGCGCGATCGGTAGCCCGATGCGGAGCCGCCGCGTTGCGATCGGTGTGGCGCTCGGTCTATTGGTTGCGTCGCCGGCGTCCGCGCGGCAAGACCCATCCTCTATTCTTCGGAAGATGGAGCGCGCGGCGGATTGGGAGTTGGCACATCTTGAACAGGCCGATGTTCCGCCCTCTGTGGACGCAAAGCTGCCGTTAGGCTGGATCAGATCCACTTTCTATGCTGGCCTCACCACCTTGGCCGACCGTTCCCGCAATCCAAAATATGCGGACGCCATTTTTGCGTTGGGCGAGCGGGAGAATTGGCGGCTGGGCCCGCGCCCATTCCACGCCGACGACCAGTTGATCGCGCAGAGCTGGATCTGGGCCTATCAACGCAAGCACGACCCGCGCATGATCGCCGCGGCGCGGCAGCGTTTCGACGCCATCATCAAGGCCAATCCGTCCGGCTCGCTTCTGATGTCCGCGCCCGGCGGTTGTGTCCAGCGCTGGTGCTGGTCGGACGCCTTGTTCATGGCGCCGCCGGGTTGGGCTGCCTTGAGCCGCGTCACACACGATCCGCGTTTTCTCGCCTATGCCGACAAGGAATATCGCGCCACCGCCGCGCTGTTGTTCGATCCGGACCAGTCTCTTTTCTATCGCGACAGCAGCTTCAAGGGCCGTGACGGGCCTGATGGACGCAAGATCTTTTGGAGCCGCGGCAATGGCTGGGCCTATGCCGGGCTCGCCCGTATCCTTGCGACCTTGCCGCCAGAGGCGCCCTCCCGCGCCTTCTATCGCGATCTGTTTCTGCGCCTGTCCGCCAAAATCGTGCGGCTGCAGGGACCCGATGGTTGCTGGCGGCCATCGTTGCTCGATCCGCGGCGTGATACGCCGCCCGAGACCAGCGGCACCGGCCTCTTCACCTTTGGCCTGGCCTGGGGCGTCCAGAACGGGCTGTTGCGCGCGCCATCTGATCGCGCCGCGGCCGAACACGGTTGGGTCTGTCTGGATGCAGCCCTGCAACCGGACGGCCGGTTGGGCTGGGTTCAGTCCGAAAATGACCGGCCCGACCGAGTCACGACCAGCAACACCCAACCCTTCGGCGTCGGGGCCTTTTTGCTGGCGGGCAGCGCTCTTTACGATCTGGAGACCGGCACGGTCGGACGGGATCGTTAATAAATTCCGTAGGCAATCGTTAATTTTCCCAATGTTACAACCGGTGGCGACAGAAAGTCTGGCCGACCGGTTTCATGCAATACGGCAACAACCGAGCATTGATTCTGACGACGGCCCGCGAGCTCTTTGAAAAAGACCCGGACGCTTTCTCCGTTGCTTCTGTCTGCCGTCTCACCGGCGTCAGCCGCACAGCACTGCGCAAGCATTTCCCTAGCAAGAACGCCTTGATCGCGGATTTGAACGTCATGCCGATGCCCGAGGATAGAGGGCAAAAGGCCGGCGACGCGATCATCCCCGATACGCATTCCGATACGTCCATGACAATGGCGGAAACGGAAATCGCAGCCGTCGGACAATCCCACGCGCTTGTTGAATCACCGCCGCTGGCGACACAGGCCGAGCCTCCGCCAATGATGAGGGAGCCTCCGCCGGTGGTGGCGGATCAGAAGGCGGACAAGCCCGCACTCCATCCCAGCTTTCAGGCGCGCGAGGCGGCGCAGAAGATCCTGGCGAAGGTGGAGCAGGCTCCTCAGCCAGAGCCGCAAACCAAATGGCCTTTTCCTGTTCCGCCGCCGCCACGGCTGGCCGCGGCCGCCGCAGCCATCCTGTTTCTGGCCTTGGCAGGCAGCATTGGCTTTGTCGCGCTTGGCGGTTTGGGCCGCCCGGCGCCAACGCCGCCGGCTCCGCAACGCCAAGCTGCCGCCAGGGCGCCGCATGTGCTCGTCATCGACGCGACGGGCGCCGCGCCGGATCCCATGTTCCAGCAGACGCCGCCGGCTTTGCGCGATGTGATCGTCCGCGCCCGGCGCGGCGAGAAGCAGGCGCAAGTGCAATTGGCGCAGTCCTTCCTGAAAGGTGACGGTTTTGCCGCCGATCCCATTGCTGCCGCGCGCTGGAGCGACGAAGCCGCGGCGCAGGGCGATGCCACCGCCCAGTTCATCCTGGGGACCCTCTATGGAGAAGGCATCAAACCCAATCCACGCCTCGCCTCCGCCTGGTTCTCCGCCGCCGCCTCGCGGGGCAATGTCAAAGCGATGCACAATCTCGCGATAGCCTATTTGAACGGAACAGGCGTATCGCAGGATGCCCAGGCGGCGGCAATCTGGTTCGAGAAAGCCGCCAGCGCGGGTTATCGCGATTCCGCCTTCGATCTTGCCGTGCTCTATGAACGCGGCGACGGCGTGAAACAGAGCGGACGGGATGCGCTCAAATGGTACGAGCAGGCGGCAGCTCAAGGCGATCCGGAGGCGATGCACCGCGCCACATATCTGCGCGAACAGCTTCGGCCGATTGTTGCCAAACGCTGACCGCGCCCGATCAACCGGCTGGCACTCGCAGCACCACAAAGGTGAGGTTGTCCGGCGCCTGGCGTGCCAGACAAGTCTCCACCAAACTGTCCGCCATGCGTTCCAGATCGTCGGCCTGAAGCGCCGCCAGCATCTCTTCTTCCTGAATCAGGCGGGTAAAACCGTCGCTGGCAAGAAGAAAGGCGTCGCCGGCACGGATATCGCCTTCGACACTGTCCAGCTCAAGCCTGGGTGCCGTGCCCACGGCGCGGGTGATGATGTTCGCGTTGGGGTGCTCCGCCGCAGCGCGCGGATCGAGATCGCCAGTGTCCACCAATTGCTGCACCAAGCTGTGATCGCGCGTGAGTTGGCGAAGTTCTCCATCTCGCGCCAGATAAGCACGGCTGTCGCCGGCCCAAAGACACGTAAAGACTTTTGGTTTCGCCACCACCGCCACGATCGTGCTGCCGATGGCGCGCGACGCGCTCTCGGCGGTCATGCGCCAGAGTTCCCGATTGGCATCGGCAAGCGCGGCGCGCACTTGCGTGGCACGCGCATCAGGATCGAGGCCTTGGGACGCTTGGCCCAGCTTTTCCACCACCAGGGCGCTGGCCACCTCTCCCGCCTCATGGCCACCCATGCCGTCTGCGATCGCCCACAGGCCCAGATCGGGACGCGACAACATCGCATCTTCATTGGTTTTGCGCCGGCAACCGATATGGGTGCGGGCAACTGTTTCAAAACGCATGCTTTTCTTTCGGCTCTATGGAACCGCCATTGTGGCGGCCTGGAAACCGCCTGGCAATTATATTGGGCCGACAATGCCGGTGGGGACCTGGGGATGGCGGGCCATTGAACACGCCTTATCACAATAAGGCCTTATCGGCCGGCACCATTTTGCGGGAATGGCGGCTGGAGGAAGTGCTCGGCGTCGGCGGCTTCGGCATCGTCTATCGCGGCAAGGGCGTCTATTTCGGCGAGGACGTCGCCATCAAGGAATATTTCCCCGGTGGGATCAGCGATCGCATCGACGGCGTCACCGTGGCGCCCACAGATTCTTCGTCAGAGAATGTCTACCGGCTGGGGCGGCAGAAATTCCTGGAGGAAGCCAAACTTCTCTGGAATCTGTCGCAACCCGAGCGCCATCCCAACATCGTCAGCGTGAGAAGCCTGTTCGAGATTCACGGTACCGCTTATATGGTGATGGATTTCGAAAAAGGTGTCTCGCTGTCGCAGATGCTGCGCGACGGCAAGCGATTCAGCGAACAGGAACTCCTTGCCATCATCCGGCCCATTGCCGAAGGGCTGGAGCGCGCCCACAAGGTGGGTGTGTTTCATCGCGACATAAAGCCAGCGAATATCCTTATGAGCCCGCAAGGGAATCCCGTCCTGATCGACTTCGGCTCGGCACGGTTTGAATCTGGCGACGCCACCAGCACCAAGGTGACGTTCTACACGCCGCCTTATGCGGCCCTCGAGCAATATGTGAAAAGCTATCCTCAAGGTCCCTGGACCGACGTTTATGCCTTGGGCGTGGTTTTGTATCAGTGCATCGCGGGAGAAAAGCCGCCGGATGCGCTGGAACGCATGCATGGCGGCAATGGCCCCTTCTTGACCGGGCGCGACTGGCCGGGGTTCAGCGAGGCCTTCATACACGCGGTCGATGCGGCTTTGACGGTGCGTCCACTGGAACGGCCCGCGACGCTTTCGGCTTGGCTCGATCTGTTCGATCCGGGCAGGCCGCTGATGGAGAAGCCGCCCCTTGTTGCCGCCAATACTCCGGGGCCCCCCAAGGTTGAGCCCATCACTTTTTCTTCGCCGCCACCCGTCGTAACCAGCGGCGCGAAATCCATCGCCAAGCGTGGCGGAAAATTCGCGTTGATGGCGCTCGGCTCTGCGGCCGTCTTCGCCCTCCTCGCGGCCGGGGGACGCGTGGCGAGCCACTGGCACAAGGCCGGTCCCACGACACCGGACGTCGCGTTCGCCGTCGCCAAGACATCGGACAATGGTCAAACTCTCACCGCCAAATTGGACGCACTGACCGAAGCCGCCAGAACGGCCGGCAGAAAAGACAGTGAGCTGGCGGCCATCGCCGACATCAAAGCAAGGCTCGCCGGGCTAGTCATCGCCAAAGCAGACCCAGCGCAAATGACCAGCGCGGCGCAGAAACTCGCCCAAAGCGAAGCGGATATCCTTTTCCGCACGGAAAAGCGGCTGTGGCGCGATGTCGAGAGCCCGCCCACCGACACAGGGAGCCAGGATCTTGTCGCCAAATTGACCGAGGCCAAAGGCGATCTGGATGCGAAGCTTTCTTCCATGCCGACTGAGGACGCTGGTCAGATCATCGACGGCTTGCGCTTGTCGCTGATGAGCTTCGCCCGTTTCCAAGATGCCTATGCCGCCGCCGCGCCGGCCTATGTCACGGCCAGGCGCAAGAGCTTCGACGCCTTGCATGCCGCCACGCGATCGGTTTGCGAGCAGGTGGCGTCGCTCGCTAATGTGGAAGAACCCTGGTTCCTGGCGTCGTCGTCGCGCAAGAATGCCTACAAACTTCGCCAGGACAACGCCGCCCAGGCCAAGGCCCTGGAGGTCAAGCTGGACGAATTGGCGGGAGCGGTCGCCTCGTCCGGCGATCTGCGGCAGCTGACGGCGGCTGTGGGAGAAGCCACCGCGGCCCGGAAGACGGCGACATCTCTTTACACCGTCTCGAACTCCGCACAGCTGTGAATTTCCACCGCCGAAGGCGGCCCCCGCGTCAATCGGCGCGCGCATCCCCTTTACACCGCCGAATTGTCATACGCGCCGAAATGCCCTTAGTCTTGGCCGCAAAACCAGCAGAAAACCTTTGGGGGGATTATGCAAAAGACGAATCTGATTGCTCGCCTGGCAATGACAGTGGCTCTGGCTGGGACCCTGGCGCTGGACCGGGCCGACGGCGCCACTGCCGATCCGACCCGCGTCATAACCGCCGACGGCCTGCTGCACGGCCAGACGGTAGGCGATGTGGTAGCCTTCAAAGGCGTGCCCTTTGCCGCGCCGCCGGTCGGAGCCTTGCGCTGGCGCGAGCCCATGCCGGTTCAGCATTGGTCTGGTACTCGCGCTGCCCTGTCCTATGGCGCGCCTTGCGCCCAGGCGGATATGGGCTGGAACAGCAATGTCGCGGCCAAGAGCAGCGAGGATTGCCTTTATCTCAATGTCTGGGCGCCAGCGCGCCACGACAAGCCGCTTCCCGTGATGATTTTCTTTCCCGGCGGCGCCTATCATGGCGGCTCCGCCGAAGGCTTGAGCATCATCGAACCCTCCTATGACGGCGGCAAACTGGCGGCGCGCGGCGCGGTGGTGCTCACCGCCAATTACCGGCTGGGCATGTTCGGCTTCATGGCGCACCCGGAGTTAAGCGCGGAATCGCCGCATCATGTTTCCGGCAACTACGCGTTGATGGACAATATCGCGGCGCTCAAATGGATCAGGGCCAATATCGCCAAATTCGGCGGCGACCCGAACAATGTTACGATCTTCGGTCAATCGGCTGGGGCCTTCAGCGTGGGCTTCTTGATGACCTCGCCGCTGGCCAAGGGTCTCTTCGCCAAGGCGATCTCGGAAAGCGGCACGGTGCTGCGCGGCGGCCAACCGGTCCTCAAGAACGCCGCAGCGGCCGGGGCCAAGTACACGCAATCGCTGGGCGGGCCGGCGAAAGGCGCAATCGCCGCGCTGCGCCAGAAATCTGCCGCCGATCTCATCAAGATCATGATGGCCGACAAGCAGATCCATGCGAGCGAGCCGCGCGGGCCTATCGTGGATGGTTACGTCTTCCCCGAGCAGCCGGCGCTGGTATTCCAATCCGGGCGCGAGGCTGCGGTACCCTATATTGTCGGGGCCACCGCCCGTGATGGCGATGAGGACAGCATGGGTGTTTCCGGCACGCCCAAGGCGGACAAGACTCTGGCCGACAAGAGCCGCCCGCTTTCCGCCACGCATAGCGTCGCGGGATTAACGGCGGCGGACAACAAACAGGTCCAGGCTTTCTATGCCAAATACAGCGATCTGGCGGCCCAGGCGGCCAAGCTCTATGGCGACAGGAGCATGATCGACCCGATCGATGGCGACGCCATCACCAGCTTCAACACCGATGCCGCGTTCCGCTGCGCCGGCGAGATGGTCGCGCAATGGCATGCGCGGGTGGCGCCGTCCTGGCAATATCAGTTTTCCCACGGCTATGAGCCTTTGGGCGCAGTGCATCTGTGGGACATGTTCTATGTATTTGGCTGGCTGAAAGCACCGGCCGATCAGCCGCGCGACTCCCGCCTGGTCGATCAGACCCAGCGCTATATGATCGCGTTCGCCACCAATGGCGATCCCAACACGCCTGGGCTTCCAGCCTGGCCGAAAAGCGGCGCTTCGGGCGCGTATATGGATTTCGCGTCCGGCGGCGTGACGGTCAGAAACGGCCTGCGGTCCGCTGCCTGCCATATCTTCGCGCAGAAGACGGAGCGTGATCTGACGGCGCTAGCAAAATCGCGCTAGAGCGGTTCCAGGAAAAGTGTGCAACGTTGGTACGCTGGCGCTACCAACTCCGTCGGGAACCGCGACTATTCAAAAAGATAGAGCATTTTCGCGATTAAACGAAAAGCGAAAATGCTCTAGCGCCTAAGGCTGTTTCGCCCGCGTCCGAAAGCCGTGCAGCAAGGGCTCGGTATAGCCATTGGGCTGCTCGGCGCCTTGGAAAATTAGAGCGCGGGCGGCGCGGAACGCGAGGCTTTCCTTTTCCCGGCCCGCCATGGGCTGATAGGCGGGATCGCCGGCATTTTGCGTATCCACTTTCTTCGCCATGCGCGAGAGCGCCGCGTCCACTTCGGCGGGCGTGCAGACGCCGTGCGCCAGCCAGTTCGAGAGAAGCTGGGAGGAGATGCGCAAGGTGGCGCGATCTTCCATCAGGCCGACATCATGAATGTCGGGCACCTTGGAGCAGCCCACGCCCTGATCCACCCAGCGCACCACATAGCCCAGAATGCCTTGGGTATTGTTGTCCAATTCCTCGCGGATCTCGGCCTCGTTCCAATTGCGCTCGGCCAGCGGCAGCGTGAGCAAAGTCTCGAGTGCGGGCGGCGTTTCGCCGGCCAGTTCCTTTTGCCGGGCCGCGACATCGACATCGTGATAGTGGGTGGCGTGCAAGGTGGCCGCGGTCGGTGACGGCACCCAGGCCGTGTTGGCGCCGGCCTTGGGATGGCCGATCTTCTGCGCCAGCATGTCCGCCATGCGGTCCGGCATGGCCCACATGCCTTTGCCGATCTGCGCCTTGCCGGAAAAACCGCAGGCCAGCCCGATCCGCACATTGCGGTCTTCGTAGGCTTTCAGCCAGACGCTGTTCTTCATCTCGCCTTTGCGGATCATCGCACCCGCGCGCATGGAGGTGTGGATCTCGTCGCCCGTGCGATCCAGAAAGCCCGTATTGATGAATACAATGCGGTCGCGGACGGCAGCGATAGTGGCGGCCAGATTGGCGGAGGTGCGGCGCTCCTCGTCCATCACGCCGACCTTGATCGTCTGCCGCGCCAGACCCAGAAGGTCCTCCACCGCATCGAACAGCCGGTTGGTGAAAGCCGCTTCTTCGGGACCATGCATCTTGGGTTTGACGATATAGATCGAACCGGCACGGCTGTTGACGAAGCGTCCTTGGCGCTTGAGGTCGTTGAGTCCGATCAGACTGGTGATGATGGCGTCCAGAAGGCCTTCCGGCGCTTCGCCGCCATCCGCCAGAAGCACCGCCGGCGTCGTCATCAGATGGCCGACATTGCGGATCAGCATCAGGCTGCGGCCCGGCAAGGTGACGGTGCCGCCAGTGGGCGCGGTATAGCTGTGGTCGGGAGACAATTTGCGCGTCATCGCCTTGCCACCTTTCTCGAAGCTGGCTTCGAGTTCACCCCGCATCAGGCCCAGCCAATTGGCATAGGCGGCGACCTTGTCGGCGCCATCGACGGCGGCAATGCTGTCTTCCAGATCCGCAATGGTGGTGACCGCGGACTCCAGGATGATGTCGGCGACGCCGGCCGGATCCCCTGCTCCGATAGGATGGGCGCGATCGATTGCAAGTTCGATATGAAGGCCATGATGGCGGAACAGGATTGCCGACGGCGCTGAAGGATCGCCGCGATAGCCGGCGAAGCAGGCCGGATCTGACAGCGCGGGCGATAGCGACCCATCTTCCACCCGATAAGCCGTGACTTGCGCATGGCTGCCGGACGCGAGCGGAACCGCACGATCCAGGAAATTCTTGGCCCAGGCGATCACCGCGGCGCCGCGTTTGGGATCATAGCCCTTGCCCGAGGGTTGGCCCGCAATCGCATCGGTGCCATAGAGCGCGTCATAAAGGCTTCCCCAACGCGCATTGGCGGCGTTGAGCAGAAAGCGGGCATTGAGGATCGGCACCACCAGTTGAGGGCCAGCGACCACAGCTAGCTCGTCATCGACATGGGCGACGCCGATCTGGAACGGCTTGGGCTCCGGCGCGAGATAGCCGATGCCGCGCAGGAAATCCTGATAGGCCTTGGCGTCATGAAGCTGGCCGCGCCTGGCATCATGCCAAGCATCGATTTCCGCTTGCAGACGGTCGCGCTTCTCCAGAAGCGCCTTGTTCTCAGGCGCGAGCGTTGCGAAGATCTGGGCTGTTCCCTGCCAGAACAGATCGGCGGTCAAGCCCGTGCTGGGCAGCGCGCGGTCTTCCACAAAGCGCGCCAAGGGCTCCGCAATCTTGAGACCGGCGCGATCGAGATAGCGATCCATCATCACCCCTGTGCCTTGAGGCCCGCAGCCACGATGCCCGCGAGCGCTGAAGCTTCGTCATTGTCGGAAGTATCGCCGGTCACGCCCACCGCGCCCAGGATTTCACCTTTGTCGCCCACCACGATCACCCCACCGGCGGCGGGGATCAACCCGCCTTGCGCCATCGGGCCCAGCGAAGCGATAAAGCTGGGCCGGTCTGCCGCCATCTCGCCGATCTTGCGCGAGGAGACGCCCAAGGCCAACGCCCCAGCCGCTTTTCCCGATGAGATCTGGAAACGCATGGTCGAGGCGCCATCCTGACGCTGAAACGCGACCACATGGCCGCCTGGGTCCAGCACCGCCACGCTCAGCGGTTTGAGTTTCAACTCCGCACCCTTTTGAAGAACGCCGGCGATGATGCGGGTGGCCTGGTCGAGTGTGATCCGGTTCATGGTCTGTCTTTCATCTCATTTGAGGAAAATCATTCGGGATAGCATCCGGCCTGGCGCGCGCGTTCGCGCACCAGGGCCAGTATGGCGCTGCAAAGCGGGGTTTTGATACTGGTCAAATCGCCCAACTCGACCACCGCGCCCAGGAGCGCATCGATCTCCATGGGGCGGCCACGCTCTAGATCCTGCAGCATCGAGGTCTTGTGAGGTCCCACTTCGCCCGCGCCGTCGGCGCGCCTGTCGAGGGTGACGGAGAATTGCGCCCCTACCGCGCGGCCCACCGCCTCGCCCTCTTCCATCATGGCGCGCACCACGGCGCGCAGGTCCGGCCGGAACGCAAGACGATCGAGCGTCGAGGCCGTCAGCGCCGAAAGCGGATTGAAGGCAAGATTGCCCCAAAGCTTGACCCAGATCTCGTCGCGGATATTGGTGCGCACCGGCGCCTTCAGTCCTGCTTTGACCAGTATCTGCGACAAGGCTTCCACCCGGCCGCTTTTGCTGCCATCCGGCTCGCCCAGGGAAAAGCGGGTGCCATAGGTGTGCTCGATGACGCCAGGCTCTGTCACTTCGGCCGCCGGATAAATCACACAGCCGATCGCCTGGCTGGGTGGCAAGAGGCTCCAAAGCTTACCGCCCGGATCGACGCTCTCCACCACGCGATCGCGCCAGGGACTGTCCAGGCTGTAGAAGTACCAATAGGGAATGCCGTTGATGCCAGTGACCAAGGCCGTTTTCGGCCCCATCAGTTTGGCGATCTCGGGCGCAGCCGGCGCAAGCCCATTGGCTTTGAGCGTCACGATCACATAATCCTGATGCCCCGCCTCTTCGGCCTTGTCGGTGGCGTCAAGTGGAACCGTGATGGTTTCACCTTCGCTTTTGAGCCTCATGCCCTTGGCGCGGATGGCGGCCAGATGCGGGCCGCGCGCGATCGCCGTGACATCGGCGCCCGCCTTGTGCAGCTTGACGGCGAGAAGTCCACCGATGGCGCCCGCCCCGAAAATGGCGATCTTCATTTTCCCAGCCCGAGCTTTTCCGCCAGTCCGATGCGCTGGAGCTTGCCGGTGGCGCCCTTGGGAATTTCGGACAGAAACAGGATTTTTCGCGGCACTTTGAAATCGGCCACGCGCGCGCCGACAAAAGCGCGCAATTCACGCTCATCGCAGACGGAGCCTTCGCGCAAGACCACCGCCGCGGCGATATCCTCGCCCAGCATATCGTGCGGTACCGCGAAGGTCGCCACTTGCGCCACCGCCGGATGGTCCATGATCACCGTATCGACTTCCAATGGGCTGATTTTCTCGCCGCCGCGATTGATCAATTCTTTCAGGCGGCCCGTCAGGCGCAGATAGCCATCGGCGTCGATGATGCCTTGGTCGCCGGTGCGGAACCAGCCATTGATGAAGGCTTTGGCATTGGCCTCGGGATCGGCCTCGTAACCCTTGGTGACGTTGCGGCCCCGGATCACCACTTCGCCCACGCCCCCGGCAGGCAAAAGCGCGCCATTTTCGTCCATGATCGCGACTTCTGGGCCCGCCGCCAGGCCGACGCTGCCGGCGAACCGCTTTTGGGGCGGCAAGGGATTGGACGCCATCTGATGCGACGCCTCGCTCATGCCATAGGCTTCGACTACGGGAACGGCGAAGGTCGTCTCCAATGCCTCCATCACCTGCGGCGGCAATGACGCCGACGATGAGCGGATCAGGCGCAAGCGGCCATTCTTGATGATCTGCGCATTGCGATCGGCGCGCGCGAGAATGGCCTGATGCATGGTGGGAACGGCGGTGTACCAACTTGGCCGCGCCTCCTCCATCCAGCCGAAGAATTTGAGTGCGTTGAAGCCCGGCGTGCAGACCACCGAGGCCCCGGCCCCGATGCTCGACAAGGTCGCGGCGATCAGCCCATGGATGTGAAATAGCGGCATGATGTTCAGGCACACATCCTCTTCCTTGAGCGAAAGTGTATGCCCGATGTGATAGGCGGACGCCGTGACATTGGTTTGGGACAGAGGCACGATCTTGGGGCGCGAGGTGGTGCCGGACGTATGCAACACGAGCGCGATGTCGCCTTCCTGCGCGAAACCGCCCATCGCGGCGTCACCCGCACCATGGCCGTGAAGCGTGAAAGCGCCGGCCTTGTCGCCAGGCTTCAAGGTGACGATGGGAATATTGCGCGCCTTGGCGGCCTCACGCGAAGGGCTTTCCATGCCTTCCAGAATGACCAGCGCCTTGGCGTTGAGGTCCGACAAATAAAATTCGAATTCCTCCGCCCGATAGGCGGGGTTGAGCGGCGCGGTGGTCGCGCCACAGCCAATGGCGATGAACGCGGCCGCCATCTCCGGCCCGTTGGGCAGGACGATGGCGACCCGGTCGTTGCGCCCGATGCCCATCTTGTTGAGATCGGTCACGGTGGCGCGCGCCAGATCGCGCAGTCCGCCATAGGTCAAGGCGGTGCGACCGGGCGCCCCGATCGCGGGCGCGCCGTCAAATCCCGCTTCGATGAGGTCGCCGATGGTGTTGGCGCGATAAATCCCGGACATGAAATGTTTCCTGGCAGCCACTGAAAAGCGGCGCGATGAAAAATTATAACGGCGGCTTCAGATGCGATCCAACTGCCGATAGACCGATATTATCTGGCTCAAGCGCCGGCTTCCAAGGCCATTGCCTCGGCCTGGCGCTGGCCATGTGCCGCACGCATGGGCCTGAGCACCAGAACCGCAAGCAGCGCGACGATGATATTGGCGGCAGCGCCTATCCAGAACACGGTGTGCCAGTCGCCTTTGGCAGCGACATAGGCGGAATAGGGCACCAGAAGTGAGGCCGTACCCTTGGCGGTGTAAAGCAGGCCCGCGTTGGTGGTTGCAAATTTCGGCCCATAGGCATCGGTGCAAGTCGCCGGGAAGAGAGAATAGATCTCGCCCCAGGTGAGATAGACCGCAGCAGCGCAGATCACGAACAGGATGGGATCATGGCCATACCGCGCCAGGCTCCAGATCGATATCCCATTCAGCATGAAGGCGATGAACATGGTCTCTTCCCGGCCGATCTTGTCGGATATCCAGCCGAAGAGAGGCCGGCCCAGCCCGTTCAGGATATTGTCGATCACCGCGGCCACGGCCAGCACCGTGCCGGCAATGCCGATCACATTGACCGGAACTTTGGCGACGCCGTAATCCGCCGCAATGGACGCGAATTGCGCCGTGACGATCAATCCGCCGGACGCAACCGTGACGAACATCACATACAGCAGCCAGAACAAGGGCGACCGCAGCACCTCCGCGGGAGCATGGCTGCGCTTGGCTTGCGGATTGTGGACCGCTGCCGTCGGCTTCAACGCCATCGCCGGGGCGCGCAAAAACTGGGAGAGGATCAAAACGACGATGCCCTGAACCAACCCGAACCACAGGAAGGCCGACTGATAGCCATAATGGTTGATCACATAGATGATCGGCACCACGGTGGCGGCGGAGCCTGCACCAAAGCCCGCGGCCGTGAAGCCGGCGGCCATGCCGCGGCGACCGACAAACCATTTCAGCGCATTACCGACGCAGGTGCCATAAACCGCGCCCGCACCAATACCGCCGAGAACGGCGCCCGCGTACAGCATGGGGATAGAACTCGCCATCGAGTTCAAAGACCAGGCCAGCGCTACCAGGACGCCGCCCAGGGCCACGACGATGCGCGGACCGAACTTGTCCACAAACCAACCTTCGATCGGCACCAGCCAGGTTTCTGCCAGAACGAAGACACTGAAAGCGCCGCCGATCGCGGCCCTGCTCCAGCCTTGCGTTTTGGACATCGGATCGACGAAGAAACTCCAGCCATATTGCAGGTTGGCGATCATCACCATGCAGACGATGCCGATCACCAGCTGGAAGTACTGGCCCTCGCCCGCGTCGCCCTTCGAACTGTCCATCGTCAACATCCCCGGTAAAGATTGCGAGAGGCTGGGCCTCCAAGAGACTTCAAGCGTCCAATGTTTGGGGGCCGCTGGCAAGCCTGCACGCTTTCCGCCGGCGATATCCACGCCCCGGTCGGGCGGGTCCGCGGTCTGCCGCCTGACGCTGTAAACCGAAGTCCCGCAATGGTTTTCAGGCGCCTTTGCCGCATGAAAATTTGCCAATGACGGGATGCGGGCCTCAAAGCGCCTTCACGAAAAGCGCCACGGTCAAAACCAGCCCAATCACCACCACAAGGACGCGCAACACGCCCTCATTGAGCCGGTTCAGGACCAGTCCGCCCACGATCCCTCCCAGGACCGCGCCGACGCAGGCGATCGCTGCTTGGAGCCAATGCACGGAAGGCGAAAAGACAAAGACCGCCACGGCGGACGCGTTCATCACCGCCGCCAGCACATTCTTGGTGGCGCCGGCCGCTTTGACCGCCTGCCCCGCCGCGCAAAGCGCCGCCAGCATCAGAAAGCCGATCCCGCCACCGAAATAACCGCCATAGACGGAGATCAGAAATTGCGCCACAGCCGCGCTAGGTTTGCCGATCCGCGGCTGAACTTGCTCGCGAGGGCCGAAGCTGCCCCAGGCAAACACCAATGTGGCGAAAAGCACCAGCCAGGGAACGAGACGGGCGAAAATTCCGGACGGCGTGATCAAAAGGATCACTGCACCGATGACGCCACCAACGAGACTGATAATGACAAGGGCTTTGAATGAAAGTCCGGCCGCGCCGGATGCCTGGCCGCGCCCCGTCATGCCGGTCGCGACCTGACCCGGAAAAAGCGCGATGGTGGAGGTGATGTTGGCGGCCCGCGCGTCCATGCCTGTCAGCATCAAAGCCGGCAGGGTGATGAACGAACCGCCGCCCGCAAGCGCATTCTGAATCCCCGCCCACAAGGCGGCCAGAAAAAGCAAAGCCAAAAACATGAGATGCCCTTCGCCGGTCGGAGCAAGTTAGAGGGCCGCGCCTAACGCTGCAATTCGGCAAAGATCGAGCGGATGCGCTCGATGGGCTCAGAGGCCGACAACAGGATTTGGAGCGCGACCTTTGCTTTTGCGGCGTTCAATATCCCGGACGGAATCAGGCCCTTGCGGATCAGATCCATCTCCGCACCCGGATAGCCATAAGTCTTTTCCAGTGTTGGCCCCGCCGCAATCCGCGAAGCCAGAACCACGGGGCATCGTCCGGCAAGCCTTTCCAGCATGTCGGCAAATCGCGCCGGCACATGGCCCGCGCCCAGCGCCGCGATGACGGCGCCATCCGGCGGCTGCGATAACAAAGACTCCCACGATTTCGGATCATCGCCGAATCCGGGAGACAGGATCGGTACCTGGGGCGAAGTCGGTCCCGCTTTCAATCTCGCCAACCGCGCATTGGGCCGAAATGCCCAGAAAGGACGGCCCTCGCGCACAATGCCCAGCGGGCCAAAGGGCGGAGAAGCAAAAGCCGCCGTGGAGATGGTGTTCGCTTTGGTCACAAAACGCGCGGCATGAATTTCGTCATTCATCACCACCATCGCGCCGCGGCCGGCGGCATCGGGATTGGATGCGACCTCGAATGCCGCCTTCACATTCGCCGCGCCTTCGGCGCCTGGCTGGTTGGAAAAGCGCATCGCGCCGGTCAAGATGATGGGTCGCTCCGAACCGGACAGAAGATCGAGCGCGAAGGCGACCTCTTCAAGCGTGTCGGTGCCTAGGCTGATAACGGCACCGGCCGCGCCGCCATCGAATGCCTGTTGCAGTTCGTCGGCAATGTCCGCCAAGTCCGATAAGGACAGATTGGCGCTGGCGATGGGCGGCCGGGCGCTGATCTCGACATCGGCGGCCCCGGCGAAGCCGGAGGCTTGCAGCAGCGCGTCACCACCCAGCCTCGGAGTTGCACCTTTGCCCTCGGCGCTTTCCACCATGCTGATGGTACCGCCCAGCGGCAGAAAACTCACTTTCGCGCGCACGCTACATCCTCCGGCGTCGCATAACCGGACAAGGCAATAGCGGATTTCCCGCGGCGCTCAAAGCCGGCGCGACATCACTGTGAACGGCGCTCGTTCATTGCAAACGATGTGCCCAGAAAGCGCAGGATGATATGGCCCTGGCCTTTCTTTGAGACAAAAGCCGCCGATTTCGCCGACAGCCCATCCAGCGTCGCGGACACCTCGTAACGCGCCGGCCGCAGTCGCACCATGAGCCATGGCCCGCCGCAGACGACGCTGAGGATTTCCTTGTCGGCCTGGCTGATCGAGACGGTCTCGCCCCCGACATATTGTCCGCCAGGCCCAGCGAATTCGATCTTCAGGGGAAATTCATTCCAGCGGATGTCCCGACGCACATCCAGGCTTTCGCCGGTGCAGGCCACTTCGATTCCATGGACCTGGACCGGCTGGCCTGGCGGCAAAAGTTCAGCGCCCCAGGCAGAATGGATCAAAAAAGTTGCCATGAAAGACAGCGCGACTGCGCGATGAACCTTGATCCCATGCATTTGCAGCTCCCGCTTACAAATCAGCAAATCACGGCGATCTATTCGTTATAGGTGATTCCGGCGCGGGATGGTCAGAAAAAAGCCCCGCCAACCTATGGGTCGGCGGGGCAAATGGGAGCGAGCTAGGGGAAACTGCCCGCGTATGGGCGAAATCTAAGCCCCGCTTGCGGGAATGGCTAGGGGCGAGTTGGTAATTGGTGGGCGGGCTTGGCGTTTAGTGCGGCCTTGCCTGAGCGAATTTGGTGTTCTTCTGTGCGTCGAGGCCGGAGTTTCCGAGTGCCGCGGGCCCGCGAAGACGCTGTCGCGCGCGGGCCCTTGGCAATCAAATCGTCCGCATTGCGGGCGATTTGATTGGTCGGAGCGGCGGGGTGAGCCGGGGTGCGCGAAGCGCATAAGCAAGCCGTCAGGCTTGTGAGACCGGCGAACGCCCGGAGCGAAGCGACGGGCCGGGAATCCCGCTCACCGATGGCGAAGGAAAATTATGGTCGGAGCGGCGGGATTTGAACCCACGACCCCCAGTCCCCCAGTTTGATCCGGGCTCATAACGTGGCCTAACACACTGGTGGTCGCCACCAATGATTTGAACGTATCCACAGCTCCTTGCCGCCAAAACCTTCCAACGTGGGCCAACGGCGGGTAACGATGCCTGACGGCACTTTTTGTTACCCCCGCATTACCCCAAGCGACCACCAGTCTAAATCGAGGCGAGCACCAGTCCCGTGAAGCTGACCCACCAACTGACCGAACTTTCCTGCGAGAAAGCCACTGCCGATGTCGGCCGGCGCGAGCTGCCCGACGGCAACGGCCTCTATCTCGTCGTCCATCCGAGCGGCGCCAAAACGTGGGCAGTGCGCTATCGCCAGGGCGGTCGCTCGCGCAAGCTCACCATCCCGGGCGCCTACCCCGCTATCGGACTCAAGGCGGCCCGCAGGCTTGCCAAGGAGGCTGTGGAGACCGTGGCCGCAGGCGGCGATCCCGGCGCGGACAAAATCGCCTCCCGCAAGCTGACGCCGACCAGGGACAACACCTTCGAACTGTTGGCCGCCCTCTTCCTGGACCGCTGGCTGACCAAGGCGCAGCAGCGGCCCCGTCCCCGCACGATCGAGGAGAACGCTCGGCTGCTGGGCCTTGTGCGCGAGGACAGCTCTTGGACGCCGAAGAAGGGTGGACTGGCGGCACGCTGGAAAGGACGGCCGGTGCCGGGCATCAGCAGGGCCGATGTTGTCGATGTTCTCGACGAGCTCATCGCAGCGGGGGTAACGGTCAAGGCGAACCACACGCGGGGCGTGCTGCATCTGTTTTTTGGCTGGTGCATGCGGCGGGGCGTGATTGAGGCCAATCCGGTCAGCGTGATTGACAAGCCAGCCCCACAAGTCTCACGGTCCCGTGTCCTCACGGATCAGGAACTGGGCCTGTTCTGGAAGGCAGCGGACGAGGACGAAGTGTTCGGGCCGCTCTACAAGCTCTTGGCATTGACGGGACAGCGCCGTGACGAGGCTCGGGGTGCCAGCTGGGACGAGTTCGACTTGGACAAGGCTCTCTGGTCCCTCCCCGGCAACCGCACCAAGAATGGCAAGGCCCACGCCGTGCCGCTTTCGGCGCAGGTGATCACCCTCCTCCAGAAGCTACCCAAGGTCGGCCGCAAGCCCCGCCTGCTGTTCACCACCAATGGCGATACCATGGTCAGCGGACTGTCCCGAGCAAAGGAACGCCTCGACGCCCGTATGCTGGAACTAGCTCGGGAAGTCGACCCCGACGCGAAAATCGCGCGCTGGGTGCTTCACGACCTGCGCCGGACCTGTGCGACGGGGATGCAGAAGCTGGGCATCGCCCTCCCCGTCATCGAAAAGATCCTGAACCATTCCAGTGGCAGCTTTGCTGGGATCGTGGGGGTCTATCAGCTGCACGATTTTGCTCACGAAAAGCGCGCTGCACTTGATGCTTGGGCGCGCCATGTTGAGGACATCACGTGGGGTAAGACGGGCCATGTCGTCAAGCTAAGGGCGGCAGGATGAAAATCGAACAATTCGCAGTCGGCACCGGGATCACGCAAAAGCGTAAGGTGAGAAAAACAGCGCAGACACTTGATGAGCTGCACCAACTCATGGGCACGCCATCAAAATCCTATCTCGAATACCTTGAGATAATCGAACAACAGGCTCGCGAACATCTGCGAAAGAAAGGGCTGCCCACAGAGCGCGCGACTGGCTATCGAAAGATTGCTGGCCGTTGGCAGAAGGTTGCCAAGCCACCTCATTTTTGTAGCCGGACTGTTATTTTTGAAAAGGAAGGCTATGAGGAAGACAGCGCCGTAGGGTTCTCGGCACGGATCATAGAGCTGGCCGCCTACCTGCGCGCCAACCTTTCGGCCGGCAAGGTCGAAAAGGCGCTGGAATATGCGCACGACCTGGGCGTTTTGACCACAGAGGCGAAGTTCAAGCGCAAATGGGAAACCTCCGCCCTTGAGGGGAAAGCCCGACGGGAATCGTCAAAGCGCGGCGCCGCGGAAAAGCTCAGAAAAGATAACATTAGGCATTCAAAGTGGCGAGACACCGCTCTGATCCTTCAGAACGAGCAAGAAAAGCGAAGTTTGCCACCCTTGAACCATGAAGAACTCGCCAGGCGTGTCAGATCCAGATTGAAGATTTCCAAAACGCCGGGGACTATCGTCCGAGCTCTGAAAAAGCTCGGCGTTCGCTAGCGAACGCCCATCCCCATCCATCTCAAGTTCGGCCCGCAATAACGAGGTCGAACAGATGAGTGAATCCAACGATAATCTCCTTCCCGCCAGTAAAGTGCGGCAGCGCTTCGGCGGAGTCTCCGACATGTGGCTCTACCGGCGGCTCCACGATGGCTCCGGCTTTCCGCGCCCGATCTATATCGGTCAGTACCGCTATTGGCGGACTTCGGAGATCATCGCGTGGGAAGCCAGTCTCCCGCGCGAAAAGCCCAAGTCCAGCGCCTAATCGGCCGCGCCATGTCCAGCATCAAATGGCATCGCGACGATCATGAACGGATTTTTGGGCTTCTGCACAACTTGACCCTTGAGGAGGCCGGAGCCGAACTAATCATACGGGCTTTGATCGTTTCAAACGTCAATCGCCTTCCCGATGACGACAGGTTTCTCGCAGGGTTCCTCCGCCTTAGCGTTCGCCGATGGCGTCAAATCAAGCAGCGCCTTTTCGAGGTGGGCGCGCTCTTTAACGAGAATGGCTTCATCCGCGCGCCCGGTCTAACGGACCAGATCAATGAAATCGAAAAGAAGATCGAAAAAAAGCGAGTGCCGGCCGCCGTTCAGGGCAGTCCCGTCGCCAGAAAGCGGGCGTCAGTACCAATCCGGCCAATGACTTGGAGACAACAGACGTTCCCACTTCCGTCGCAACAACCGATCAAGAGATTCAGAGTAAGACTCTCTCTCCTTTAAGGAGAGAGAGTCTTACTCAATGCCCAGCGTTGGACTGTGCTGTCGGGGGGAAAGATTCCCAAAAAGGCTTAGAAGGGTTCCGAAGAAAGGTCGGCGAGGCCAAGTACGACAGGTGGCTTGGTCAAGCGAAGCTGACTGACGACAGTCCTGCCCGGTTGCTCGTTCCACATCGTTGGGTGTCTCTCGTCCATACCCACTTGGGCGCCGATGCGAAGCTCTACTTTGGCCAAGACGTGGTCATAGAGGGATATGACCCGGACTTTGTCACTGTCCCCCCGGGGGGAGGGTAAAAGTTTTACGCAATTTGAACCGGGACCGGTGCCCAAACGTCCGTGCAACATCGCAAAATCCGAAAATCTTTTTTTCCCTGCCCCACAAAAGCCTGGAGATTTGGTAGCTCGGACCGGCGGACAAGTGCGTATTTTTGCCTGGGAATTTGCTCGGAAACTTTTTTAGCGCCTAACATTTGGAGTTCATCGGGTCTGCTCGACTTGGAACGGGCCGTTGCCACCTTTCACATCCAGATAATGGTCGTTGCCGGAGCTTCTAAGGCTCACATAATAGCGGTCAGCGGGACCTCGCCAATCGGCAAATGATTGATCGCGATCGAGCTGTCGCCACTTGCTGCCGTCGCTGAGCGTCACCGTAAAATGGCCCCGCGGATCGAACGAATATGATGCCAACCGCAAGCTGCTTGAGACTGCCGAAGCATTTCCGATTGCCCCAACAACCCCGGCGCCACCCGAGGATGCCGATGCGCTCACCGACGCACGGGGATCGGGTGGCACGAGGGCCAATTGAAATTCGGGCGCGGGCGCCAAGCCCAATTCCGCGCGCAAGGGCTGGACCGCGCCATAGAGGCAATCGAGAAACTGGCGATCGTCTGGAACGGATCTGCAGCGCGAAATGGCCGCCAGACTATCTTCGCGAGGTCCAGCATGTGCAACGCAATGGCTGGCGATCCAGCAAACCGCGGCAAGCATCAAAATCCTGCTCATCATATTTTTCCTTTGGGCCGGAACGGCATCACGTGGCGCGTGTGTAGTTGAACATTGATGAATTAGCCGCGCCGACAGTGCGCATCAAGGCATCGCCACGTGAAGTGAATTTCAAATTTTATGTGACGCTTTTCTAAGTGGATTTTCATTCAAGCTGGGAAGTGGGTTCATTTGGAAAATTTAGGATCGCCGCGACGATATCGGCACGCGGTATGCCCGGCAGATCCTCCTTCACGACTTCGGAACGCGAACTCATTATGGCTTTGGCCGAGGATGGACGCCCGATCACGCTCGCCAATCTGGCGGGTTGGCGCAAAGAGGGCCTACTGCCTCCCTTGGCCAGTCAGGGCCTCGGTACGGGTAAGGGCCGCGCTTATTACTGGAAAGAACCGAACATTCGCGATCATGCCTGCGCCACCTTCGACCTGCTGCGCAAATATGGCCGTCCGGAAATCGTCCTTTGGATGTTGTGGCTGCATGGCTTTTCGGTCCCCCTGCGTCAGTTCCGCAGGGCCTGGGCAGCCCGAAGCCGCAACCGGGTCAACTGGATGGCATGCCCGACACCGAAATACCGGCTCAATCCCGATACCCTGTTCAAGCTGGCGCAACCCGGACTGCAAGGACAGGGCGATACCACCTACATTCTGTTGCAGGCCACGTTGGCGCTCAGCGGCACACTGGTTCCCGACGATGGCGATGCGGCGGCCATCACCCGGGTGATCGAGCGGGCGTTGACGTGGATTTCGCGCACCAACGGACTTTCCACCCCCGAAGACGATCAGGCGGCCGAACGCCTCTGGCTGACCGTGCGGATCGTGTGCACGGCGCTGGAAGGCAGCGACCTGGTATCCATCACCGGCGATGCCGGGCTTCGCGAAGCGCAAAAGTACCTGCTTATGACGGGCCAGCTGCTCCAGAAATGCGACGACCGTTCGCTGGAAGACGGCGAAACGACATGGCCCACCTGGCTGGCGGAACGCATGGCCGTTCCCGCCTTCCTTCTCATCCTGGTCATGCTGCGCTCCGGCTATAAACCGATGCTGGACGAAATCGCGGCCCGGCTGGACAAGCCGAACCGGCGGCATTTTCCGCCACCGGTTCAACCCGCCTATTCGACCCTCTAAGGTGTTGCATGCAGACTCGCGGCCCATGATGCCTCGATCTGCTTCACGACATTGTCCGGCATCGGCACATAGTCGAGCTGGCGGGCGTCGCCCTGCCCTTCCTTGAGCGCCCAATCCAGGAATTTCAACACCGATTTGTTTTTGTCGGCAGGATAGTCGGCGCGCATCAGCATATAAGTCGCCGCCGTGATCGGCCAACTCTGGGAGCCGGGCTGGTTGGTGAGAATTTCATAGAAATCCTGCACCTTGGAAAAATCGGCATTGGCCGCGGCCGCTTGGAAAGCCTCCATCGTCGGCTTCACGCGTTTGCCGGCGGCATTGACCATGTCGGTATAAATCAGCCCCGATTGCTTGGCGTAGGCATATTCGACATAGCCGATCGAGCCCATGGTTTGCTGCACGCTGGCCGCCACGCCGGCATTGCCCTTGCCGCCGATGCCGCCCGGCCAGGACACCGCCGTATCAGCTCCGACTTTGGTCTGCCATTCGGGATTCACCTTGCCCAGATAGTTGGTGAAGTTGAAGGTGGTGCCCGAACCGTCGGAGCGGTGAACCGTCAAAATGGCGGTTGTAGGCAGATTGAGGCCGGGATTGAGCGCCTTGATCGCCGGATCGTTCCATTTGGTGATCTGGCCGAGATAGATTTTCGAAAGTACGGCGCCGTTGAGCACCATCTGGCCGGCTTGCACGCCCGGCAGGTGCACAACTGGCACGATGGAGATCACCACTTGCGGGAATTGCGCCAGATGATTTTGCGTAATTTCGTCGTGCATCAGCGGTTTGTCGGAATTGGCGAAATCAACCGTCTTGGACTCGATCTGTTTGATACCGCCCCCAGAGCCAATCGCCTGGTAATTCACTTCGTCGCCGTTCTTCTGCTGGTATTTCTGCGCCCATACCTGCAGCACAGGATAGATCGCCGTGCCGCCTGCTCCCGTCAAAGACACCGCGCCGGCTTCGCTGGCGGTCAGAGTAGCCAACATGGCGCCGCCCACCGCCGCCATATAACGAGCTTTGATTTGCATTTTCCGTTCCTTCATTGACCGTGCAAGAAGCTGCACATCACCGCGCGATAGAACCGAATTGTTGCGATCACATGACAGAGACAGACGATCGCGAGTGCGCATAAAAGCCTTTTAAATGCTGCATTAAAATCCACTTATAATCCGGCACCGTTGCAAAACTGTCTTATGGCGCGACTACCACGCGCCTGACCGGTCACTGGTGGCCGGAGGGGTAACAGGATGCAATCATGAAATGTAAAATTGTCCGGCGCGCAGGCGCCAGCGCGATCGCGCTTGCGTCGATCATGGGCGCCGCGCCCGCCGCCATGGCGGATTCGACCACCGATGTGGGCCCGGCAACCGTGACGTTGGGCGGCTTTCTGGCCGCCGAAAGTGCATATCGCGAACGCAGTGAATCAGCGGATATCGGCAGCAGCTTTAGCGGCATCCCATTTCCGAATGCCACCAACGGGCATTATTCCGAGTTCCGCTTTACCGCGCGTCAGAGCCGGCTCTCGGTGTTGGCGCAAGGCAATGTAAATCCCGACACCCATCTTGCGTTCTACGGCGAGTTCGATTTCCTGGGCGCGGCCCAGACTGCAAATTCCAATGAGAGCAATTCCTACAATTTGCGCATTCGCAACGTCTACGGAACGGTAGATTGGGATGCCGAGGGCATCGAATTGCTGGCTGGCCAAAATTGGTCGTTGGCGACCCTAAACGGTCACGGGATAACCCCGCGCAACGAAGTCATTCCCGCCACGATCGACGCGCAATATTCCGTGGGTTTCACCTGGTCGCGGCAGCCGCAGATCCGCGTGGTCAAGAATTTCGACCATCAGTTCTGGCTGGCGCTTTCAGCGGAGAATCCCCAGACCACTTTTGCCGGAGGCCCCGGCGGGCCCCAGTCACTGGCGGGGATCTCCATCGTCAACAACCATGCTGGCGGTTCTTTGCTGGACGCCAACAACAATTTCTCGATCAACCATGTGCCCGACATTATCGGTAAGGCGGCTTGGGAGCCCATGATCGGCGAATCCCAGCCCCTCCATATGGAAGTTTATGGATTGTACCGGTCTTTCTATGACCGCGTCGATGTCACCTCGGCGGCCAATATTCTGGGATTGCCGGTCGGCAACAACAATCACAATGTCGATGGCGGTGGCGTAGGCGGCGGCATCACCTGGTCCGCCATTCCCAAGATCCTCGACCTTCAAGTGAGCGGCCTTATTGGCAGCGGAATTGGACGCTACGGCTCAGGGCAGTTGCCGGACGTGACGTTCAAGCCAGACGGTACGGAAGCGCCGATCAACGAGACCATCCTTCTGCTGGGCGCCACCTGGCACGCCACGCCGATGCTGGACATTTACACCTATGCCGGCCAAGAGGCCGATCATCCGAAATTTTTCAATGTCACGGCCGGCGCCACCACGACGCATTTCGGCGTGGGCAATCCCGCTGTGGTGACCAGCAGTTGCGCCACGGAAAATGCGAGCTGCTCGGTCAACATCGAGGCGGAAAATCAGATCAATGCCGGTTTCTGGTGGAAGATTTATCAAGGGAAATACGGCAGCTTCCGCTATGGCATGCAGTATTCCTACACCCACCTGACTTCATTTCCGGGCGTCGGCGGCCACGCCCCGACGGACGACAATATGGTCTTCACCAGCATCCGCTATTATCCGTTCTAGAGCACGCTTCCGTGCAATCCGGTGGCCGCCGCGGCACCCGCGGCGGCCACCATATTTTCCGGCGCATTTGCGGAGCCTGCCAGGTTGGCAGGTGGCAAGGGCAACTCCACGCGGAAGACGCTGCCCAGGCCGGGCTTGCTATCCAGCGTCACGGTCCCGCCATGGGCGTGAACGATCGATTTCACGATCGCCAAGCCCAATCCCGCGCCGCTTTCACCCCGGTCGGGCGAGACCCGATAAAAGCGGTCAAAGACCTTGTCCTGATGGTCGGCAACAATGCCGATGCCGGTATCCGCCACGATCAAGACCGCATTGTCCGCCTCGACCCCAATCCACACGCGCACCTGGCCTCCAGCCGGCGTATATTTGATCGCATTGTCGACGAGATTGACCAAAACCTGTTTCAACCGGTCACGATCCCCTGCCACCGCCACGGGCGACCCCGTTGGCCTCTCCAGCGAAATCTGCTTTTCCACCGCCAGCAGATTTATCTGATCGATCGTCTCAATTGCCAGCGCCAACAAATCCACGCTGGAATGGGCACGCTTGCCCCACAAACTGTCCATGCGCGACAAGGTAATCAGGCTGTCCACGATGCCGCTCAATCTGGTCATCTCTTCCAGGGCGTTGCTGACCGCCCTGTCCAGATCGGTGGATGTGCGGGCCTCGGCCAAAATCAGCTCCAGTTCGCCACGGATGATGGTCAAGGGCGTGCGCAATTCATGGGCCGCGTCGGCTGAAAACCGGCTCACATGGGAATAAGCGCCATCAAGACGGTCCAGCATCCGATTGAGAGCCAATCCCAGGGCCTCGATGCGCGGTTCGGTGCCAACCAGGGGAAGCCGGCTGTGGGGATTGTTGAAACTATAGGCCTCGGCCGCGTTGATCATCACTTCGACCGGCGTCAGCGCGCGCCGCATCAAGACATAGCCCGCCAAAGCCGCCAGGATCAGCAGAAGAGGAAGGCCAATGGACAATGACGTGATCAATTGGCGCTGCACCGTTCTCGCAAAGCGGTAAGATTGGCCGGAATCGATCGTGATCAAGCTGCCATCGGGCTGCCGGAAATTGCGCGAATAGATCAGAAGATTGCCAAGAAGGTTGGCGGCTCCTTCTTCGGCATGGAATTGGAGTGGCACGCCATAAGCCGAAAAATCCCGTTCGACCGGATTTCCCGACATATATATCATCTGGTCGCCTGCGCGAATGCGAATGAAGCGATCCTGCGATTCAGGGGCAAAGCGACGCTCGATCGTGTTCGCCAGCTGGTCCGGACGTTGCAGCAAGCCCTGGCTGGTATTCCAGATTTCCTGTGTCCGCGCTGCCAGCGCCGCCGTAACCGTCTCACGCGTGTAATGCTGAAAGCTGAGCGCGGTGAAGAGCAGAAACGCGCCGCCCAGCGCCACCAGTAACAGGCAGTAGAAAAAAACCAGCCGCGAGGTGACCGAGCGGAACATCAGCCGCGCGGGTCTATATCGAGCGTATAGCCCAAGCCGCGTACCGTGCGGATCAGCTTGTGCTCACGACCTTCGTCGATCTTGCGCCGGAGATGGCCGATATAGACGTCCACGATATTGGTCAGCCCCTCGAAGGACTGGTCCCAGATCTTTTCCACGATCATGCTGCGCGACAAGGTTCTGCCCGAATGCAGGAAGAGATATTCGAGCAGCGAATATTCCTTGGGGCTGAGTTCGATGCGCTTGCCATCGCGGCGGACCTGCCGGGTAAGGCGGTTGATCTCGATATCGGCAGCCCTGAGAACGTTTTCCTGCAGCGCGGGGCCGCGGCGCAGCAAGGCCTGCACGCGGATCGCGAGTTCTGCCATTGCAACCGGCTTGATCACATAATCGTCGGCGCCGGCTTGGAAATTCTCCACCTTGCTGTCCAGATCGCTGCGGGCGGTGAGGATCAGCGCCGGCATGGTGTGCCCCATGTCGCGCAACCGGCGTAGCAGGCTGGTACCGGTGCCGTCTGGTAGCTGCAGGTCGATGATCACCAGGTCATAATGATAGGTCTTGATGTAATCGAGACCATCGGAGGCCGAGTTGACCCCGTCCACGATATAGCCTTCGGCCCTGAGCGTGCGCTGCAGGATGTCGATCAGCTTTTTCTCGTCTTCGACAATCAGAATACGCATATCAGGCCTTCCCCCCATTTCGGGGTTTCCGATTGAAGCACGTTATCGCGCCTTTCGTCATGAATTTGTCATAAAGGACTATCTGTCACGCCGGGGTCTTTTCCCCTTCCTTTGGGCGGAACGGCAGCTCACTGTCCGACCATCCCCCGCCCAAGGCATGAATAAGATCCACACTGGCCTGGAGCCGGCGGGTTTCGATGGAAAGGGCCGCTTGCTGAGCCTGTAGCGCCGTGGTCTGGGCAACAACCACATCCAGAAAACTCAGGGCTCCATTTTGATATAGAGCCAGCGCTAGATCTTGGGTGCGGGTGGCGGCGGCCACGGATTGCGCTTCGGCATCTCCCTCCTCCGCCAACCTGGCCAGCAGCGCCAGATTGTCTTCCACATCCTGGAACGCGTGCAGCACGGCGGCGCGGTAAGCGGCGGCCGCGGCGCTATTGCCGGCTTTCGCCACCGCCAGTTGTCCCTCATGCCGGCCCGCATCGAACAGCGTGAAAGCCAGGCTGGGGCCGAGCGCCCAATAGGCATCCGGCGCCGTGAACAAGCTGTCATTGCCCGTGCCCTGGAAACCCGCCAAAGCGCTTAAGGATATATCTGGATAAAAAGCGGCGCGGGCGATGCCGATCTCCGCGTTGGTAGCCGCCACACGGCGTTCGGCCGCCGCGATATCAGGGCGCCGCTGCAGCAACAAGGACGGCACGCCGGCCGGCGTATTGGGAAGCTTCAAAGCAACCTGCAGCGCTGGAATGGAGAAGCTGGAGGCCGGCTCTCCCACCAGGCTGGCGATGGCATGCTCCAGAAGAGCGCGCCGCGCCGCCACATCGGAATATTGCGCCTTGGCGTTTTCCAATTGCGTCTGTGCGCGGCCCACATCCAAGCCGGACGCGATGCCTTTGGCGTGGCGGTTGTTTGTAATGTCGAAGGCTTTTTGATAGATGCCGATGGCGTTCTGTAAAAGCGCGCTTTGGGCATCCAGGCCCCGCATCTCCACATAATTGTCGGCCAGTTGCGCCTGCAGGCTGAGGCGGATGGATTGCAGATCGGCGAAGGAGGCCTGCGCTTCCGCCTTGCCGGCGGCGACTTCGTTGCGAATCCGTCCCCAGAGATCCAAATCCCAGGTGAGCAGGCCTCCAACCAGATCGTCGCCATAGACACTGGGCTGGCTGGCGCCGCGAAGCGGCCGGTTGTCGGACTGACGATTGGTGTTGGCATGCCCGCCCGCCGTCAGGGTCGGATATTGCGCGGATTGAAACTCTTCCAAGTATCCTTGCGCAGCATCGTAGCGCGCCATGGCTTGCGCCAGGGTGGGGTTGCTGGCTTCGACGCGCTCTTCAAGGCCGTTCAGAGTGGCGTCGCCATAGAGACGCCACCAGGCGGCGCGCGGCATGTCGTCCGAAGGCACCGCCTGGTTCCACACACCCGTTTCTTTGAATGCGGCAGGCGCGGCGGTTTGCGGCACCTTGTAGTCGGGCGCCAAGGAGCAGCCCGCCAGCAAAGCACAAGCCGTCACGGAAGCTAGAACCTTAGTCCGCATCGCCGCCCGTTCCGACTCGCACCTTGTCGCCGGCCGAAAGGGAGTCCGGCGGATTGTTGACCACACGATCTTTGCCACTCAAGCCCGACGCGATGGTCACCTGCGTGCCGAAATCCGTGCCGATGCGGATATTCTTCATCACGACGCGATCATTGGCCGCTACCGTCGCCACTTGCAGGCCGCCGGCGCGGAATATCAAGGCGCTGGCCGGCAGCTGCAGCGTTTCATGGCTCTGCGGCAGGCCCATGCTCACTTCGGCATATTCCCCAGGCTTCAACAGCCCGCTGCTATTGTCCACCTCAAGCTCTACTAGCAAGGTCGAGGATTGCGCGCTGATGGCGTTGGAGGTCGACAGAAGCTTGGCAGAGAAAGACCTGTCCGGATATTCGGGTACCGTGAGCGAGACGGTCATCCCCGGCACGATGCGGGCCGAATAGGATTGCGGCACATTCACATAGAGCCTGAGATGGCCGATATCGGCCACCGCGAACAGGGGATTACCGTTCGCCGAGGGACCGCCATTGACCAGGGCACCGATATCCGCGGTGCGTTTGGTCACCACGCCGTCGAATGGCGCCACGATGCGGGAAAATTCCTTCATCGCCAGAAGACGATCGAGATTGGCCTGTGCCGCCTTGGCCGCGCCGGTCTTGCTGGCGAAATCTTCCTCCTTCTCCTCCGCGTCCTGTTTGGAGACCGCGTCCAAAGGCAGAAGGCTTTGCCACCGCTCGGCGGTGGTGCCCGAAAGCTTCTGGGCAGCAATGGCGGCGCCGACATCGGCGCGCGCCTGGCTGATCTGCTGATCCAGTTCCGGCGTGTCGATGACCGCGAGAAGATCGCCTTTGCGGACATGAGCGCCGATATCCTTGGACCAGGCATGCACATAGCCCGGCACGCGAGAATAGATCTGCGCGTCATAGAAAGCCTGCAGCGTTCCCGGCAGGACTAGCGGCTGCCCCTTGCCGCTCGCGGCGGGGGAAACCAGCGCCACGGTGGGAATTTCCTCCTCGCTGGTCCAGTTTTTGACCGCGCCGGCCTCGACGAAACGGGTATATGCGCCGGCGATGATGATGACGGCCAGAATCCCGCCACCCATCAGCGCGACGCGCTTCAAATTCCGCTTCATCGCATCCGGACTATTCTCCGGGGACATAAACGCCTCCATGAATGGGTTCTGCCGCCCGCGAAGGCCGGCCGCGCATCAGCGCGAACAGGGCCGGGACGAAGAAAAGCGTGGCGAAGGTGGCGAATGCCAAACCGCCGATGACTGCGCGGCCCAGCGGCGCATTCTGTTCGCCGCCCTCGCCCAGCCCCAACGCCATCGGCGCCATGCCGATGATCATGGCCAGCGCCGTCATCAGCACGGGCCGAAAGCGCGTGACGCCGGCTTCGATTGCGGCTTGCACCGCGTCGCCCGTGGCTTCCAGCCGCTCGCGCGCGAAACTGATGACCAAGATGGAATTGGCTGTCGCCACACCCATGCACATGATGGCGCCGGTGAGCGCGGGAACGCTGAGGGTGGTGTGGGTGGCGAACAAGGTCCAGGCAATGCCGGCCAGGGCTCCCGGCAATGCCATCACGATCACGAATGGATCCGTCCAGGAATGAAAATTGACTACGATCAGCAGGTAGATCAGCACAATGGCTTCCGCCAGACCGAAAAACAGGCCCGAGAATGCCGTGTGCATCGTCTCCACCTGGCCCTTGATCGCGACCGTGGCGCCCGGCGGCAGATCCCGTTGGGTGTCATCCAGCACGTTCTGAATGGCGCTGGCCACGCTTCCGAGATCTGCATCTTGGGTCGTGGCGTACACATCGAAGGTCGGCTGAATGGCGTAGTGCGAGACCACCGCGTCGCTGTTCTCCCGGTGAATATCGCTCAGGCCGCCTAGCAATTGCGGATCGCCAGGTTTGGCCCCGGTGATGGGTAAGTTTTTGAGCTGACTGAGCGAGTCGAGCCGGTATTGCGGCGTCTGCACCACGATGGGGTAGGACACGCCATTCTTGGGATTGAGCCAGAAGGCCGGCGCCACTTGAATACTGCCGGTGAGATTCACCACTAGGCTGTTGGTCACGTCGCGCTCGGTGATCCCGGTCTCGCCGGCGCGGGTGCGGTCCACATCCACCCCGAACTCCGGATAGTGGGACGATTGCTGCAGCCGGACATCGGCGGCGCCGGCGACGTGAGAAATCCGCTTGGCGAGCTCGCTGGCATAGGCTTCGGCCTTCTGCTTGTCCGGGCCCGCAACCTGCACATCGATTGGCGCCGGCGAGCCAAAATTCAGGATCTGGGTGACGATATCGGCCGGCAAGAAGGAAAAGACAGAGCCAGGGAAGGCTTGCGGGAGAACGGTACGCAAGGCTTTCACATATCCGGCGGTGGGGGCGTGATTTTCCTTCAGGCTGATGAGGATGTCGCCATCCTCGGGGCCGACGCCGCCTGTGTTGAGATAGGCGCGGTTGGTTCCCGACACTGGCAGGCCGATATTGTCCACGATGGACCCCAACTGGTTCGGGGGAATGACCTGTCGGATCCGCTTCTCCACATGGTCGAACAGAGCTGCGGTTTCCTCGATCCGGGTTCCCATCGGCGCGCGGACATGCAAGCTGATTTCACCCGCATCGACCGCGGGGAAGAAATTCTCTCCCAGGAACGGAACCAGACAGAGAGACAGCAGCACGAAGCCAAGAAAGCCAGCGATGAACATCAAGCGGCGGTCCATCGCAAAGGCCAAATAGCGATGGTATGCGGCTCGGATTTTTTCAAACCGCATTTCGAAGCGATGCTGGAGGCGCACTAGGGGATTGCGGGGATGATGCCCCCTGCTCGCGTCATGCGCCTTGGCGACCGAAGCATCCTTGGCATCGCCATGCGCCACCAGCAGATAGCTGGCCATGGTCGGCACCAAAGTGCGCGACAAGGTGAAGGATCCGATCAAGGCAAAGACCACCGCCTCGGCCATGGGCGCAAACAGAAAGCCCGCAATCCCGGGAAGGAAGAACATTGGGACGAAGGCAATGCAAATGCAGAGCAGCGAGACGAAAGCCGGCACCACGATCTGTTGCGCCCCGTCAAGAATCGCTTGCGGCACCGTTTTTCCCTTTTCCAGGTGCCAGTTGATATTCTCGATGGTCACTGTGGCGTCATCCACCAGAATGCCCACCGCCAGCGCCAGACCGCCCAGAGTCATGAGATTGAGCGTCTGGCCCAGAGCCGACAGCAATCCAATGGAGAAAAGGATCGCCAGGGGAATGGAAATCACGATTACCAGCGTGGAGCGCCAGGAGCCCAGAAACAGCAAGATCATCAGGCTAGTCAGGGCGGCGGCGATAGCGCCTTCTTTGATGACCCCGGACACGGCGGCGCGCACGAAGACGGATTGGTCGGCCAGCGGCACGACCTTCAGCGATTTGGGCAAGGTCTCCTTAAGCCGCGGTAAAATCGCCTTGACGTCGTCCACAATGTCGAGCGTGGAGGCGCTGCCGCTTTTCAAGACCGTCATGAGCACTGCGCGGCGGCCGTCCATGCGGACTTCGTTGCGCTGAGGGGGCGCCCCATCATGCACATGGGCCACATCGCCCATATAGATGGTGGCGCCGTCCACCTGCTTGACGGGCAGCTTGTTAAGCTCTTCCACGATGCTGGGGCTGTTGTTGAGCTTCACGTTATATTCGAAAGCGCCGACTTTGATCGTGCCCGCGGGGATGATTTGATTTTGCGCCGCGAGCGCGTTTTCGAGATCCTGGGCCGACAGATTGTGGGCCTGCAGCGCCTGAGGATCCACATCGATCTGGATCTGGCGCTCGCGCCCGCCATAGGGCGAAGGAATGGCAGCGCCGGGCACTGACGCCAGCGCCGGACGGATGAAATTTTGGCCCAGGTCGAAAATGTCTTTTTCCGCCAACGACGGGCTGGAAAGGCCCAATTGTAGGATCGGCACGGTCGAAGCGTTGTAATTTAGGATCAGCGGCGGTGTGATGCCGGGCGGCATTTGCTTGAGCACGGTCTGGGACAGGGATGTGACCTGCGCGGTGGCGGTGCGAATATCCACGGTGGGATGAAAAAAGATTTTGACAATGCCGACACCGGGCAACGACTGGCTTTCGATATGGTCGATATCGGTGACGGCGGTGGAAAGTTGGCGCTCGTAATAATAGATGACGCGTCCCGCCATGTCGTCGGGCGAAAGCCCGCGATAGGTCCAGACCGCCGCGATCACGGGGATCTTGATGTCTGGAAAAATGTCGGTGGAGGTTCTAATTGCAGCCAAGCCGCCGAACAGCACAATCAAGATTGCGAACACGATAAACGTGTAGGGCCGTTGCAGCGCCAGACGGACAATCGCGACCATGGCTACCGTGCGAGGATGGATTGATATGCAGGCGCCGCGCGCGGGGTGAGGGACTTTGCGCGCGGCGCCCAAATGAACGGCTGATTATGGGGTCTCAACTGCATCAGCCGTTCGGATGATCGACAAAATAGATCTGCGTCTCGAGTTCGTCGGTACACGCGCCGAACAGGCCAACGCCAGGCGCAAGGCCAAGCTCGGCACAAGCATAGCGTTCCCGGCGGCGGCGGACCGGGATGGAGCCGTCCATGTAAAAGTCCCGATCGGACGCAACTGGTTCGATCGTCGCGGCGCTGAGTTTTGATACTGACCCAGCAGGAGGACTGCCAATGTTTATCGCGGTTTCTCGGTGATCCAAGATGCACCGGGCAAGTTCCGTGCGATTCAACTCCTGGCCAGATTGCCCGCAAGCTTTATAAGCGGCTGCCGTATAATCTGCTTGAACCATTGCTGTGACGGTGTCCGCCAGGCTCGACTGACAGGCCTGGAATTGGGCTCCAGGCCAAAGCTTCATGACTTTATCGCAAATCGCATCAATCGCGGCCGCTTGTTGGGTCGTGGGCTCCGGCGCGGCTGACGCACAACCCATTGTCGAACCCAGAGCGGCCACACACACCATTGGCCGCAATACCACAAAAACAGCCTTCACAATCTTCAACTTCTTAAAGGACCGCACGAACACCATAAGCGCCCTAGCCGTTCGGGTGATCGACGACAAAGATTTCCGCATCGAGTTTGTTCACGCAGGAAACGAACGCGCCTGTGTCAGGTTCAAAGCCAAGCGTCCCGCACGCATATTGTTCGCGGCGGAGCCGCATCGGGAACGAGCTTTCGAAATAATCCTGCGGATTGGAGTCCGCTGGCGTGATAAACGCGGTGTTCAATTTGGCGGCCGCACCCGCGGGGAGCTCGCCGGCGTCTCGCCGGGTATTTTCATGGTCCAGAACGCAGCGGGAA
This sequence comes from Rhizomicrobium sp., assembly GCA_035605955.1. Taxonomy (GTDB): domain Bacteria; phylum Pseudomonadota; class Alphaproteobacteria; order Micropepsales; family Micropepsaceae; genus Rhizomicrobium. The sequence continues at coordinate 52,309 of DATNGI010000107.1, forward strand.
AATTCCACCGTTTCGCGATTTAAGCCCGCATTTGCGCAAGCGCGATAGGCATTATTGGCATAATCCGCACTGATTAGATCAGCCACCGAGTCCGTAAGGCTGGATACACAAGCGTCAAACTCTTGTCCCGGACGCAACCGCACGACTTTGGTACAGGTCGCTTCGATGGCGGCGGTTTGCTGTGGCGTAACTGTCGGCTCGGCCATCGCACATGCCGCCAATAACGGGGTGAAGGCGGCCGCTAACAGGGCTTTTTGAAGCATGCGCTGCATCCCTTTGAGCTCGATGCAGCAATAGAATGTGGGCCATAAAGAAATCTCGGACGAAAGATGAAAATCTTTTCAAAATGAAAATCCGTTCATTTGGTCATATATGGATAAGTTCATTCCATCGCCCCCCATCAAATCAACTAGCGGCACAATTCAAGTCAGCCTAAATGCGAGCACAAGATTCACTACGCTGGAACAGCAAGCTCAACAGGGCGAATTGGCAATTTCGCGCTTGTTAGCGCGTCTCCAGTGGTCAAACATAATAGGCGTCGTGTGCGCCGTTCGTCGCAGACGAAATTATCAGGGGAAATTCGCGAGCGACCAACTATTTCACGCTCTTTCCGACAATTTGCCAACTCAATGGCGGGAATACCGCCAATTGTCAGAATAAAATAACCTCTCCCGTCTCAATGCCCCTAATGGCGTTGTAACGGCAATTTGTTAGCGTCCAGTCCTGACACCAAAAAGGCTATATGCAGGGCAGACCCGAAAAACCGCAGTCAATAGCGGAACGACACCGATCCAACCAACCCAATTCCAGCCAGTATTGGGAAAGACCAACCCTGTTGCGTAAGCGAAAAGGGCTAAGGCTGCAATCACTCGCAGGACTCTATCAGCGCTTCCAACATTTGGCTTCATCTGAGACCTCCATTTTACCACCGCCTACTATGCGGGAGCGAAACTAGCATTGCGCTAGATCAATGCTGCGCCAGCGCAAAACGCACCGATCAGCACAAGGATGTGCAATGACTTCCTGGCACATTCCTGAAACGCAGCACTAGGAGATACTGGCGAGAACAGTTGTTACAAGACGGCGGCCACTTACAGCGGCGCTACGGCTTACCAGAGCAACTTGTAATAGCAGCGCAGCGGCGTAGTAGGGAATCGTCTCCTGCGAAGCCCCTTGCTTCAACGCCACCGCCGGGCAAAAAAGTAAGAAGAGCCATGCCAAAAACGTATAGTCCCTCAGAAGCAAGTAAGCTTTGTGCGCGTCCGAAACTCCAAGTTCGTTACGCACAGTCTTATACAGCGCGTACCACTTCCTATTTTGATCATCCGGATCCGTTGGAAGTTTATTGCCCAGGCGTCGGCGGACCTTTGCCATATCGACACGCGGATCGCTTGGTCCGTATTTCGTAAATGCCTGACATCCCGGCAATGCATGTTTCCATCGCCAGTAAACCAACTTGGCCTTGGTCTCTGGTCCAATCAACTCAGTCAGTACGATGCATAGTACGGAGAGAAAGCTGGCGGCTATCCCGCCGTACGCGAGATATCCATCTCCCGGGTAACCTAGCGCCGCCGAGAGGATCGCCGTTTTGCTGCCTTTTCGGCCGCTGCATAAGCGTCCCATTCAGCCTTACCCTCAAGACCCTCGCGTCGCACTTCTAAATACCGCGCTCGAAGCTTCGTAATTGCATCTGCGCCTGGGCCAGTTGCGAACGCCACGTTCTGAGGACCCAGGACATTGCCGCTGCGTTTGTCCACCACGGCCGCATCCAGTGATTTTCGAGTTCGAGCATCGACCAACCTGCTTGCAACACCCTCTGTCGCAAAATGTCGATTACCGTACTCAGACAGCATCGCCAGCACCCCCCAAAAATCCCACCCTTTCTGAGTCAGAACATACTCAAAACGTCGAGGTCGCCGGGAATAAAGCTTTTTTTCGAAAAAGCCCGCTTCAGTTAAAGCATTGAGACGCCGGGCAAGCATATTGGGAGCGATGCCGAGGCTCACTTGAAATTGGTCAAAGCGCGTAAATCCTTGAAAAGCATCGCGCAAAATCAACATGCTCCACCACTCGCCGACACGGTCCAATGTTCGAGAGATGGGGCACACCGTATTACGAAGGCTTTTTCTACGCATGGCGTGAATATAGGTGGATCGCTTGCAGGATGATAGCTTAACCCACGCGATCCTGCCGTGCTCAACTCATCGCTCTAAACGGACTACCGGCCCGTCCGGGGACGGTCGATCGTATCAAGCCAACTTCTTGGTCGCCGCTGCGATGCTGTCCAGCGCCGCGGAGAGCGTCCTGCGCGAGGTGGCCACATTCATGCGCATGTGGTTCACACCGCCAGTGCCATAGGTGTAGCCCGCATTCATCTGCACATAAGCATTCTTGGCCAGCCAATGACCGACCATGTCGTCCGGCAGAACCTTGCCCGGCTCGTGGGTGATGAAGTTGACCGGCTGCGGCTTCTTGTTCTCTTCGTCCGCCATCTTCTGGGCGCCGATCTTGTCGGCCAGCCCGCTCATATCCAGCCAGGCGAGATAGGTGCCTTCGGGCTGGTTGCCCACCTTGATCAAGGGCAGATTCTTCTTGATGTAGTCGTTGGCGAACTTCTGGTTGGCGTCGATGTAATCGACACACTGGTTGAGCCAGGCTTCGCCGCCTTCATAAGCCGCCTGCGACGACACGATGCCCAACGTAGACACTTCGGTGCGATTCCAGAACTGTACCCGCTTGAAGGTCTCCGGATCGGTGGCGAAGTACCAGGCGCATTTCAGACCCGCCAGCGAGAAGCTCTTGGACGCTGCTTTGAAGGTGATGGAATTGTCCACGATCTTCTTGTCTTCCAGGGTCGAGAAGGGCGTGTATTTCTGGCCTTTGGCGACGAAGTCGCAATGGATCTCATCCGACAGCACCTTGATGTTGTGCTTGAGGCAGATCTCGCCATAGCGGTGCAGTTCGTCCTTCGACCACACCCGACCCACCGGATTGTGCGGATTGCACAGGATGGTGGTCTTGGTCTTGGGATCCGAAGCACGCTTCTCGAAATCGGCCCAATCGATTTCGTAGCGGCCATTCACCATCTTCATCACGCTCTCATTGGCTCCAAGCCTGGAGCCATAGAGATCAAAATAGAAGGCGTTGTAGATCGGCGTCACCATCAGCACTTTCGAGCCCGGCGGGGCGAAAGCGCGCAGGGCCGGCATGATGCCGGAATGCACGCCGGTGGTGACACCCAGATTCTTGGGCGTGACCACGTTGATGCCATAGCGCTTGTGGTTCCAGTCGATGACGCCCTTCACGAAGGGATGATTGCCCCCTGTTCCGAAAAGCAGGTCAAGGTCGAGCATTTCGTAACCCCAATTGTGGTGGGCAACGCGCTTCTGCAGTGCTTCCGTCACCACGGGAGCGCATTCGAAATCCATGTCGGCGATGCCCATGCCCGCCACGATCTTGGGCATATGCTCGTCTCGGATCGCCTGATCCCATTTCACGCAATCGGTGCCGATGCGGTTATAGGGCGTGTCGAAGTCATATTTGCCTTTAACCGCCATGGTCATGGTGGGCGCGGCCTTCGCGCTTTCGCTCAAGACGTTCGCCAGAAGCGGCGCCATCGCCAGTACGCTGGCGCCTTTTCCCGCCCCGGTCAGGAAGGACCGACGGTCGGTTCCATTCTTTGATTTGTGCATAATTTCCCTCCCCTAGTTGCGCGCCGAACGATCCAGTATAGACGCTTGCATGATGCAAGTATGTTACTTTCATTATGCTAGTCAATTCACGCCAAAGTGCAGCAAGAGAGATTTTTCAAATTCTTTACATTTAAGGACGTGATTTTTGGCACGACAACGCTATAGATTGCTCCAAATAGGGGTACATGCTCTCAATGCGACTTTCGGATTTGCATAGCGGAAGCATCACCTAAAGCCGCTTTGGGCGAGCACGCGGCTATTCAATTGCTGTTTTGGGGCCCGTCTTATGACGTCGCAATTGCGTGAAGGAGACCTGTTTTTTCTTGGCATTCTGCGCGCCGCGCGGATGCTGACCCGGTTTTTCGATGATGGCCTTCGCTCGGTCGGCCTGACTTGCGGGCAATTCAGCATATTGGCGAGCGTTTATTCGGCGCAATCTATATCCATGAAGCCTTTGGCGACTCGCCTCGCCATGGACAGGACGACTTTAACAGCTGCTCTTAAGGCACTGCAGCGTGAACGGCTCGTCAGCACCGCGGCTGACGCAAACGATCGTCGCCGTCGGATGATTTCCATAACCGCGTCGGGTCGCAAACGACTCCTTCGGGCATTGCCGATATGGGCGGAGAAATGCCGCGTTCTCGCGGAGATTTTACAGGATGAGGATTGGTTTCAGGACGTCCAAACCATTGGATACGCGTTAGCCAGCAGCACTGGATCAAGCGGGGTTCACTAATGCGCGGCAGCCCATACAGGAGAGCAGATATGAAGGAAGGCTCAGAGAGAAAAATCCGTTACGGCACAGTGGCAATCGCCTTTCATTGGAGCATTGCCTTGCTTGTTTTTCTGAATATCGCGCTGGGTATATATTTCGTTCAATTTTTGGAGCGCCAAAACCCCGCCCGAGTAGCCGTTGTTGGCCTTCATGAATCAATAGGCATCTCAATTCTGCTGCTGAGCGTTATGCGGCTTCTATGGAGGCTTACACATCCGGTCCCCTCTCTACCCTCGGATTTTAGTTTCGGTCAGCGATTGCTGGCGCGCGGCACGCATTATGGTCTTTATTTCCTTCTCATTTTTGTCCCGCTTGCCGGATGGGCTCTTGCTTCACTACCCCCGCGCCCGCTCCTGGTGTTCGGAGCCATGGTTTGGCCCAAAATTGGCGTCCTAGCTGCGCTATCCGCCGATTCCAAGAAGGCTGCGGGTGGTTATTTGGCCATTTCCCACATTGCTTCCGCCTTCCTTCTTGCCTTCCTCGCCGTTGGTCATATAGCCGCCGCTCTATTTTATCACGCGGTGGTTCGCCGAGATCGAGTGCTTCAGAGGATGCTTCCCGGCACGTAATTTTTGTCTAGATATACTCGGCCGAATTGATAGTGCCACTGGATGCGCTCAATGGCTCACCATCGGCGCTGCTGAACCGGCCCCTCGTCTCATGGGGGCAGATTGTTTTGCTTCCGCAAGCTCTTGTCGAATGCGGATTCTGGAACAAAACGCCGTAGCAGGCTGACCTGTCGCGCCTTCTTCCCTGCCGCGTAGCGTCTCTTTGGAACGGGAGTGGTCGCTGCTTCCAATATGGTCTTGGCTACGAGTTCCGGAGCATCGCCTGTTTCGACGGCTTTCCGAAGGATTACCTGCATGCTGGAGCGCGCCGCGTCGTAGATATCGAGCAATCGGTCTGGCCTGATGAGATTTTCTTCAAAGGAGGTACGGGTATAAGCCGGCTCGACCAACACCACGCGAATCCCTGCGGACCGTAGTTCGTGGTCGAGCGATTCGGAGTAGCCTTCAATGGCGTGCTTGGTTGACGCATAAAGCGCCGAATAAGGGGCCGGAATCAAACCCAGCACGCTACTTAAGTTGACGATTCTGCCTTTGCCCTGACGCCGCATGATTGGCAACACGGCGTTGGTCACTCGCATAACGCCAAAGACATTCACGTCGAACAGTGCCTGAGCCTGCCTGGTGGAGGATTCTTCCGCACCGCCGAGCAAGCCGATGCCTGCGTTGTTAACGAGGAGATCTATGCGGCCGGCTCTGCTCACGACCTCATCAACCAGTTTTGTCACAGAGGCATCATCGGTGACGTCGCAACTGAGAATGGTGATGCCGTCGGGTCGCTCGAAGGCTGGGTGACGACTGGTTCCAAAAACGGTAAAGCCGGCTTTGCGCAAAGCCCTTGCCGTGGCTTGACCGATGCCGGAGGACGCACCTGTCACCAAGGCGACGCCGGGATTGGTTGTTTTCATGGTGCGGAAACCTCGCGAACTTGTTTGGCGGCGCTCTCAAGAAAGGCTAAGGGGATCTTTGCTCTCAAACCAGCATCGACTGCTGGGCGG